>NZ_JAUYOJ010000074.1 GCF_030697925.1 Phenylobacterium sp. | reverse complement strand
GCTCGGCCTCGGCCAGGTTTCGCTGCTCCTCGGCGGCGGTTTCGGCGGCCCGCAGTTTCAGGGCGTTGTCCTTGAACACCTGCACCGTCCTGGCCATGGCGCCGATCTCGTCGCGACGGCCCTGACCCTCGACTTCGACCCGCAGGTCGCCGCCGGCCAGGGTCTCCATCCGTTCACCCAGGCGTCCGAGAGGCCGGGTGATCTTGGTCAAGGTCATCCAGATAGAGGTCGCCACGCCCGCCAGGATCGCCAGCAGGCCCACGATCACCATGGACCAGACGGCTTGGCTGGCCGCCCGGTTCAGCGCCTCGGCCTTGCTTTTGTTTTCCGCAATCAGGGCTTCGTTGAACGCGACTAGGTCCTTTACGAAGGTCGTGATTTGGCGATCGACCTGGACCATCTGCCTGACGCCGCCGGCCATTGCGTCCAGCTCCGCGGGTGTCAGCCGGCTCCCCCGCTCCAGGCCGGGCGTCGCCAAGCCGACGGCGAGCGGCCCTTGGGCGTCGGAGACGATGGCGTCGAAACGGGCCCTGAAAGCGGCATACTCAGCGGCCTTGGCCGGGTGTAGTTGCGCCGCTTCGTCGAGGAAGCGGTCGCCGGCCTTCGCGGTGGCTGCGACATCCTCGAGCGCCGCCTTGGCGTCAGCGCTGTCGCCCTCATAGTTGATGACGCGATAGACGTCGTAGGCAACCTGGTTGGCCGCCCGGGCGGCCCGGATGCCGCGCGCCGCCGCGGGATCGGCATGCTCGACGAGGTCGCTGGAGCGCCGCCCCATCTCGACCAGTCGAACCGCACCGAACGCGACCACGCCGGCGAACAGTAACGCCATGCACAGCAACGGAACCAACGACTTGTTGGTCAGCTTCAGGTTGTCGAGAAACGACATCGCTTGGATATCTCCAGAATATTGCGTGGCGCCGAACACCCTTCACTGGGGTGGCGCCAGGCCCGCCTGAACCCGCCCAAGGTTAGGATTTTCGTACGGATTCAGATATTTATATTGAACATTAGGTAATGGTAAATATTCGCGATCAGCTGCTAGCCCCGAGCCAGGAAGCGGTATTTCGTTGCCGAACAGGGATACTTGGCTCCAGAATCGGATATTCTAGGTTGCAGTTGGCGGTCAGAACCTTGTCGACACTCGGGATCGCCGCCCGCGCGTAAGGTTACCCCGGCGTCGCCGTTGACCTTTCAACAAGCTCAGCCCTTTGGGCGGAGGTGACGGCGGTCGTGAATTGGAACCCTCGCCGACATGCATCGCAAGACCCGAGAACGGGACTTTACCCGGATCGTTAGCGATGACGCTGACGAGTTGTCGGGAATTCTCTCCAGGCAGATGGCGGAGGTCCGCGTTCGCCCACTCAACCATCGGCGCGATATTCGTTTCCAGACGACGGTCTACTACTTCGACTTCTTCTTCGACTCGCTGCTCCCGACGGGAGCGATCTTGGACACGATCGAGGGCTCCGGCCTGGATCTCTACTGCCTGTATCTCGGCCTGAGCGGCTCGCTCGAATTGAGAGAGGGCTCCAGACGAACGCGGTCCACATCGGACTCGGCGTGCTTGGGCGATCTCACCTTGTGCTCGCGCAAGACCTTCTCCGAGCAAAGCGAGCTGCTGGCGATCGGCGTAGGGCGGACCGAGATGGCCGCACACCTGGCCGACCTGATCGAGCGTCCGGTTCAGGGGCCGCTCGATTTCGCGCCGAGCGTGAGCCTGACCGCAGGCGTCGGCCCAGCGATTTCGGCGCTCGCGATCGCGCTGAGAGCCGGCCTTGCAAACGACGCGCCCTTGCTCAAGTCCCCGATCGCCATGAAGCGATTGAAGGACACGATGATCGCGCTGTTGCTCGAGAACGTTCCCCACCGCTTCTCCGCCGACCTTCGGCGGCCGATGGGCAGCGCGTCCCCCTACTATGTAAAGCGGGCGATAGAGTTCATGTGGGCGAACGCCTCGCGACCGCTCTCCGCCGCCGAGATCGCTGCTGAATGCGGCGTCGGCGTGCGCGCTCTGAATTCGGGTTTCCAGAGTTTCAAACACATGCCGCCGATGACCTACCTGCGCGAGATCCGGCTCACTGGGGTTCGCCAGGACCTGCAGGATTCCGTCACGATCGCCTCGGTCACCGATATCGCTTTGAAATGGGGCTTCACCCACCTCGGCCGATTTTCCGCCCAGTATCAAAGCCGCTTCGGCGAACTGCCGTCGAAGACCTTGCGGCAAGGCGCCCGGCGACGGTGATGGCGGCGCCCCGCCGTCCTAGCCCCCTCGCCCCCTCGCCCCCTCGCCCCCCGCGGTTGCACCACGCGATGGGACATCGATCGTCTAGACCAAGAACAGTCCGCCTCTTCACACCAGCCTGCGACATTAGCGCACGGGACCTCTCAGTCGTGTGCTCAGCACTCTTTCTTCACCCGCATGGGTTTAGCTTGGGCGCAAAGCAAGCTGTGGGGTGAAACGACATGAAGGGGATAGTCTTTACCGAACTGGTCGAGATGGTGGAGGGCCGTTTCGGGCTTGAGACCGCCGACGTCATGCTTGATCCCCAGGGGCTGGCCTCCGGCGGCGTCTATGCGGCGACCGACACCTACGCCCATGACGAGATCGTCGTGCTGCTGGGCCGACTTTCCGCCTCGACCGGCTTGTCGGTGGCTGAATTGTTGTACGCCTACGGCGATCATCTCTTTGACCGTCTGCGAAGCTTGTTCCCCCCCTTCTTCGAGGCGCCG
>NZ_JAUYOJ010000070.1 GCF_030697925.1 Phenylobacterium sp. | reverse complement strand
GGGCGTGGCCATGGCCGGCGAGGCCCAGATCATCCTGGTCGACACCCCCGGCATCTTCGCGCCGCGCCGCCGGCTGGACCGGGCCATGGTCCGCTCGGCCTGGGGCGGGGCCCAGGAGGCCGACTGCATCGTCCACCTGGTCGACTCCGTGGCCGAGCTGGCCGCGGCCGAGCCGGGCGCCAAGTCGGCCGACAAGCGCTCGGCCATCGACGTGGAGTCGATCGTCGAGGGGCTGAAGGCCGCCGGCAAAAAGGCCATACTGGCGCTCAACAAGATCGACGGCATGCGCCGCGACCGCCTGTTGGGCCTGTCGCAGCGCCTGTTCGACACCGGGGTCTATTCCGAGGTCTTCATGATCTCCGCCGCCGACGGCCAAGGGGTCGACGACCTGAAGGCCCGGCTGGCCGAGCTGATGCCCGAGGGCCACTGGCTCTATCCGGAGGAGCAGACCGCCGACCTGCCGGCGCGCCTGCTGGCCGCCGAGATCACCCGCGAGAAGCTGTTCCTGCGGGTCCATGAGGAGCTGCCCTATGCCGCGGCGGTGGAGACCACCGCCTTCGAGGAGCGCAAGGACGGCTCCGTGCGCATCGAGCAGCAAATCTATGTGGAGCGCGAGAGCCAGCGCCCGATCATCCTGGGCAAGAACGGCCAGACCCTGAAATGGATCGGCCAGAAATCCCGGGAGGAGCTGATCGAGCTGCTGGACCGGCCGGTCCACCTGTTCATCCATGTGAAGGTCGATGAGCGCTGGGCCGACAAGCGCGAATTCTACGGCGATGTGGGCCTGGATTTCGACGCCTGAGCTTCATGGGTGAGCGCGATGACTGATCTCACCGCCTATTTCGCCCGCATCGGCTACGACGGCCCGCGCGAACCGACGCTCGACGTCCTGCGCGCGCTGCTGGAGCTGCATCCCGCCTCGATCCCGTTCGAAGCCATCGACGTGCTGCTGGACCGCGGGGTCGACCTGACGCCGGAGGTCATCGACGCCAAGCTGATCGGCGCCGGGCGCGGCGGCTATTGCTACGAGCAGAATAGCCTCCTCAAGCGGGTGCTGACCGAGCTCGGCTTCCAGGTCGAGGGCCTGATCGCCCGGGTCCGGTGGCAGCGTCCGCTCGACGCCCCCCTGCGCCAGCGGACCCACATGGTGCTGCGCGTCACCATCGACGGCGAGGCCTGGCTCTGCGACGTGGGCTTCGGCAGCTGCGTGCCCACCGCGCCCCTGCGCTTCGCCGAGCGCGGGCCGCAGCCGACGGCGCACGAGACCTACCGGCTGTCGCAGGTCGGCGACGACGTCTTGATGGAGGCCCTACTCGGCGAGGACTGGGCGCCGGTCTACCAGATCCCGCCCGACATCCAGCTCGACCAGGACTACGAGCTGAACAACTGGTTCTCGTCGACCCATCCCAGCTCGCATTTCCGCCACCTGCTGATCGTCTGCAAGACCACGCCCCGGGCGCGCTACGTCCTGCGCGACAACCGCCTGACCGTGCGGGCCGGCGACGGGGCGATGGAGCGCCGCGACCTGAGCCTGGACGAGCTCGAGGCGGAGCTGGCCGCGACCTTCGGCCTGCCGGTGGCGTCGGACTGGCGCCCGGTGCTGGCGCGCGCCGTCGCCGCGGCCGCCCCCTGATGGAATTCGAGGACGACGCCTATGTCCTCTCGGCCCGCGCCCATGGCGAGACGGGGGCCATCGTCGAACTGCTGACCGCGCGGCACGGCAAGTACGTCGCTCACGTGGCCGGCGGCGCCTCGCGACGGATGAAGCCGTTCCTGCAGGCCGGGGCGCGGGTGATCCTGCAATACCGCTCGCGGATGTCCGATCAGCTCGGCTCGGCGGCCCTGGAGCCGGTGGGCGAGGGGCCTTCGGTGCTGTTCGACGATCCCCTGGCGTTGGCGGGGCTCTCGGCCGCCGCCGCCGTGGCCGCCGCGGCCCTGCCGGAGCGCGAGCCCCACCCTGGCGCCTTCCTGGCCTTCGAGGCCCTGTCCCAGTCGCTGCTCGCGCCAGACATCTGGCCGGCCATCTTCGTGCGCTTCGAAGCGGGCCTGCTGCAGGACCTGGGCTTCGGCCTCGACCTCTCCAAGTGCGCCTCCACCGGGGCGGTGGACGACCTGATCTATGTCAGTCCGCGCACCGGCCGGGCCGTCTGCCGCGCGGCGGGCGAGCCCTACAAGGACCGCCTGCTGGCCCTGCCGCCGTTCATGCTGTCGTCCCAGGGCGGTTTATCGGAGGGCGACATCCGCGCCGGCCTCGACCTGACGGCCCACTTCCTGGAGCTATTTGTCTTCGGTCCCCTGAACCGGCCGCTACCGCCGGCCCGCGTGTGGCTGGTGGACCGGCTCAACGAGGCGCAACGGCTCTAGCCGAGGGATAGATTGGCGGGCGAAGCGCGGCTATCCTGGCCCCATGGTCCGCACCTACCAGCAGCAGGTCTCCCAACAACGTCGCCAAGGCGGCGGGGCGGAGCTGTGCGTGCGGATGACGGCCTAGCCGAACCGCCAAGGCCATCAGCGACCAAAGACCCCGCCGACCCCGTCGGCGGGGTCTTTTGCTCTCCCAACCTTCGAAGAGACCAACATGGACGCTCTGCCCCTCTATCTGAAATCCGTCGGCGTCGGCCTGGCGGTCGCCGCCCCCGTCGGTCCCATGAGCCTGCTCTGCGTGCGCCGGACCCTGACCCGCGGCTGGGGGCAGGGGATCGCCACCGGGGCCGGCATCGCAGTGGGCGACGCGATCTTCGCGGGCGTCGCGGCGCTGGGCCTCGCGGGGGTTTCGGCCTTCATGCTGGCGCACCAGAAGTCACTGCACCTGGCCGCGGGCCTGTTCCTGATCTGGCTGGGCCTGAAGGCCTTCCGCCGCAAGCCGGAGGCGCAAGCGGCTGTGCGGCCGGATGGCGCGCCGCTGGCGATCTTCGCCGGTTCGGTGCTGCTGACCCTGACCAATCCACCGACCATCGTAATGTTCGCCGCGATCTTCGCGGCCTTGGCGCCAGCGGACGGCTTCTCGGCGCCGGGCGCGGTCCTGACCGTGGCCGGGGTCTTCGCGGGCTCGATGCTGTGGTGGTGCGGTCTGGTCGGGGCCATGGCGCTCAGCCGGCGCGCCATCGGACCCACGGCGCGCAGATGGATCGACCGGGTCTCCGGGGCGATCCTGATGCTGTTCGGGGTGGCCGAACTGAAGAGATCGCTGTGAAGAGTCTTTCCGTCGCGGGGACGGCGCGCGCGCGGGCCGCTAGAAGGGACGGAACTCCTTAGGTCCGATTCGACATGACAGTTCTCACCCAGCCGCCCGGCGACGGGGACGGCGCCCGCATCATCGACGAGCCCCTGACCGAGGCCCTGTCGCGGCGTTATCTCGCCTATGCGCTCTCCGTGATCACCGACCGGGCCCTGCCCGACGTGCGCGACGGCCTGAAGCCCGTGCAGCGCCGCGTGCTCTACGCCATGCGTGAGATGCGCCTCAATCCCGAGAACGCGGCGCGCAAGTGCGCCAAGGTCGTCGGCGAAGTGATGGGCGGCTATCACCCGCACGGGGACCAGTCGATCTACGACACCCTGGTGCGCATGGCTCAGGAGTTCTCCCAGCGCTATCCGCTGGTCGACGGCCAGGGCAACTTCGGCAATATCGACGGGGATAACCCCGCCGCCATGCGCTACACCGAGGCCAAGCTGACCGCCGCGGCCATGCTGCTGCTGGACGGCATCGACGAGGACGCCGTCGACTTCAAGCCCACCTATGACAGCCAGGACGAAGAGCCCGTCGTCCTGCCCACCGGCTTCCCGAACCTGTTGGCCAACGGCTCCAGCGGCATCGCCGTGGGCATGGCCACCTCGATCCCGCCGCACAACGCCGCCGAGCTGATCGACGCCTGCCTGCTGCTGCTGGACAATCCCGAGGCCTCCACCGAGCAATTGGCTGAGCACGTCCTGGGGCCGGACTTCCCGACCGGCGGGGTCATCGTCGAGCCCAAGGCCTCGATGATCGAGACCTACGCCACCGGTCGGGGCGGGGTGCGGGTGCGCGCGCGCTGGGAAAAGGAAGACGGCGGTCGCGGGACCTATCAGATCGTCATCACCGAGATCCCCTACCAAGTGAAGAAGGCCGACCTGGTCGAACAACTCGCCGAGCTGATCGAGAACAAGAAGGCCCCGCTGCTGGGCGACGTGCGCGACGAGAGCGCCGAGGACGTGCGCCTGGTCCTCGAGCCCAAGAGCCGCAATGTCGAGCCCGAGGTGCTGATGGAGAGCCTGTTCAAGCTCTCGGCCCTGGAGACCCGCTTCCCGGTCAATATGAACGTGCTGGACGCCCGCGGTTCGCCCGGTGTCATGGGCCTGCGCCAGGCCCTGCAGGCCTTCCTGGACCACCGCCGCGAAGTGCTGGTGCGCCGCGCCCGGCACCGGCTGGGCAAGATTGAAGCCCGGCTGCACATCCTCGACGGCCTGCTGATCGCCTACCTCAACCTGGACGAGGTGATCCGCATCGTCCGCTACGAGGACGATCCCAAGGCCAAACTGATCGAGGCCTTCGCGCTTAGCGATCTCCAGGCCGACGCCATCCTCAACACCCGCCTGCGCCAGTTGGCCAAGCTGGAGGAGATGGAGCTCCGCCGCGAGCACGCCGAGCTCGCCGAGGAACGCGACGGTCTGATGACCATGCTGGCCTCCGACAAGCAGCAGTGGAAGCTGGTCGGTCACGGCCTGAAGGCCGTGCGCAAGGTCCTGGGTCCCGACACTGAACTGGGCCGCCGCCGCTCGATCTTCGAGGACGCCCCCACGGTCGACGCCGACGCCGCCATCGAGGCGATGATCGTGCGCGAGCCGATCACTGTGATCCTCTCCGACCGCGGCTGGATCCGAGCGGCCAAAGGCAAGGTCGAGGACCCGTCGGAGCTCAAGTACAAGGAAGGCGACAAGCACGGCTTCGTGGTCCCCGCCGAGACCACCGACAAGCTGCTGATCTTCGCCTCAGACGGCCGGTTCTTCACTATCCCCTGCGACAAGCTCCCGTCGGCGCGCGGCCACGGCGAGCCACTGCGGCTGATGCTGGACCTGGACGACAAGACCGCCATCGTCGACGTCTTCCCCCACAGGCCGGGGACCAAGCGGGTGATCGCCTCGAAGGAGGGCTACGGCTTCGTCCTACCCGAGGAGGAAGCCATCTCGTTCCGCCGAGCCGGCAAGCAGGTGCTCAATGCCGGCGCCAAGGGGGCGGCCTTCGCCCTGCCGGCCACCGGGGACCACCTGGGGGTCATCGGCGACAACGGCAAGATCCTGATCTTCCCGATGGCCGAGCTGCCGGAAATGCCACGAGGCAAGGGCGTCAAGCTGCAGTCCTATCGCGAGGGCGGATTGCGCGACGCCATCGTGTTCAAGGCCGAGGAGGGGGCGACCTGGATCGACACCGCCGGCCGCACGCGGGTCTGGGGCGAATGGCGCGACTGGCTGGCCAAGCGGGCTGCGGCCGGCAAGCTGGCGCCCAAGGGCTTCCCGACCAGCAAGCGGTTCAAGCCGAAGTAGGGCGGGCCGCTCGCAGGAGGGCGGCGATTTCCCGATCGTTTCGCAGGCGGACGACGGGCGCATGCAGGCCGTGTTCGGCGCGCGCCGCCTCGATGCGCGGGCGGTTGATGCGGTCGAAGCCCCAGATGAACCGAAGCACCTTTGCAACGTCGCGGGGCCGGTGGTGCTGGCCGGGCTGAAACACGCGCATCGTTGCGCGCCAGGCGCAGGACAGGCGAGGCCGGTCGAGCCAGATCACCAGGTCCGCGCGCGGCAGGCGGATGTCGAAGGTCGCCAGGGCGAAATTCCCGTCGCTGACCCAGGCCTCGCTGGCGTGGGCCTCGGTCAGCATCTCGCGAAAGCGCCCAAGGTTGTCCTTCCCGAGATGCTCCCAAATCTCGTCCAGGCAGATGACGGGCGCGGCGATCCGCCTAGCCAGCTGGCGCGCCAGGGTGGTCTTGCCGCTGCCGGCGCAGCCGAGGATGATGATGCGGTTCAAGGCGGCCCCGGGCCTGAATTGAGGTCGCCAGTCTAACCCAGGCCTTCGTCGTGTCCTGCCTAACCGCTCGTCGCCACAGCGAGGGCGGCGGCCAGGAAGAAGCCCGCGAGATCCAGGGCCGGGGCGGCTCGGCAGAGCGCTCAGACCGCCTCGAGCCGGATCGCGCGATTCAACGCCGCGACGATCTGGTGGGGCGGGCAGGGTTTGGACAGGAAGGTCGAGTCGGCGACCCCCTCCAACGAATGCCGCGCGGCGGCGGTCCCGGAGATATAGATGATCGGCAGGTCAGGATAGGCGGCGCGGGCGCGGCGCGCGACCTCGAACCCATCGGCCCCGGGCCCAAGGTCGATGTCTGTCACCAGGCCGGACAGACGACCACCAGTGGAGATGGCCTCGAACGCAGCGGAAGAGCAATAGGTCGTCACCACCGTGAAGTCTGCTTTGCGAAGGATTTCGCAGATATCGAGATTGCATATGAAGTCGTCGTCGACAAATATTATAGTAGGGTTTGGCATATCTGCGTTCTCGCTTCGATGACACAACCATCGAGATCGAAAATGTTTCCGTTCAACCAACATATATTTCATTATGCTGAACACACTCACGTTTATTTCGACCTATATCTGAACACGATCCGCGCTTCGCGCGCGACCTGAGGTCGAGTCGAAGCGAGGTTTCGAGGCTGGTCCGCCTTGCCGCCCGCGGGGTAAGCTCGGCGCAACAAGAAAAATCCGGGGGGAAACATCATGACGCGCCGCGTCCATCTTCTTGCGACCGCCCTCGCCGTCGCGACGCTCAGCCTCACGACCGCGCCGGGCGTCCACGCCCAGGCGCGCGCCCCGGCCCTGGCCGCCGCCGCCAGCCCCGAATCGGTGGGCTTCGACTCCCAGCGGCTGAAGAAACTGGACGCCGCCATGGCCAAGGCCGTGGCCGACGGACGGGTGGTGGGAATGCAGACCCTGCTGGCCCGTCACGGCAAGGTCGTGGCGACTAACACCTATGGCAAGATGAGCGCGGCCACCGGCCAGCCGATGCAGAAGGACGCCATTTTCCGCATCTATTCCATGACCAAGCCGATCACCGGCGTGGCCATGATGATCCTGTTCGAGGAGGGCCGCTGGCGGCTGGACGACCCGGTCACCAAGTTCTTGCCCGAGCTGAAGGACCTGAAGGTCTGGAAGGGCCTCGACAGCAAGGGTCAGCCGACCCTGGCGCCGGTCCGGCGCGCGCCCACCATGCGCGAGCTGATGAGCCACACGGCGGGCTTCGGCTATGGCCTGTCGGACCGCCACCCGGTGGACAAGATGTACCAGGAGCAGCAGGTGCTGGGCTCCAACGGCCTGCAGGACCTGACCACCAAGGTGGCCGGCCTGCCGCTGCTGTTCCAGCCCGGAGAGCGCTGGTCCTACAGCGTCGCCGTCGATCTGCAGGGCGCGATCATCGAGCGGCTGTCGGGCCAGACCCTGGGCCAGTTCATGGACAGCCGCATCTTCAAACCCCTGAAGATGACCGACACCGCCTTCATGGTTCCTGCCGACAAGGTCCCGCGCTTGGCCGCCGTTTACGGCGAGGATCCCAAGACCAAGCAGATTGTCGAGGCCGTGGTCAGTCCGGACAATCCCCAGGTGCAGGACTTCACCAAGCCGCCGCCCTTCGAATCCGGCGGAGGCGGCCTGGTCGGCGCCACGGCCGACTACGCACGCTTCGCCCAGATGATGGCCAATGGCGGCGAGCTGGACGGAGCGCGGATCCTGTCGCCGGCCTCGGTGGAGATGATGGGGACCAACCAGATCCCCGCCGCCGCCCTGGTGACCTCCAACGGCTCAGCGGCGTCGTTCTTCAACGAGTCGATCGGCTTCGGCCTCGACGTCATGGTCGTCGATGATCCGCGCCGGGCCGGCACTCTGGAAGGCAAGGGGACCATGAGCTGGGGCGGGGCGGCCGGGACCTGGTTCTGGGTCGATCCCACCAACGACGTGATCTTCGTCGGCATGGTCCAGCAGTATAGCGGCACGGGCGACCTGGGCGGCCTGTCGCGGACCCTGGTCTACCAGGCCCTGGTCGATCCCGCGAAGTAACCGACCGGTCGGGCTATTTGTCGTTGTAGGCGACCTTGGGAGCGGCGCAGGATTTCGTCTCTTCTGGCCCTGGCGCACTGCTGTCACGGATCCAGCACTCGTGCAGGACCGAGCAATAGCAGATGCGCGCGGTCAACTCTGGCAGCACCTTGCGAAGGCGATCCATCTGACCGGCCGATAGGCCGTCGGCCTTGGCCAGGAAGAACACGATCGTCTCCTTGGCCGGCAGGACGCGGTCGCTGACGGACGAGTTCATATACTTAGCGCGTTCTTCCCCGTCGCCTTGGCAGCAGGCGTCCAACAGCGCCCGGCCATTCTCGATCGCGCGGCCGCCGTGGAAAATCTCGAAGCTCTCGATCTTGGCCGGCCCCACGCCCGAGTTCATCACGAACAGGCTGACGCCCGGCGCGCCGTTTGCGTCGCGGCTGCTGAACGCGAAGTCGACGTAGGGCCAGGTCGTCGCCTCGACCATCTGTTCCATGGTCTTGCCGTGGTGGACGGCCACGAACAGCGAGATCACCGAGATGGTGATCGCCGAGACGCCCAGCACGATATCCAACCAGCGGCGGCCGGTGTGGTGATGGTGGTGATGCTCTAGGTCGGGACCCGGGTCCATCCGCGACTCGTCGGTTGAGGTCGGCAGGCGCCGGGAAGGCCGATTTGTCACCGGGTTTCGGGAACGGTCAAGCCGCCAAGACGCGCGGCTCGCCTTGACTTTCGGGGGCCTACATGCGCCCTTCCGCGCCTCGATTTTCAGAGCCCAAGCGACTCCAAATGCACGCCTACCGCAGCCATACCGCGGGCGCCTTGCGCGCCGCCGACACGGGCCAGACCGTCCGACTTTCGGGCTGGATCCACCGTAAGCGCGACCATGGCGGTCTGGTCTTCATCGACCTGCGCGACCACTACGGCCTGACCCAGCTTGTCATCAGCCCGGAGACCCCCGGCTTCGACGTCATCGAGCGCTTGCGCGCCGAGAGTGTGATCCGGGTGGATGGCGAGGTGGTCGCCCGTTCGGCTGAGACCATCAACGCCAACCTGCCGACCGGCGAGGTTGAGGTGCGGGTGCGCACGGTCGAGGTGCTGTCGGAAGCCGCCGAGCTGCCGCTGCCGGTGTTTGGAGAGCCCGACTATCCCGAAGAGATCCGGCTGAAGCACCGCTATCTCGACCTGCGTCGCGAGACCCTGCACAAGAACATCGTCCTGCGCTCGAAGGTCATCCACTCGATCCGCAACCGCATGATCGGCCAGGGCTTCCTCGAGTACCAGACGCCGATCCTGACGGCCTCGTCGCCGGAGGGCGCGCGCGACTTCCTGGTGCCCTCGCGGCTGCATCCGACCAAGTTCTACGCGCTGCCCCAGGCGCCGCAGCAGTTCAAGCAGCTGCTGATGGTCTCGGGCTTCGACCGCTATTTCCAGATCGCGCCCTGCTTCCGGGACGAGGATCTGCGCGCCGACCGCAGCCTGGAATTCTACCAGCTCGACGTCGAGATGAGCTTCGTGACGCAGGAAGACGTGTTCGCGGCCATCGAGCCGGTGATGCACGGCGTCTTCGAGGAGTTCGCCGACGGCAAGCCGGTGACGCCCTATCCGTTCCCGCGCATCCCGTACCGGGAGAGCATGCAGAAGTACGGCACGGACAAGCCCGACACCCGCAATCCGCTGATCATGCAGGACGTGTCCGAGCGGTTCCGTGGCGGCGGCTTCGGCCTGTTCGCCCGCATCCTCGAGGACGCTAAGAACGCCGTCTGGGCCATCCCGGCGCCGAAGGGCGGGAGCCGCGCCTTCTGCGACCGCATGAACAGCTGGGCCCAGGGCGAGGGCCAGCCAGGCCTCGGCTACATCTTCTGGAGCGAGGACCAGGGCGGCTGGGGCGGCCCGATCGCCAAGAACCTCGGCCCGGACGCCACCGGCGCGGTCATGGGCCAGCTCGGTCTGGGGCAGGGCGACGCCGCATTCTTCGTAGCCGGCGATCCGAAGGTGTTCGCCAAGTTCGCCGGCAATGCGCGGACCAAGGTTGGAACCGACCTGAAGCTGGTGGACGAGAACCGCTTCGAGTTCGTCTGGATCGTCGACTTCCCGATGTTCGAATGGAACGAGGACGAAAAGCGGGTCGACTTCTCGCACAACCCCTTCTCGATGCCGCAGGGCGAGATGGAGGCCCTGCTGACCCAGGATCCGCTGTCGATCCTGGCCTATCAGTACGACATCGTCTGCAACGGCTATGAGCTGTGCTCCGGCGCGATCCGGAACCACCGTCCGGAGCTGATGCTGAAGGCCTTCGAGGTTGCGGGCTATGGCTCCAACGTGGTCGAGGAGCAGTTCGGCGGCATGCTGAACGCCTTCCGCCACGGCGCGCCGCCGCACGGGGGCTTGGCGCCCGGCATCGACCGGATCGTCATGCTGCTGGCCGGCCAGACCGCCATCCGCGAGGTGATCGCCTTCCCGCTGAACCAGCAAGGCCAGGACCTGCTGATGAACGCCCCGTCGGAAGTCGAGGAGCGTCAGCTCAAGGAACTGCACATCCGGCTCGCGCCGCCGATCAAGGTCTGACGGCGCGGGCGGAGACGCTTAGTCGTTCGCGACGATATAGCGGGGCGCGGGCGGCGCCGGGGGAACCGCTGGCATGGCCTTTACGGCCGGAACCGGTGCGTGATGGGCGCCGACGAAGCGGATCTTGCGGCTGCACGACCGCGCGGTCAGGCCTGCGGGTAGCTTGGTCGAGGCGTCGCCACAGGCTTCGTCGATCTGATCCTGGTTGAGCCCCCGGGCGCGAGAGAGGTCGGTTCCAATGATATGGGTGTGACGTAGGCTGGCGTCGCGGAAGTCGGCGCCAGCGAAGGTGGCGCCAATCAGGTTGGCGCCGTCGAGGTCGGCGTCGCGGAACGAGACCTCGTCGAACCGCCCGCCGACCATGGTCGCGCCGGACAGCTCCGCGTCGCGGAAGCTGGCGCCGCGGGCGTCGGCCTTGGCCAGGTTCACGCCGTTCATGGCCGCGGCCTGGAAGCGGCCGGACGAGATGTTGGCCTTGGCGAAGTTGGAGCCGACGGCCTCGGAATCTCGCATGTCGACGCGGGTCATGTTGGCCGAGGCGAAGTTCACGCCCTTGGCTTCCACCGAGCGCATCCGCGCGTCGACCAGGACAGCGGAGGCGAAGTTGGCGCCGACCATCTCGGATTCGGAGAGATCGGCGCGCGACAGGTCCGCGCCGGCGAAATTGGCCCCGAAGAACCGAGCGTCGCGCAGGTCCGAGCCGACCAGGGCCGAGCCGGAGAAATTCGCGCCCATGAACTGCGCGCCGTTGAGCTTGCGACCAGAGAGCTCGCAGCGGCTGCAGGCGCCGCCGAAGGAGACCATCCGGGCCACGTCCTTGTCACCAATGGCGGCGCTGGCGAGGCCGGGCGCGAAGGCGGTGGTGGCGGCGATCGCGGCCAGCAGGGCGGCGAACCGGGGCGTCAGGGGTCGGGTATTGCGATCCATGGCCTGATGATGTGCCTGTACAACCCGCGAGAGGCTACTTAATTCGCGGTAATTCTCAGCGACTTAGCGAACCGTTCTCAACAAGCTGGGATCCGCAGGCCCGGCGGCAGACCGGTCGAGGGATCGCCGCACGCTCGATTGAGTTGAGCTTGCGACAGGCCTTTGGCGCCGTTCAGGCTGGCGCCGGAAAAATTGGTCCCCTCCAGCTTCGCACCGGTGAAATTCGACCCCACCAGATAGGCGCCCACGAAGTTGGCGTGGGTGAGGTCGGCGCCGGTGAAGTTGCCGCCGGACAGCACCGCCCCATAGGCCTCGACGTCGCGCAGGTCGGCTCCGGCGAAGTTGGTGCGGTTCATGACCGCCAGCGACATATCCGACTGGCGCAGGCGCGCGCCGGCGAAACTGCGGCCCTGGACCTCAAGGCCGGTGAAGTCGGCCTGGAAGAGATTGCACTTGGGGCAGCTTGCGCCGCGCTGGGCCTGGGCGATCTGGCCGCTGTTCTGGGCGGCCGCGGGAACGGCCGCCACGAGGAGGGCCAAGCCCAACATAACTACCGGCGGTTTCATGACGGTCTCCGACCCGATGACCGTCAAGGTCTACAGGCCAAGCTTTAAGACCTGATTGATCGTGAACGCGGTTGACCCACCCTCTAGCCGGTCATGTCCCCGCCGTGGCCGTCCGCCCGCACCCCGCAGGTCTCGCAGATCAGGCTGGCGCCCTTGCGCACCACGGCCACGTCGCCGCAGGCGGCGCAGACATCGGCCTCGAGCGCGTTCGGCGGTTGGCCGCGTTCCTTGGCCGAGGGCAGGAAGACCAGGTTGTCGGGAGCCGCGCCGCGGGCGAAGCCGCGGGAGATGAAGTGGCTGGCGGGCTGGGGTTCACCGGCGTGCTCCTCGGCGTCGTCCAGCTTGCCGCGTCCCAGGCCGTCGGCGTTGAGCTCCCCCGGATCGGCGTTGGCGAGGTCGTCGCGGGCCAGATAGGACACGCCCAGTTCCCGGAAGATGTAGTCGAGGATCGACGTCGCCGAGCGTACCGAGTCGTTGCCGGTGACGGGACCGGCGGGCTCGAATCGCGTGAACACGAAGGCGTCGACGAACTCCTCCAGCGGCACGCCGTACTGCAGGCCGATGGAGATGCCGATGGCGAAGTTGTTCATCAGCGATCGGAAGGCCGCGCCTTCCTTGTGCATGTCGATGAAGATCTCGCCCAGCTCGCCGTCGTCATACTCGCCGGTGTGCAGATAGACCTTATGGCCGCCCACGGCCGCCTTCTGGATATAGCCCTTGCGGCGGTCGGGCAGCTTGCGGCGGGTGCGGTCGCGCTCGACGATGCGCTCGACGATCCGTTCCGGGGCCGGGCGCTCCTTGGCGTCGGGACCAAAGTCGCGGGCGGCGCGTGGCGGCGGCTCGGAGGCCCTGGGCAGGTCCAGCGACAGATCGGCGGGGGCCGGAGCGCGGCGGACCCGGATCGCGACCACGCCGGCGCGGGCCGCGGCGCTCATCAGGGCGCGGGCGTCGGTGGGGGTGGTGTCCCACTCCAACTCCAGGTCCGGCATGGCGGGGGCCGACAGGGTCGGCTGGATGGCCGCCAGCAGGGCGAAATAGGGCGCGGGGCCCAGGTCGTCGGCGGTGCGGAACACCGCCTGTTGGGCGGGGGTCAGGAATTCGGCCTCGGCCAGGGCGCCGGAGCCCAGGGCGTACTCCTCGGCCTGCGCCACCTCGGCGTCGGTGAAGCCCGCGAGCTTCAGGACGTCGAACGAGGGATCGGCCAGATCGGCGTCGGTGGCGCCCAGCACGTCGCAGAGGAAGCCGGCGTCTATGGCGGCGAACGCGTCGGATAGCCGCGTGGCGAAGGGCAGGGCGGCCTCGGCCGCGGCGATCTCGTGATCGGTGAAGCCCTTGGCGCGCAGGGCCGCGTGGCTCACCCCCGGGGCTTCGGAGAGGTCCAGGCGGCCCAGCAGATGCGCCCGGGCCTGGGCGATGTCGCCGCCGAGGACGGTGAGGCCCTGCAGGCTCGCCTCCGACAGCACGCGGGCGATGGCGCCGTCCTCCGTCTCGGCGACGGTGATCGGCCCGAGCCAAGGCGCGGCCGAGGCGCCAGCCCCGCCAAGCCGCAGGGCCAACTCCGGATCGTCGAACACCGCCAGGCCGCCATTCAGCTTGGCGCCGCTGGAGATCAGGGCCGAGCTGGCGCGGCGATAGAGCTCCTGGGCCGCGCTGCGTCCGGCCGGCGAATCATAGGCGAGCCCCTGGGCCACCAGCCAGTCGGCCACTCCCGCGAGGCCAAGCGCCGCGGGCCGATCATCGGCCGCCGTGGCCAGGGCCACCCCCAGCAGCGCCACGGCCGCGTCGAAACCCGGAGCGTCGAAATCCTGTCCGGCTCCGAAGGCCAGCACATTGAGCGCCCCGCGCACCCCGCCCCAGCCGCGCGCCACGGCCTGGCCAGCCTCGGCGGAGAAGACCGCGGCCACCGCGCCGGTCTCCCAGGCGGCGACGGCGAGGCGCGGATCGGGCTCCTCGCCCGTCACGCAGACCAGCTCCAGGCCGTCGACGTCGCTGAACACCGGCTCGAGCGCCGACCAGTCGTGCTCGCCCGCCCTGGCCAGGGCGACGGCGTCCAGGATCATGGCGTCGGTGGCGCCGGCCGCGCGGGCGGTCTCGGCGGCGCGGGCCAGGCTGGCGTTGGCGCGGACGTCGGCGCAGGCGGCGGCGTCGCCCTCGCAGCGCAGGATGGCGTCCATGACCGCCTGCAGCCGGGTGGTGAGCTCGCGCATGGCCGCCCGAGCCATGGCGCGGCCGCGATGTTCGGCCCGCAGGGTGACCAGGGCGCCGGCGAACTCGCCGTCGGCGGCCTGGACCAGCGGCATGCGTTGCCCGAGCCGGGGCGCGGAGATGGCCATCTGGCCCGAGAGCATGGCCGCGCCCAGGTCGCGCCGGAATCCGCCGCGCGAGCGGGCCGAATCGAACAGGCCGGCCACATCGCCGCGCTGGACCAGGTCCTCGGCGTAGCGGAAGAGGGCGGCGGGAAGGTCGGAGGTCTCGTCCAGCCAGTCGAGCCAGGCCTCGACCCGCGCGTCGGTCCAGGAGGCGGGCGCCAGCACCTCGGCGACGCTCGCGGCGCGCTCCAGAAGCCGTCGCTCGATCCTCGCCGTCTCGCTACGCATGCATGGTTCTCCCAAGCCGCGAGTCTAGGGAGAGCCGCCTTGCCGAGCAACAGATGTTGTGGTCGCGGTCGCGACCATCCCCAACATATTGCGACGCTTGGGTCGCTGGACGCCTGGGGGCCCGGGACCTATAGTCCGCCCGCTTCGTAGCTCTGTCCGGAACTCCCAAACGTGCTCAAAGATATCTTCACCTGGTGGAACGGCGCGACCATCGGCATCCGGTTCACCGTGGGCCGCCGCGGCGTCTTCATCGGCCAGGACGAGAACGGCAACAAATATTACGAAGCCAAGGACACCAAGGATTCCTATGACGGCCGCAAGCGCCGCTGGGTGATCTTCGACGGCTATGCCGAGGCCTCGAAGGTCTCGCCCGACTGGCACGGCTGGCTGCACCACACCTTCGAGGAGCCCCCGACCCTCGAGCCGCTGAAGCGCCAGGCCTGGGAGCGGGATCACATCCCCAACCTGACCGGCACGGTCCACGCCTGGCGGCCCAAGGGCTCCATCGCCCGTGGCGGCGAGCGCCAGAAGGCGACCGGCGACTACGAGGCCTGGCGGCCGGAATAGTCATGGCGCGGCGTTCGATCTTCGCGGGCCTTGCGGCCCTGGGCGCGGTCGCCGTGGCCGGGATCGTCGTGGCCCAGCCCGCGCCGGCCCCGCCGCCCGTCCAGCCTCCGCCGCTGGCCGTGCCGTCGCCGAACCCCGACGCCGCGCCCGCCGAGGAGGCGCCGCCGGTCCAGGTCGTCGCCCCGCCGCCGATCGTCACGCCGCCCATCGAGGCCGCCGAGGTGGCCCCCGCGCCGCCACCCAAGGCCCAGGTCGCGGCCAAGCCGGCGGAAGCCGCCATCAAGCGCACGCGCTACGACGTGGCGGTGATCCAGGCCCTGGACAAGGTGACCGCCGAATCCATGCGCTTCGAGGCTGCGGTCGGAAAACCCGTGCGCTACAAGAACCTGGTGTTCACGGTGAAGGCCTGCGAGCGCTCGGCCGAGGATGAGGCGGTTGAGGACTCCATGGTCCACCTGACTGTGGAATCCCAGCCGCGCCCTGCGCCCGGCAAGCCGGTCCCGGCCCCACGCCAAGCCTTCCGGGGCTGGATGTACGCCGCCTCGCCGGGGCTGAACCCGCTGGAGCATCCGGTCTACGACGCCTGGCTGATCACCTGCAGAGCCGCGGCGCCGCCGCCCACAGCGCTGCGCTGAAACTCGGCCTCGCGCCCCAGGGCGCGGCCCAGCCTGCGGCGGTATTCCGCGCGCGGGATCTCCTCGGCGCCGAACTGGGTCAGGTGCTCGGTCATGAACTGGGCGTCCAGCAGCACGAAGCCGTCGGCGATCAGCCGCGCCACCAGATGCGCCAAGGCCACCTTCGAGGCGTCGGTGGCCCGTGAGAACATGCTCTCGCCGAAGAAGGCGCCCGCCAGCGACACGCCATAGAGACCGCCGACCAACCGGCCGTCTTTCCAGCACTCGACGGAGTGCGCGTGGCCTAACTCGAACAGATCGCCGTAGAGGCGCTCGATCACCCCGTTGATCCAGGTCTCCGTCCGGCCCGGCGTGGCCGCGGCGCATAGCTCGACCACCTGGCTGAAGGCGGCGTCGATACGAATCTCGAACGGCTCGGCGCGGATGGTGCGGGCCAGTCGGCGCGAGACGTGGAAGCCGGCCAACGGCAGGACACCGCGCTTCTCGGGATCGATCAAGAAGACCCGGTCGTCCTCCCGGGCGTCGGCCATGGGAAAGACGCCGCGCGCGTAGCAGTCCAGCAGCTCTTGCGCCCCGAACCGCCCGCTCACGGCTGACGGCCTGTGGCGCGCGGGGGGGCTACGCCTCTGACTGGGCTTTCATCCATCGTTCCAGCCAGTGGATGTCGTACTTGCCGGCCAGGATGTCGGGCTGCTGCAGCAGGTCCTGGAACAGCGGGATCGAGGTCTCGATGCCGCCGACCACCATCTCGCCCAGGCAACGGTTGAGGCGGGCGATGCATTCCTCGCGGTCGCGGCCGTGGACGATGAGCTTGCCCACCAGGCTGTCGTAGTAGGGCGGGATCGTGTAGCCGGCGTAGAGGGCGCTATCGAGCCGCACGCCCAGGCCGCCTGGGGCGTGGAAGTCGGTGACCAGGCCCGGCGAGGGGACGAAGGTCTTCGGGTTCTCGGCGTTGATGCGGCACTCGATGGCGTGGCCCTCGAAGACCACGTCCTCCTGCTTGAACGACAGGGGCATGCCGGCGGCGATGCGGATCTGCTCTCGGACCAGGTCGATGCCGGTGATGGCCTCGGTGACCGGATGCTCGACCTGCAGGCGGGTGTTCATCTCGATGAAGAAGAACTCGCCGTTCTCGTACAGGAACTCGATGGTGCCGACACCCAGATAGCCGATGGCCTTGACCGCATCGACCACCACCTTGCCGATCTTGGCGCGGGCCGCGGCGTCGATGACCGGGGAGGGGGCTTCTTCCAGCACCTTCTGGTGGCGGCGCTGCAGGGAGCAGTCGCGTTCGCCCAGGTGGCAGACATTGCCAAAGCTGTCGGCGATCACCTGCAGCTCGATATGGCGCGGGGTCTGGAGATAGCGCTCCATATAGACCGCGTCATCGCCAAAGGCCGCGCGAGCCTCGGCGCGGGCGGTGGAGACCGCCTCGTAGAGCTCGTCCTGGTTCTGGGCGACCTTCATGCCGCGACCGCCGCCGCCGGCGGCGGCCTTGATCAGGACAGGGAAGCCGATTTCCTTGGCGGCGGCGAAGGCCTCTTCCTCGGTGGTCACGGCGCCATCGGAGCCGGGCACCACGGGGATGCCCGCGTCCTTTACCGCCTGCTTGGCGGTGATCTTGTCGCCCATCATCTTGATGTGCTCGGCCTTGGGGCCGATGAAGGTGAAGCCGTGGGCGGTGACGATCTCGGCGAAGCGGGCGTTTTCCGAAAGAAAACCGTAGCCTGGATGGATCGCCTGGGCCCCGGTGATCTCCGCCGCGGCGATGATCGAGGGGATGTTCAGATAGGATTTGGCCGCCGGGGCCGGGCCGATGCAGACGCTTTCGTCGGCCAGCCGCACCCACATGGCGCCGGCGTCGGCCTCGGAATGGACCGCCACCGTGGAGATGCCCATTTCCTTGCAGGCCCGGTGGACCCGCAGGGCGATCTCGCCGCGATTGGCGATGAGGATTTTCTCGAACATCGTCCTACTCGACGACGACGAGCGGCTCGCCGAACTCGACCGGCTGCCCATCCTCGACGAGGATCTCCACCACCTTGCCGGCCTTGGTCGCCGGGATGGGGTTCATGGTCTTCATCGCCTCGACGATCATCAGGGTTTGGCCGATGGCGACGGCGTCGCCCACCTTGATGAACGGCGGCGCGTCCGGCTGGGGCTGCAGGTAGATGGTGCCGACCATCGGAGAGTTGATGGTGTCGGCCTTGCTGCGCGTTTCCGCCGCAGGGACGGGAGCGGTCTCGGCGGCCGGAGCCGCCGCGGGGGCCGCATGGGCCTGCTGCACGGGCGGCGCGTAGTGGATCGGCGCCGACGTCAGGGTCTTGGCGACGCGAATCTTCAGTCCGTCACGCTCGACTTCGATTTCCGAGAGGCCGGTGTCCGTGAGGATGTCGGCCAGTTTGCGCACCAGACGCGCGTCGATCGGATCGGCAGGAGCCTTGGGACTGCTAGCCATATGAAAATCCTTAACTTGGTTGAGACCTAGCGGACGAGGCCCGCGGCGGCCTCGACGGCCAGTTCATAGCTCGCCCCGCCGAAGCCGGAGACCACTCCGGTCGCGGCCAGCGAGACATAGGTTTCGCGGCGGAACGCCTCGCGCGCCGCCGGGTTCGAGAGGTGGCACTCGATGACCGGAATATCCAGCGTTTTCAAGGCGTCCAGCAGGGCGACGGAGGTGTGGCCGTAACCCGCCGGATTGATCACCAGGGCGCAGGCCTCGATCCGGGCCTCCTGGACCCAGTCGATCAGCTCGCCTTCGTGGTTGGATTGCCGGAAGACGATGGCATGACCTAGAGCGCCCGCACGTCGCTCGCACCGGGTGCGGACGTCGTCCAGGGTCTCTTTTCCGTAAATCTCCGGCTCTCGGACCCCCAGGAGGTTGAGGTTCGGTCCGCTAAGCACATAGATCGGTTTCGACATTCGGCTCCGCCGTCGATTCCGCCGTCTTGTAACGGTCGGCGGCGGGGGTCACAAGCATTCGGCGATTTGGCGCTTCACGAGGTCGTCATGACTTTGACTATCAACGGCGAGGAACGGGCCTTCGGAGGCCTGTCCAGCATCGCCGCCCTGGTGGCGGAACTGGGCCTTGACGCGCGTAAGGTGGCGGTGGAACGCAACCTGGAAATCGTGCCGCGCTCGGCCTATGGCGCCACCGCGCTCGCCGACGGCGACCGTATCGAGATCGTGCATTTTATCGGAGGCGGCTGACATGGACGGGTCGGTTCACAACCAGGACACTTGGACGGTCGCGGGCCGCACCTTCACCTCGCGGCTGATCGTGGGCACCGGCAAGTACAAGGATTATGCGGAAAACGCCGCGGCCGCCGAGGCCGCCGGCGCGGAGATCGTCACCGTGGCCCTGCGCCGGGTGAACCTCAGCGATCCCAGCCAGCCCATGCTGGTCGACCACGTGAAGCCCGATCGCTTCACCTTCCTGCCCAACACCGCCGGCTGCTTCACGGGCGAGGAGGCGGTGCGCACCCTGCGCCTGGCGCGCGAGGCCGGAGGCTGGGACCTGGTGAAGCTTGAGGTGTTGTCGGATCCCAACCTGCTCTATCCGGACATGGAAGAGACCCTGCGGGCCCTGAAGATGCTGATCGCCGAGGGCTTTCAGGTGATGGTCTATTGCACCGACGACCCGGTGTTCGCGCGCAAGCTGGAAGACGCCGGCGCCGCGGCCATCATGCCCCTGGCCGCCCCCATCGGCTCGGGCCTGGGCATCCTCAATGCGGTGAACCTCAAGATCATCATCGACCAAACCAAGGTCCCGGTGTTGGTGGATGCGGGTCTTGGCACCGCGTCCGACGCGACCTTGGCCATGGAGCTCGGCTGCGACGCGGTGCTAATGAACACCGCCATCTCCAACGCCAAGGACCCGATCCGCATGGCGCGGGCCATGAAACACGCGGTGATCGCTGGCCGTGAGGCCTATCTGGCCGGTCGCATGCCCAAGAAGGTGTTCGGTGAGGCGTCCTCGCCCGCGGCGGGCCTGATCTGATGAGCCTGGCGAACGGACGCAAGTCGATCTTCATCACCGGCGCGGCCTCGGGCATGGGCCGCGAGACCGCCAGGCTATTCGCGGGCAAGGGCTGGTTCGTCGGCGGCTACGACGTCAACGGGGCGGGCCTGACGGCGCTGGAGGCCGAGCTGGGGGCCGGAAGTTGCGTGGTCCGCACGCTCGACGTCACCGACCGCGAGGACTACCGCGCCGCCCTGGCGGCGTTCGGCGAGGCCACGGGGGGCCAGATGGACATACTGTTCAATAACGCCGGCATCGGCCGGGGCGGACCCTTCGCGGATCAGCCGTTCGAGGACGTGATCGCCGTCGTCCAGGTCAACCTGATGGGGGTGCTGATCGGCATCCACGAGGGGATCGGCCTGCTGAAGGCGACGCCCAATTCGCTCTGCTTCACCACCTCGTCGTCCTCGGCCACCTTCGGCATGCCGGGGATCGCGGTCTATTCGGCCACCAAGCACGCTGTGAAGGGTCTGTCGGAGGCCCTGTCGGTGGAGTTCAAAGCCTATGGCGTGCGGGTCGCCGACGTCCTGCCGGGCCTGATCGACACCCCGATCCTGCCCCCCGAGGCGGTGGCCAACGCGCCCAAGGAAGGCCTGTTCCGCGCCATCCCGCCGATCGAGGTCGCCAAGGTGGTGTGGGAGGCCTACCACGCCGACACCCTGCACTGGTACGTGCCGCCGGAGCTGGTGGAGATGGACAAGATGGCCACCGCCGCGCCCGAGGCCATGCGCGAGCAGATAGCGGCCGGCGGGCTGTTCAACCGGCCAGCGGACGACTAGGGCGTCTGGACGACGCCTTCGCGCAGGGCGGCCCTGGTCTTGGAGCCGGTCACGGCGACCTTCAGCATGTCGGCTTCCGGCTCCAGACCGATGGCGCGCATCAGGGTCTCGCGGTCCGGGCCGGGCTTGGGCGGATAGGCCGCGGCCTTTTGCTGGCGGCCGGCGACCCAATAGCCCAGGACCTTGGCCAGGTTGCCAGGCTTCTTCAGCCAGGCAGAGGGATGCTCCAGCATGTGGAAGCCACGCAGCGCCTGGCGCAGGAGCTGGGTGTCGGAGCGGATGGCGATGCTCACCCCATCCTCCATGAAGCTCTTCAACACGCGGCCTTTCAGGCTGGGTCGGAATCCGGGGGTCAAGGTCTGCTGCGCCCGCTTGATGGCTGAACGGTCCTGGTCGCGCATCGTGGTGTAGTAGGGCCGCAGCTCGCGGGTGACCCGCTCCTGGAAGTCGACCATCCGCACCACCGGATCGTCGGTCTCCACAAGCACGTCGCGCAACAGATAGGCCCCGACGGCGGCGAAGGAGCAGCCCCGGCCATAGAGCGGATTGGTGCGGATCAGGCTATCGCCCACGGCGAAATAGCCGATGACCGCCGGGGCGCCATCCTTGGCCAGGTCGCGCCAGCGGCTGTTCAGCTCGCCCATGCCGAACACTCGGCTGACGCCCTGGGCGGTCGCCGGGTCGATCCAGGGAACCAGGCCTGGCATCCGCCCGCAGATGGCGTCGAACACCTCCGGGGCGACGATCGCCTTACGCAGCTCCATCTCGATCTCGGGCACGCACAGGGTGATGGAGAAGCAGCCGTTGTCGGCCGGGAACACCCCGAACTTCAGGAAGCCGAGGTCGCCGGTGCCCGGCGCCTTGCCGCGCGGCGGCTCACTCACCCCGGGCAGCAGCCGGTAGTGGCGGGTGAAGTAGAGGATGCCACAGGTCTCGGTCTCCTCGACAATCGGCGCCCCGGCCTCGACCAGCTGTTCGATCCCCGATGACGTGCGGCCCCCGGCGTCGATCACCAGGTCGCCGATCACGTCGCGCGGCCCGGCCGCATCGACGACGGACACCCCCACCACCCGCAGACCCTGGGGGTCGTGCTGCACCAGCAGCTTGCGCACGAAGGTCTCCGAGGCCACGCGCACATTGGGCCAGCGCTCCACATAGCGGCGCATGACCAGCTCCAGGGTGGTGCGGCGGCTGGTCAGCACCACCAGGTCGCGGTCGACGGCTTCGGGCCGATAGTCGGCCTTGTGCAGGTCGGTGAGCATGCTCTCGAAGCCGATCTCGCGGCAGCCGGCGCTCAATAGGTCGGCCAGCAGTCGCGGATGCTCGTCGCGGATCAGGGTGCGCAGCCTGGCCAGGAAGGCGTGGCTGTGGCGCAGGTGGCCGACGCCGCGGCGGCTCCAGTCGTCAAAGGCGGTGTCGGGATCACCCTTGGGCGGCGGCGGGTCGCGCTCGAGAATCACGATGTCGCGCCCGGTCGGCGCCAGCGCCAGCGCGGCGCACAGCCCAGCGATTCCCGACCCGATCACCAGCACGCGTTCGTGCATTCTGCGTCCTGGCCTCCGTCTCGACGGACTGGCGCTTAAGCGTAGAATCAAGCCTAGCCGCGCCGCGCCGCGCCGGAAAGCCTGACGTAGGGGAGGCGCCCGCGTTGTAGACCCGCAGACGGCCCGCTCCGCTGGCGGCGGGCCTAGCCCGTGGGGGCGTCGACCTTGGCCTGGTTGATGGTCTTCAGGCTGGCAGTCTTGGCCTCGGCGATCGCCGCGCGCAGGCCGGCCATGTCCGCGCCGGAGATCATCCGGTCGCCCACGATGAAGGCCGGGGTGCCGTCGATGCCGAGGTTTCCGGCCAGGGCGCGGGTGTCGGCCAGGTGCTTCATCACCGCCGCGCCTTCGCCGTCGGCCTTGGCCACCGTCGGATCGACGCCGGCGGCGCGCAGGTGGCGGTAGATGCTGTCCTCGCTGAGCGCCTTTTCGCCCATGAAGGCGCGGTGGAGCTCGAGCGTCTTGGGCTTGGCCTTGGACGAGAGGATCACCTGGGCGGCCACGGCCGACTCGCGGCTCAGGATCGGGAATTCCTTGAAGACGAACCGGACATCGGGGTTCTCCTCGATCAGCTTCAGGACCTCCGGAGCGCTGACCTTGCAGTAGCCGCAGCGGTAGTCGAAGAACTCCACCACGGTGATCTTGCCGTTCGGATTGGCCACGAAGTCCCGCGGGTCGCGCTCCAGGGCGTCACGGTGCTTGACCAGGCCCACCTTGGCGACGTTGGCCGCCTCGACCTGCTTCTTCTCCTGCAGTTTCTGGACCGCTTCCTCGATCACCTCGGGATGTTCCAGCAGATAGGCGCGGACCTTCTGGCCGAAGGCGGCGTCCTCGGCCTTCTGGCAGGCGGTGAGCGACAGGAGGGCGGCGAGCGCCACGGCGGTGCGGAACATCGGGGTCATCCTGCGGAAATAGGCGATCGGCCGGCCAGGCGCTAGCGCGTGGAGCTGCGGACGATCGAGCCTTCCCTGGCAAGATCTTTCAGGTCGTCCTTGCTGGGCTTGGAGGTGAGCACGATGTCGGTGGCCCGCCGCCACTCCGGGGTGTCCTTGGTCAGCTTCTCTCGGGCGCGCATGGCGAAGACCCGCGCCTGTTGAGCGTCGCCGAGCGCGAAGTGGTACTCGCCGGTCGCCAGGCGGGCCAGGCCCTCCTTGCCCTGCTTGTCATAGGCCTGGGCCAGCAGCCGCCAGGCCACGGCGTTGTCGTCTTCCTGGGTGAGCGCCTTGCGCAGCTCGGCCGCGCCTTCCTCGATCTTGGCCGGTTCGTCCAGGGCGATCAGGGTCTGGCCCAGATTGACCCGCAGAAGAGGCGCGTCCGGCTTCAGTTCGACCGACCTGCGCTGGGGCTGCTCGGCCTCCTTGGCGCGGCCGAACTCAAACAGCACCTGGCCCTTGAGCTCCCAGAGGTAGGGGTTCTTGGGCTGCTCGATCAGCAAGGCGTCGATCAGCTTCAGCGACTGATCGGGCTGCTTCATCTGGTAGTAGGCGATCGAGCGAGCGTAGCGCGCGGCGTAGCTCGTGTCCTTCTCACCGTACTTCACGATGGCCGTAGTCGGGTTGAGGAACCCGTCCAGCTTGGCCTTCATGACCTTGTGCTCTTCGATCGCCTCAGGCGTGTCGACCTTGTCGTAGCTGGCGTTCTGCGCCACCCGGTGACGAAGGGAGTCGATCCGCGACGACGAAAGGGGATGGGACCGGAAGTAGGCGAACCGGCGCGCCTCCTGGAACACTTCCTGGTAGCGGAACTTGTCGAAGAAGTCGGCCAGGCCCTTGCCCGAAATTCCAGCCCGCTCGAGCATCGCCGCGCCGGCCTGGTCGGTCCGGCTCTCCTGCTCGCGGCTGTAGCCCATCGCGCCCAGGGTGCCGAAATAGCTCGCGCTGCCCACCAGGCCGGCGGCCGCGTCGGGGGCGCCGGCCAGGGCCGCCAGGACACCCAGTCCCATGGTCAGCAGGAAGGGCCTCATGCCCGCCGAGCTCATCTCTCCCGAACGCGCCGAGTGGCCGGCGGCCAGGTGGCCGACCTCGTGGGCGATGACGCCCTGAAGCTGGTTCGGATTGTCGGATTCCAGGATCAGGCCGGTGAAGACGGCCATGGTGCTGGGCGCGGCGAAGGCGTTCAGCTCCTTCGAGCCGATCAGCAGGATCTCGATGGATTTCGAGTCGACGCCCGCCGCCTTGAACAGGGGCTCGGAGTCCTTGCGTAGAATCTCCTCGATCTCGGTATCGCGGATCAGGGCGATGCCCTCATCCTGGGCGCGGGCGGGCGCGGCGGGAAGCGCGATGCTGAAGGCGACGGTCGCCGCCAGGGCGAGGCGGGAAAAAGGACGGGCAGGGGAGACCATGCCGAACAAACTCCTAGCGCCCCTCGCCAAACCGTTGGTCGAAGCCTAGCGCGCTTTCGGGCCGAGTGGAAACCGGGCCCGAAAGCGCATTTAGGGGCTAGCCCCGTCGCCACCAGCCCTTGCGGGCCGCCGCCGGCGGCTTGGCGGTGATTTCGGCGGGATCCGGCTCGCGGACGGCCACCACCGTGGGGGCTGGAGCCGGCGCCGGCGCTGGAGCAGGTTCCGGCTCGGGTTGGGCGGCGGCTTCCGGCGCGGGCTCCACGACCGCTTCGGCCGCCGCGGCCTCGGCGGCGACGGAGGCCTTGGTGCGGCGGGCGCGCGGCTTCTTCACCGGCGCTTCCTCAACGGCCGGAGCGAGTTCGGGCTCGGGCTCGACCTCGACAACCGGCTCGGCGACGGGCGCTTCAGCCTCGACGACGCTCTCGCCGTCCTCGCCACGACCGCGTCCGCGGCCTCGGCGCGAGCGGGTCTTCTTCGGCTTGTCGTCGACGGCGGGCAGCTCGACCCAGACATCGACATCCGGACCGTTGATCACCGGCTGCACCTGCGAGGCCGGCGCGGCGGCGACCGGACGTTCGTCATTGGCGGCCACTGGCGCACGCGGCGTCGGAATGTCTTCCGCCGGATCGTGCCAGACGAACGGGTCGTCGCCATAGGGCACCCACGGGCGCGTCCAGGAGAACACGTCGGTCGGACGCCCGTCGTCGCGCATCCGGCGACCGCCCCGGCGGCCACGGCGGCGACGCCGGCCACCCTGGCCGTCGTCCTCGGTGTCGGAACCGGCGGCTTCGGCCGCAGCGGGAACCGCGGCGGCCGCGGGGCGATCGGCGGCCTCGCGCGGCTCGCCATCGCGGCGACCGCGACGCCGCCGGCGGCGACCGCGGCGCTGACCGCGATCGTCATCGCCGTCTTCGGCGTCCTGCAGGCGATGCTCGGCCTCATCGTCGTCGGTGGCCTCGCGCTCGATCGCCTCTTCGTCCTCGTCCTCGTCCTCGTCCTCGAGCTCTTCTTCGTCTTCGTCTTCGTAGGTTTCGTCGGCGAGATCCTCGTCGACCGGCTGGTAGGCCTGGATCGGGGCGCGGCTGATCAGGGCCTGGTGTTCAGGCCGCGTTTCGCTGGAGGTCCGCTCGATCTCATGGTCGGCGTGGGCCAGGGCGTCGTCGATCACGATGGTGATGAACAGGCCCAGGCTCTCATGGACGCGCGCCAGGTGGTTGCGCTTCTCATTGAGGATATAGAGGCCGACCGCGCGCGGGACCTTCAGGGTCGCCTCGCCGCCGCCCTTCAGGGCCTCGATCTCCAGGGCGCGTAGCGCGGTGAGGGCGCTGGACTCCACCGTACGCACGCGTCCGGCGCCGCCGCAGTGTTCGCAGACGTGGGTGGTGCCTTCCAGCACGCCGGAGCGGCGGCGCTGGCGGCTGATCTCCATCAGGCCGAAGGAGCTGATCTTGCCCATCTGGACGCGGGCGCGGTCGTCCTTCAGCGAGTCCTTCAGCTTCTTCTCGACCGCGCGGTTGTTCTTCGACTCATCCATGTCGATGAAGTCGATGACGATCAGGCCGGCCAGGTCGCGCAGGCGCAGTTGGCGAGCGGCCTCCTCGGCCGCCTCCATGTTGGTCTTGAGCGCGGTGGCCTCGATATTCCGCTCGCGGGTGGCGCGGCCGGAGTTCACGTCGACGGCGACCAGGGCCTCGGTCTGGTTGATCACCAGGTAGCCGCCGGACTTCAGCGGCACGACCGGCGAATAGATCTGGCTGAGGTGGTCCTCGATCCGGTACTTCACGAACAGCGGCATCGGCTCGCGATAGGGCTGAACCTTCTTGGCCTGGGACGGCATCAGCATGCGCATGAACTCGCGCGCTTCCTTGAAGCCGGCCTCGCCCTCGACCCAGACCTCGTCGATGTCCTTGTCGTAGAGGTCGCGGATCGTCCGCTTCACCAGGTCCTCTTCCTCATAGATGAGGGCGGGG
>NZ_JAUYOJ010000066.1 GCF_030697925.1 Phenylobacterium sp. | reverse complement strand
AGCAGCCAGTCGCGCTCACCGGCCAGAACCGCGCGCCTGGGGCCGCCCATGGGCCGGGCCGCCGCGCTGCCGGTCGTCCTCAGCCGATGCGACCAACGAACCGCCGTCGCCACACCCACGCCAAACCGGACAGCCGCCTCGCGACAGGTCCCGCCCGAAACCACGAACCCCGCCACTCGATCCCGAAGGTCAGAAGAGTAAGGACGCGCCATGCAAGCTGGCCTCCTGCCCAGCCCACATCTTGAATCATGATCCGCAGACAACCGGAATCCCGATTCAATCAGCAGCGGTCAGGCTCTAAGCTTCCTTGAGCGCCCGATAGGCCACGGCCGCGGGCGAGACCAGGACCGCGAAATAGAGCGCGTTCAGGAAGCCGCCAAAGATCGTGTAGGCGATCATGGCGGGCGTGTAGTAGGCGGCGACGGAACTGAGGTCGGGCGCGAAGATCTTGCCCACCGAAGCGATGTCGCCGCCGGCGACGATGGCGGCGACGGCCATGAAGATCACCATGGCCAGCAGCAGCACCACCACCACGCTGGCGATGGCCAGGACATAGGCGCCCAGCAGCTTCCAGAACTGGCCCTTGGTGAGCGCCCAGGAATCGAACACCGAGATCTTGCGCTCGGCGAAGGTGATCACCGGGGCCAGCGACAGGCGCACGGCCACGTAAAGCAGCAGGCCCAGGAAGAAGAGGCCCAGGCCGACGCCGAACATCGGCGAGCCCAGCAGGCCCGCGGCCACGCCCGCGCCCACGCCGCCCACCAGGACCACCACGGTGACGGCGACCAGGCTCAGCAGGAAATAGATCAGAGTCAGGCCCGTGAGGCGCAATTCGTCCTCCCCCAGCCGCAGATAGCCGAAACCGGTGTCCTCCGGCCGCAGGATGGCCCGGTAGACGGCCGCAGCGAGCACCGCCTGCACGGCCAGGCCGATAGGGATGAGGACCGCATAGAGCGGCGCCAAGGCCGCCAGGTTCGCCAGGGCCGCCGCGGGATCGGCGTCCGGATTGTTGGCTTGGGCCTCCAGCGCCATCAGGTTCTGCCCGCCCATGGTGACCAGGAACACCGGCATCAGCAGACTGATGATCAGATAGAAGCCCGCCCAGATCAGAAGGACCTTGGGCTTTTCGCGGGTGATCCGGAAACCTTCAAAGGCGGCGTCTGTCGCCGAAAACGCAGTCATCTCATTCCCCAGGCCAAGTCCTCGAACAATAACGAGTCGGCCGCCCCATTGGCTGCGAACATGGGCGCGAGAGCCCCTTTCCCGCAAGGCCCGGCTCGCGATCCGCGCGTGAAGTTGCTAGTTAGTCACGCATGTCGATCTCCCCTGTTCATATCGTCGGCGGCGGCCTGGCCGGTTCCGAGGCCGCCTGGCAGATCGCCCAGGCCGGCGTGCCCGTGGTCCTGCACGAAATGCGTCCGGTGCGCGGCACGGACGCCCACCAGACCGACGGCCTGGCCGAGCTGGTCTGCTCCAACTCCTTCCGCGCCGACGACTGGACCGGCAACGCCGTGGGCCTGCTGCACGCCGAGATGCGCAGGCTGGGCTCGATCATCATGTCTTGCGGTGACGCCCACCAGGTGCCGGCCGGCGGGGCGCTCGCGGTCGACCGCGAGGGCTTCTCCCAGGCCGTCACCGGCCGGCTCGAGGCCCATCCCCTGGTCACCATCGCCCGGGAAGAGGTGGCGGGCCTGCCGCCGGCCGATTGGGACAGCGTCATCGTGGCCACCGGCCCCCTCACCTCACCCGCCCTGTCGGCGGCGGTGCTGGAGCTGACCGGCGAGGGCGAGCTGTCGTTCTTCGACGCCATCGCCCCGATCGTGAACGTCGAATCCATCGACATGAACGTCTGCTGGCGCCAGTCGCGCTACGACAAGGTCGGGCCCGGCGGCGACGCGGCGGCCTATATCAACTGCCCGATGGACAAGGCCCAGTACGAGGCCTTCATCGACGCCCTGCTGGCCGGCGAGAAGTCCGAGTTCAAGGACT
>NZ_JAUYOJ010000065.1 GCF_030697925.1 Phenylobacterium sp. | reverse complement strand
AGCAGCCAGTCGCGCTCACCGGCCAGAACCGCGCGCCTGGGGCCGCCCATGGGCCGGGCCGCCGCGCTGCCGGTCGTCCTCAGCCGATGCGACCAACGAACCGCCGTCGCCACACCCACGCCAAACCGGACAGCCGCCTCGTGACAGGTCCCGCCCGAAACCACGAACCCCGCCACTCGATCCCGAAGGTCAGAAGAGTAAGGACGCGCCATACAAGCTGGCCTCCCGCCCAGCCCACATCTTGAATCATGATCCGCAGACAACCGGAATCCCGATTCAATCAGCAGCGGTCAGGCTCTATCCCCGCGCCGGGAACGGTTCGGCGGCGAACTCCGCGACATCGGCGATCAGGCCCTGCGCGGCCATGGCCACCAGCTCGCCGCCCTTTTCCGGGGTGGCCTGGCCGGGGTCGGAGCCCATGCGGCCGTCGGGATAGCGGGCGCGGAAATCCTTGGCCTCGCGGATCGGACCGGTCGGCGCGATCTGCGGCGCGTAGTTCGCCGCCTTGATGTGGTCGGGATAGGCCCACTGGGTGACGGCGATCTCCGAGGGGGTGGCGTGGCTGCCGTGGCCGGTGGGGAACTGGCGGTTGGCGAGCGCCAGCACGCCGCGTAGCTCCCACCAGTTCTTCAGCTTGCATGAGAAGCCGCGCTCGACCCGGGCGAAGCTCGCCTCGGCATAGAGCTCGGAGAAGGCCGCCTCGATGGTGGCGACATTGCCGCCGTGGCCGTTGAGGAAATAGATCTTCTCGAATCCGTGGGCGTGCAGGGAGCGCACCCAGTCGCCGATCGCGGCGATGAAGGTCGAGGGCCGCAGCGATATGGTCCCGGGGAAGCCCAGATGATGCTGGGCCATGCCGATGTTGAAGGTGGGCCCCACCAGCAGGTCGGAGGTCTTCTGAGCCTCGTGGGCGATGATCTCCGGGCACAACCAGTCGGTGCCCAGCAGCCCGGTCGGTCCGTGCTGCTCGTTGGAGCCGATCGGGATCACCACGCTCTTGGAATGTTCGAGATAGGCCTCGATCTCTTGCCAGGTGGAGAGGTGGAGCAGCATCGGAAATCCCAGGTTGGCGTCGAAGGGTCGGTCTTAGCAGCTTGCGCAGGCGTGCGCCTCAGTCGGCGAACCGCTTGAAGAAGCTGGTCTCCTTCCAGGCCGGCCGCTGGGGGGCGTTGGCCGCCTGCAGGACGACGGCGGCCATATAGGCGTTGAACTTCACCGCCTCGGCCCGCTCCACCGGCTGGGCGAGGTCATCGGCCAGGCCGTGATAGCGGTTGGACCGCCACGACTTCTCGATTTCGGCCTGCGGCGTCCCCGGCCTGAACCCGAATTTGAAGGCCAGGGCCGGCACGCCGGCGCGGATGAAGCTGTATTGGTCCGAGCGGATGAAGGAGTTGCGGTCTGGATAGGGGTCGGCCACGACCTCAAGGCCCTGGCCCATGGCCGCCGCTCGCGCCGCGTCGCCCAGCGTGCTCTCGTCCGCGCCCAGGATGATCACCGAGGTCAGGGGCCAGAGCGGCAGGGCCATGTCCATGTTGAGGCCGGCGACCACCGAACCCTTCGGCACGCTGGGTCGTTCGGCGAAGTATTTCGAGCCCAGCAGGCCCTTCTCCTCGGCGGTGACCAGGACGAACAGCACCGAGCGCTTCGGCTTGATCTCGGCGGCCGCCATCTGGCGGGCGACTTCCAGCACGCTGGCCACGCCCGAGGCGTTGTCCATGGCGCCGGGATAGTAGGGCGCGCCCTTGCCGGTCTCGTTCAGCCCCAGGTGATCGAGATGGGCGGTGATCACCACATGCTCGGCGGCGAGCGCGGGGTCGGAGCCCGGCAGCTTGGCGACGACGTTCTGGGAGGTGACTGCCGAGACGGTGGCCGCGACACTGGCCTTGAGCCCCACCTGGAGGTCGAAACCCTCGATCGGCCTGGCGGCGTCGGCCAGGGCCAGCACCTGCGCGAAGCTGTGGCCCGAGCGGGCGAACAGCTTCTCGGCGGTCGCCGGGTTGAACGAGGCCGAGAACTTGGGCGCCGTCGCGTCCTGCAGGCCCGGGTCGGCCGGGTACATGCCCGGCTGCACCGAGTTCTCGATATTGCGCGTCCAGGGGACCTCGGCGGTCTTGGGGCTGGAGAGCGAGATCAGGCCCACGGCGCCGGCGGCCTCGGCCGCGCGCCAGGTCTGGGCGCCGCGGGAGTGGGACTTGAGCGCCGCGGAGATCTCGCCCGGCCCGCCATTGATATAGACGGCGATCTTGCCCCTCAGGTCCTGCTTGGCGAAGTCGTCGACCCCGATCTCCGGCAGGTGCAGGCCATAGCCGATGAACACCAGGGGCGCTTCCACCGTGGGCCGCTGCGGGACGCGTGAACCCAGGATGATGTCGGGGCCGACCTGCAGCGGCATGACCTCGGAGCCTGCCGTCAGGGCGACGCTCGACCGCGCGGCGTCGATCTTCTGCACCGCGAAGGTGACCGGCTGCAGGTAGAGGTCGGTTCCCGCCGGCTGCAGACCATAGGCCTTGAACTGGCTGGCGGCGTAGGCGGCCGCCTTCGCATGGCCCTGACTGCCGGTCAGCCGGCCTTCGAATTCCGGCCCGGCCAGGGTCTCCACGTGGCCCCACCAGCGCGCCTCGTCGGTGGGCGGCGCGGCGGCCAGGACGGGGGTCGCCGCCAACAGGGCGCAAAGGACGAGGACAGGACGCATGCGGAGCACTTCCAGACAGAACGAACCGCCAGACTGCGCCGATCCGCGAGCGCCGCACAAGTTACGGCCGCGTCACTCACCAGGCCGATAGTCGCGGCGGATATGGCCGGCGAGCTGCGCTTCCGTGAACAGCACCGGCTTGGTCTTCATCCCCACGAACAGCGGTGTCTGGTCGGCATAGTGCCGCGAGGCCCGGTCCTGGGTGGCGGCGCCGAACTGGTGGACGCTGCGGGAGGAAAGCCTGCCCGCCCTGTCCCAGCTCACGAACATCACATAGGTGTCGCCGGCCTGGGCGGCGAGCCGGCCGTCGAGGCCCGGCCGGCCATAGATCGCCCGGAAGATGTCGGGGCCGCCGTCCACCGGCATGTCCAGCACCCCACGGCGGATGCGGTTGGCCTCGCCCCATCGCGGGTCGATCCGGCCGTAGAAGCCCTCGAGTTGGGCGACCGACTGCTTCAGGGCCGCCATGGGGGCGGTCCCGCCTTGCAAGGTGATGGCGGTGAGGATGCTCAGCGCCGCGGCGCGGTTGTCCACATCGGTCCGGCGGTCCCAGCCCGCCACCAGGGCCTTGGCGGCGGCCAGGCCTGCATCGTTCCCCACGTCGAGGGCGGCGATGGCGGCGACCGACTTAGCCACGTCGGACCGGGCGCTATAGGCCAGGTCGTACTTGTAGGCGTCGAACTCCGCCTCGGTGATCGAGGGATCGGCGCCATAGGTCTCAAGCGCCCGCCAGGCGCGGTTGGTCATGTTGGCCTGGACGCCTAGGGTCTTGGAATAGGCCTCCGGCTTCAGGTCGTCGGCCGGATCGGAGGCGCGGAACGGGGTGTTGTTGGAATTGAACACCAGGCCGGACTTCGGATTCCATAGCTGCGGGATCTTCGCGAATGGGATCAGCGATTTCGGGATCAGGTCGGAGCGATCGCCCGGCACGACGCCCGACCAATCGACGCCCTCTTTCCTGACCGGGAACTTGCCGTTGTAGACGTAGCCGACATTGCCCTTCTCATCGGCATAGACGTAGTTGATCGAGGGCACGGCCTGCACGGCCATGGCCTTCTTCCATTCGGCCAGCGTCCGGGCCTTGTTGAGCGCGAAATACTGCTGGGCCTGGCGCACCTCGTCCTGGCCCGCATAGCGCACGGCGAACACCCCGTGGTCGGTGCGCACCACCGGGCCGTGGACGGACCTCAGCACCTCCCTCTCGACGGCCTTCAGGCCGCCATCGGCCTGCTTGACCTGGATCTGGACCGTGCGTTTCTCCAGCCGCCTCCAGGCGCCGTCGAGGAGGTACTGGTCGGGATCGGCCGGGTTGATTGACAACGTGTAGACATCGGCCAGGTCGGGATTGTTGACCGTATTGGCCCAGCCCAGGTGGGCGTTGTGCCCGTGCAGCATGAAGGGCGAGCCGGGGAAGAAGCCGCCGGTGACGTGCCAGCCCTGGCCGCTCTGCACCACCGCCTCGTACCAGGCGAAGGGACCGGTGAAGGGCTGGTGCGAATTGACCAGCAGCCGGGTCGCCCCATCCGCCGAGCGCGCCGGGCCCACCGCCAGGCCGTTGGATCCGGTCGGCAGGGTCTCCAGGGAGAGCTCGGCCGCAACGATTGGCGAGGCCGCCCCGGCCTTCTTGGCCGGCGCCAGGGTCCGGCGGAAGACCCCGTCCAGGCCGTAGAAGTTGGGACTGTTGAGGATCATACCCGCGACCAGGTCGCGGCCGGTGAAGGGCGCCATGCCCGGGCTCGCCTTGTCCGGATGCTTGGCGACATAGGCGTTGACGCCGGCCGCATAGGCCTCGAGCACCGCCCTCACCTCCCCCGGCAGATCCTCGTCGTAGCGACGCCCGATCACACCCCAGACGTCCAGCAGCTGGACCATGTAGTCGCTCTCGAGGCCCGACGGTCCCTGGTCCGTTGCCAGCAAGCCCCGCGCCGCCAGCGTGCCCTGCCTCAGGGTGACGAAGTCGTCCTCGGCCTGGGCGTAGCCGAGGCCGTAGGCGGCGTCGGCGTCGGTCTTGCCCAGGATGTGCGGCACGCCCCAGTCGTCGCGCCGGATGCGGACGTCGTAGTCGGCGGCTACCGCCGGCGCGGCCAGAATCGCCGCCAGCACGGCGGCCACGGCGCATTTCGCCGACGCCCTGAGTGTCATCGTCCGCCCCCCTGAGATCGGATCGATCCTAGGGCGAGACCCCCTCGCGAAGCCAGCCCTAGCGCCGCGAGACGATCATCGGCAGGCCCCCCTTGGGTCGCATGGTGACCTGGTGGAACAGCTCGACCTCATGACCGGGCGCGAGGGCGAGGCGGTAGCGCTGGGCCAGGGTCGCCAGCACGATCATCATCTCCGTCATGGCCAGGCTGGCGCCGATGCAGACCCGCGGACCGGCCCCGAACGGGATATAGGCGAAGCGCGCGCGGCCGGCGGCGTTTTCCTTGGAGAATCGCTCGGGCTCAAAGGTCTCCGGGCGGTCCCAATGGAGCCGGTGGCGATGAGTCACCCAGGGCGCCACGCAGATCAGGGCCCCTTTTGGGATCTTCACGCCGCAGATCTCGTCGGCTTGCAGGGCGATCCGGGTCGAGGTTCCAGGCGCCGGGGGATAGAGCCGCATGGCCTCCTCGACCACCATTCGCGTGTAGCCGAGGTTCGGCAGGTCCCCGGCGGCGGGGGAGCGGCCGCCCAGAACCGCGTCGAGCTCGGCGTGCAGCCTGGCTTCGGCCTGCGGGTGTTGCGAGAGCAGGTACCAGACCCAGGCCATGGCGGCGGCCGTCGTCTCGTGGCCGGCCACGAAGATGGTCACAACCTGGTCGCGCACCTCCTGGGCGGTCATGCCGCATCCGGTCTCGGCGTCGCGCGCGGCGATCAGGCGCGAGAGCAGGTCCCCACCGCCGGGGCTGGGCTCCCGCTCGGCGATCAGGTCGGCCACCACCGCGTCGAACTCGGCGAACACCTCGGCGATCCGCTTCTCGCGCGCGGTCATTCGCAGCGGGCCAAGCACCGGGAGGAAGTCGGCCAGGCCCACCTGGGTCGCGGCCGTGGCGCCGGCGATCGATCTCTCCATCACCTCGCCCAAGGCCACGCCGTCGGTGGCGAACACCGCCCGCGAGATCATCTGCAAGGTCAGTCGCGTCATGTCGCGGGCCACGTCGATGGGCTGGTCGGCAGGCGCCTGGTCCCACCGCGCCTGGAAATCGGCCACGTCCTGCGCCATGCCGGGCGCATAGGCGGCCACGCTGGGTGGGGCGAAGGGCGGCGCCATGATCCTGCGATGACTGCGCCAGGTCTCGCCATCGGAGGACAAGAGGCCGTTGCCGAAGATCGCGCCGAACAGCCGCCGCTCCATGTCGGTCTTCGGATAGTTGGCGACATTGTCGAGGAAGACGCGCTTCACGCCGTCCGGATCGCCGACCACGTAGAACGCCCCCAAGGCGGACGACTGGCGCACGACCGGCTTTTCGTAGGCGGCCTGAATGATCTGCGGGAGGGGATTCTGCGGATCGTGGATCCGCCCCAGCCGGAAGACCGGTTTGGCCGGCGGCGGCGACCAGCCAGCCAAACTCGGCCCCTCGGAAACGCGCGCATCCATGGCGTCCTCCCCGCACATCGCCCTTGCCGCTTAACGGCGTTAAATAGAAGACACGGAACGCGCTGCTTTACAACGTTAAATAAACCGCCGAACTAGGCGCATGGCCCGCCTCGCCCGCAGCAACCCGAACCTCACCCGTGAGGCCGTGATCGAAGCCGCGGCTGTCGTGCTCGAGCGTGAGGGCCATGCCGGCCTGACGATGCGGGCGGTGGCCGCCGAACTGAAGGTGCAGGCGCCGGCGCTCTATTGGCACGTCGCCAACAAGGAGGCCCTGGAGGTCGCGCTCTACGACCACCTGATGACAGGCCTGCAATTCGCGCCCGCCGGAGACGATTGGCGCGAGGACGTGCGGCGCATGGCCTGGGCGCTGCGCCGGCATCTGCTTTCGCGGCGTGACATCGGGCGTCTCGTGCCGAACGGTTTCTTCGTGGCCCCGAACACCATGGCGATGATGGATGTCGGCCTTGGCGTGCTGCTGGACGCCGGCCTGAAGCCCCGCGACGCCTTCTACGCCTTCGCCACCTGCTTCGGCTACGTGGTCAACTGGTCGATCCGAGAGGGCGAAATCCGGGCGCAGCCCGAGGGCGTCCGACTCGGCTTGGACGCAGAAGGCAGGGCCCTCCTGAAGACCGGCGCCTATCCCCGTCTGATCACCACGGCCAAGGCCTTCGCCGACCCCGGAAGCATCGACGAGCAGTTCGCCTTCGGCCTCGACTGCCTGATCTCGGGCTTCGAACGGCTGGTCGCCAAAGCCTGATTCTCGGCGAAACCCTGTCCTGGCCTGTTGCGCCGAGGCCCCCTCTCCGCATAACTCCCCGCAAGTCTGTGAGAAGGAGTGCGCGCAGTGAGCGAAGGCGAGGTCTTTCCGGTTCCGAGCGCCTGGGCCAAGCGCGCGCATATGGACGCCGCCGGCTACGAGGCCGCCGTCGCGCAGGTGGAAGCCGATCCGGAGGCCTATTGGCGCAAGGTCGCCAGCCGCCTCGACTGGATCACGCCGCCGACCCAGATCAAGGACACCTCGTTCCACAAGCATCCCTTCCACATCCGCTGGTACGCCGACGGGGTCCTGAACGTCTCGGTAAACTGCCTGGACCGCCACCTGGCGACCCGCGGCGACCAGACCGCGATCATCTGGGAGAGCGACGAGGGCCATCCCTGGTCGAGCCTAACCTACAAGGAGCTGCACGCCGAAGTCTGCCGCATGGCCAATGTGCTCAAGGCCAAGGGGGTCAAGAAGGGCGACCGCGTCACGATCTACCTGCCGATGATCCCCCAGGTGGCGGTGTCCATGCTGGCCTGCGCCCGCATCGGGGCGGTCCACTCGGTGATCTTCGGCGGCTTCTCGGCCGACAGCATCGCCGGTCGCATCCAGGACTGCGACTCGAAGGTCGTCATCACCGCCGACGAGGGCATGCGCGGCGGCAAGGTCGTCCCCCTGAAGAAGAACGTGGACGAGGCCCTGATCCAATGTCCGGACGTCACCGACGTGATCGTGGTCCGCCGCACCCGCGCCGACGTGCCGATGGTCGAGGGCCGCGACGCCTTCTTCTCCGACCTCAAGCAGGACGTCTCCGACGTCTGCGAGCCCGAGCCGATGAACGCCGAGGACCCGCTGTTCATCCTCTACACCTCGGGATCGACGGGTAAGCCCAAGGGCGTGCTGCACACCACCGGCGGCTACCTGGCCTGGGCGGCCCACACCCACGAGCTGGTGTTCGACTACCGACCGGGCGAGGTCTTCTGGTGCACGGCCGATGTGGGCTGGGTCACCGGCCACAGCTATGTGGTCTACGGCCCCCTGGCCAATGCGGCGACCACGGTGATGTTCGAGGGCGTGCCCAACTATCCCGACAATTCCCGGTTCTGGGAGGTGATCGACAAGCACAAGGTGGAGATCTTCTACACCGCGCCCACCGCCATCCGCGCCCTGATGCGCGACGGCGACGAGCCGGTGACCAGGACCAGCCGCAAGTCCCTGCGCCTGCTGGGCACGGTGGGCGAGCCGATCAATCCCGAGGCCTGGCTCTGGTACCACCGGGTGGTGGGCGACAGCCGCTGCCCCATCGTCGACACCTATTGGCAGACCGAGACCGGCGCGGCGCTGGCCACCCCGCTGCCGGGGGCCCATCCCGCCAAGCCGGGCTCCTGCGCCAAGCCGCTGCCGGGCGTGAAGTTCGAGCTGGTCGACGCCGAGGGCCAGGTCCTGCACGGCGCGGTCAGCGGCAACCTGGTCATCACCGACTCGTGGCCGGGCCAGATGCGCACCGTCTATGGCGACCACCAGCGCTTCTTCGACACCTACTTCTCCACCTATGCCGGCAAGTACTTCACCGGCGACGGCTGCCGCCGCGACGAGGATGGCTACTACTGGATCACCGGCCGGGTGGACGACGTGATCAACGTCTCCGGCCACCGCCTGGGCACGGCCGAGATCGAGAGCGCCCTGGTCAGCAACGAGAACGTCGCCGAGGCCGCGGTGGTCGGCTTCCCGCACGACATCAAGGGCCAGGGCATCTACTGCTTCGTGACCCTCAAGGCCGACGTGACGCCGACCGACATCCTGCAGGCCGAGCTCAAGGGCTGGGTCCGTCGCGAGATCGGGCCGTTCGCCGCGCCGGACGTGGTGCAGTTCGCGCCGGGCCTGCCCAAGACCCGCTCGGGAAAGATCATGCGCCGCATCCTGCGCAAGATCGCCGAGAACGACCTCACCAACCTGGGCGACACCTCAACCCTGGCCGACCCCTCGGTGGTCGACGACCTGGTGAAGAACCGCGAGGCGTGACCCCGGACCTGCCGCCCGCCCTGCGCCAGGCCGCCGACCGGCTGCTGGAGGGCGTGTCGCGCAAGGGCCTGGCCGAGCAATCCGCCAGGATCTCGGCCCAGTATCGGGCCGGCCAGACCTCCGCCGGAGTGGTCGGTTCGACGGCCGACGCCACGGCCTATGTCCTGACCCGGCTGCCCGCCACTTATGCGGCCGGGGCCCATGTGCTGGCGGAGGCCGCGCGGATCGCGCCGGACTTCGCGCCCAGGACCCTGCTCGACGCCGGAGCAGGACCGGGCGGCGCGAGCTGGGCGGCGCTGGAGACCTGGCCGGCCATTGGAGCCGCGACCCTGCTGGACTCCAACCGCGCCTTCCTGGAGATGGCGCAGACCCTGGCCGCCGAGGGGCCCGCCGCCCTGCGCGACGCCCTGCGTCTCCGCGGCGACCTCACCGCGCCCCAGGACTGGCCCGCCGCCGACCTCGTCCTCGCCAGCTATGCCCTGGCCGAGATCGCCCCGGCCCGGCAGGCGCAGACCGTCGCAGCGCTATGGGCGGCGACCCTGGGCATGCTTGTGCTGATCGAGCCGGGAACCCCGGCCGGCCACGCCCGCATCCTGGCCGCCCGCGACGGGTTGATCGCGGCGGGAGCGAGCATCCTCGCGCCCTGCCCGCATCACGCCCCCTGCCCGCTGGCCCCGCCCGACTGGTGTCACTTCGTCCAGCGCCTGCCACGCTCGCGCGACCATCGTCTGGCCAAGGGCGGCGAGGTCCCGTTCGAAGACGAGAAGTTCATCTACCTGGTCGCCGCCCGCGCCGGGCTCGCCCGCCGCGAGGCCCGCATCCTCGCCCCGCCCCACGCCGCCAAGCCTGGGATCACCTTCAAGCTCTGCACGCCCGCGGGGACCGTCGAGCCCCGCTTCGTCCCCCGCCGCGACAAGCGGGCCTACGCCGTCGCCCGCCGGCTGGACTGGGGCGACGTCCTGCCCGGCGCGGATTAATTCGAACGCGCGTTTAAATTCGCTGGCGGAACCTGGGTGACCTTGCGACAACTGCGTCCAGGCCCATCCGCATTTCCGGGCCGCGCCATAAGAATCCCAAGGGAGGCCATTATGCCCAAGAGCCGCGAAATCCACCTTGTCGCCCGTCCGAAGGGCCTGCCCGCCCAGGACGATTTCACCCTCGTCGAGACGTCCGTGCCGGACGCCGCCGACGGCCAGGTGCTGGTCGAGAACCGCTACATGTCGGTCGACCCGGCCATGCGCCCGCGGCTGACCGCCGGCCAGGACCTCAACGTGGCCATGATGGGTGGGGCGCTCGGCAAGGTGGTGCAATCCAAGCATCCCGACTTCGCGGTGGGCGACCTGGTCTCCAACCGCCTGGGCTTCCGCGAGTTCTTCGTCTCCGACGGCAAGGGCCTGACCAAGCTCGCCGCCGACCCGGACCTGTCGCTGACGGTCCACATGCACGCGCTCGGCATGACCGGCTTCACCGCCTATGGCGGCCTGCTGCACATCGGCGCGCTGAAGGACGGCGAGCAGGTCTTCGTCTCCACCGCCGCCGGCGCCGTCGGCTCGGTCGCCGCCCAGATCGCCAAGATCAAGGGCTGCTACGTGGTGGGCTCCACCGGCGCGGCGGACAAGGCCGCCTGGCTGAAGGACGAGGTCAAGCTGGACGCGGTCATCAACTACAAGGAGACCCCGATCCGCCAGGCGCTGGAAGACGCCACGCCCAAGGGGATCGACGTCTATTTCGACAATGTCGGCGGCGACCACCTGGAGGCCGCCCTGCGGCGGATGAACACCCTGGGCCGGGTCCCGGTCTGCGGCTTCATCTCGGGCTACAATTCCGGCCACTCCAACGTCTCGAACCTGTCGAACATCATCTATTCGCGGGTCATGCTGCGCGGCTTCGTCGGCACCGACTTCATGCACCTCTACGGTGACTTCCAGCGCGACATGGCCGGCTGGCTGAAGGACGGCAAGGTCAAGTACCAGGAGACCATCCTGGACGGCATCGCCAATGCGCCCTCGGCCCTGATCGGGCTGATGGAGGGCCGGAATTCCGGGAAGATGCTGGTGAAGCTGGCTTAGGTCGTCCGCCGCGGTCCGCGCCATGGCCGCGGCGAGCGCCCGCATCTGCACCTTCACCCGCGGCTAAGGCCAGCAGGCTGGCGTGGCCAATCCTGGCGCCTTGGCGCCCCCAGGAACGTCGGCGGCGCTCAAGTTTGCGGGAACAGGCGCGGGAACAGGTCCTCCAGCGCGTGCGCGGGGAACCGTAGTGAGACCTTGCCCTTCGGCGTGTCGGAGGCCAGCAGGCCGAGTTCGGTGAGATCGGCGAGTATCCGCCGTGCAGTGCGCTCAGGCAGGCCTGTGATGGCGTCGATGTCGCCGCGCTCGAACTCGCCGCGGAACAGGGCTTCTTCCAGCAGGCGCGAGGCCTGCGGCTTGAGGTCGGGATGGCGATCGACATAGGTCCGCAGCCGACGTGCCAGGCCGTCGAGGTCGAAGAGGCTGCTCATGAAGGTGACCTGGTCCAGGCAGACCCGCAGGAACCACAGCACGAAGCCTTGCAGGGCGGCCTCGGAGAGGTTGCCGCGGCCGTCGCGGTCGCCCTGGCGTGGCATGTCTGCGTGATCCATCATGCGCATATAGTCGCCACGGCTCTCCAGGCCGCGGGCCAATCCCCGCGATACCGACCACAGGCCGTGGGCGCCGACGCCGGCGAGGCTGGCCATGGCGTGGCTCATGAGCCGGCTGACCCTGCCGTTCCCATCGGGGAAGGGATGGATGTAGTTGAAGCGGTGATGGGCCGCGGCGATAGCCATGATCTGGCCGGCCCGGCCCATCTTGCTGAAATCAAACCGGGCCTCGAAGTGAGCCATGAAGTCAGCGACCCGATGGCTCGAGGGCGGCTGGTGATTGCCAACCGAGACGTCTTCTCCCGACGTGGTGCGCCATTCCCCCGGCGTCATCCGCAACTCGCGATCCTTGCCTTTGATGGTCAGCATGGCCTCAGAGGCGCCGTCATAGAACTCGCGATGCATCCAACCGATGAAGTCGCCAGACGCCGGCGGCGGAAGGGCGCCTTCCTGGGCCATCCGATCCAGCTTGGCCTGGACGCGCACGTGGGCCGCGGCTTCGACCTGCAGGTCCCGACGGGTCTCATCCTGGTCCAGATCGCCAACCAGGGCGCGTTCGATGTCGCGTGGTCGCGTGTCATGTCCCTCAATGAGATTGCTGTAGTAGCAGTTCATCAGCCGAACGAGGTCTGCCAGGTTGGCGGCCGTGCGAGGGTGGAGCATGCGGCCAAGCGTGGCGGCGGCCGCTGAGAGGTCGGCGATGACGTCAGCGATGGCCGCCGTCGGCTCCTCAAGCCTGGCTGGTTCGATCCGATCGACGCTTTCGACAGTCATTTGGCCGATCTTTTGCGCCCCATGATCGGCGACTGTAGGCTTTATTGTAAGGGAAATCTAGCTTCGTGGCCGATCTCTTGGCCGATCTCTTGGCCGATCTCCAGCACCTTGGGTGTGGCCCATGCCACCCTGGGCGAAGCGGTCGCCTTCGACCTACCCCAACATCGAGGGGTGGGTGGCTCGGATGAAGGCCCGGCCGTCCGGGGACGGCGGCGAGGCCGAGCTCAACGGCTTGCGCTGCGGCGCTATGGTCCAGACCTAGGTGACCGCCCGATCCGGCGCTTCATGACAATCCCGTAAGCTTTCCTAGGCCTGAGCCGGTGCTAGGGTCGCGGCCTCTCGCCATTGGAAAGCGTCCATGTTCCGCACCGCCGTCCGCGCCTTCGCCCTGACCGTGACCCTGGCGCTGGCGGCGCCCGCCGTCGCCGCCGAAACGGTCCCGCCGATCGTCTACAAGGAACGGACCCTGGCCAACGGGCTGAAGGTCTATTCCTCGGTCGACAAGGCCACGCCCAATGTCACGGTCCAGGTCTGGTACGGGGTGGGGTCGAAGGACGATCCGGTCGGCCGCTCGGGCTTCGCGCACCTGTTCGAACACATGATGTTCAAGGCCACGCGCGACATGCCGGCCGAGACCATCGACCGCATGACCGAGGATGTGGGCGGGTTCAACAACGCGTCCACCTATGACGACTTCACCAACTATTACGAGGTCGTCCCCGCCAACCACCTGGAGCGCCTGCTGTGGGTGGAGGCCCAGCGGCTGGGCGCGCTGGTGGTCGACGAGGCGGTGTTCAAGTCCGAGCGCGACGTCGTCAAGGAGGAGCTGCGCCAGTCGGTGCTGTCCCAGCCCTATGGCCGTCTGATGTACCTCTACCTGCCCCAGGCCAGCTACACGACGCACCCCTATAAGCGGCCGGGCATCGGCTCCATTGAGGAGCTGGACGCCGCCACCATCGACGATGTCCGCGCCTTCCATGCCGCCTATTACCGTCCCGACAACGCCGCCCTGATCGTCATCGGCAATTTCGACGAGGGTGAGCTCAACGCCTGGGTCGACAAGTATTTCGGCCCCCTGAAGCGTCCGGCCGCCCCGATCAAGCGGGTGACCGCCGTCGAGCCGCCGCGCGCCCAGGCCGGGGTGTTCGAAGGCTACGGCCCCAATGTGCCGCTGCCGGCGGTGGCCATGACCTGGCACGCGCCGGCCGCCTCCAGCCCGGACGCCGCGGCGCTCACCGTGCTCGACGCCATCCTCTCCTCGGGCAAGTCCTCGCGGCTCTATGACAGCTTGGTCTATGAGCAACAGGTGGCCGCCGAGGTCTTCTCCGACGCCTCCCTGCCCGAACAGCCCGGCATGGTGATGGTCGGCGCCATCCTCGCCGGCGGCAAGACCCTTCCCGAGGGCGAGAAGGCCCTGCTGGCCCAGGTCGCCAAGCTGCGCGACGCCCCGCCGACGGCGGCTGAGCTCGCCGAAGCCAAGAACGAGCTGGTCACCGGCAAGCTGCGCGCCCGCGAGACCATCGACGGCCGCGCCTTCGCGCTGGGCTACGCCCTGCGCACGGCGGGCGACGCCGCCCTGGCCAACCGCGAACTCGCCGAGCTGCAGGCGGTCACCGCCGCCGATGTGCAGCGCGTGGCGAAGACATACCTGACGGACAGCGGCCGCATGACCATCCGCTACCGGCCCGAAACCGATCGGCCCGCCGGCCAGGCGGACAGCACGCCCAAGCCGCCGGTGGTCGCGTCCGTGAAGTACGCCGGCGAGATCATCGCACTGGCGCCGGAAGGCCAGCGCATCGCCCCGCCGCCGTTGGGAACCCCGGTCAGCCCGGTCCTGCCCCAGCCCTCCGAGAAGACCCTGGCCAACGGCCTGCGGGTGATCGTCGCCAAGTCCTCAGACCTGCCCCTGGTCACCGCCGACCTCACTGTCAGGACCGGCGCCTGGGCCGATCCCGACGGCCTGGCCGGCGCCATGGGCATGACCGCCGGCATGCTGACCGAGGGCACCAAGACCCGCGGCGCGCAGGAGATCGCCAGCCAGACCGAAGCCCTGGGCGCGTCCCTGGAGGCCGGCGGCGGGCAGGAGAGCTCGTCCGTCACCCTCAATGTCATGCCCGAGAAGCTGCCCGCGGCGCTCGCCATCATGGCCGACGTGGTCCGCAACCCGGCCTTCAAGGCCGAGGAGCTGGAGCGCCAGCGCACCCAGGCCCTGGACGGCCTGTCGGTGGCCTACCAGCAGCCCGGCCAGCTGGCGGGCTTCGCGGCTTCGCAGGTGGTGTTCTCCGGCACGGCCTTCGGCCATGTGGCCACCGGCACCCCGGCCTCGCTCACCCGGCTGACCACCGCCGACCTCGCCAAGCTGCACGCCGCCAGCTTCCGGCCCGACAACGCCATCCTGGTCCTGACCGGCGACATCACCCCGGCCCAGGGCTTCGCGCTCGCCGAAACGGCGTTCGGCGACTGGAAGGCGCCGGCCGGTCCGCCGCCGGCCCGGGTCGGGGTCACCCCCAAGGCGCCGCCGCGCGCCGTGGCCATCGACCTTCCCGGAACCGGTCAGGCGGCGGTCACCGTGACCAAGGCGGCCATCTCCCGCGCCGCGCCCGACTACTATCCCGGCATCGTCGCCAACTCGGTGCTGGGCGGCGGCTATTCCGCGCGGCTGAACCAGGAGATCCGCATCAAGCGCGGCCTCTCCTACGGCGCCAATTCGCGGCTGTCGGCCCAGCGGACCACCGGCCAGTTCCGCGCCGCGGCCCAGACCAAGAACGAGTCGGCGCCCGAGGTCCTGGACCTGATCGTCGCCGAACTGAGGCGCCTGGCCGACACCCCGGCGGGCGCAGACGAGCTGAAGGCCCGCAAGTCGGTGCTGGTGGGCGGCTTCGGTCGCGAGCTGGCCACCACCGGCGGCCTGGCCGACATCCTGGGCAACCTGGCGCTCTATGACCTGCCCCTGGCCGAGATCGCCGCCTTTACCGGCAAGGTCGAGGCGGTGACCCCAGCCGAGGTCCAGGCCTTCGCCAAGAGCAATCTCGATCCGGCGGCGGCGAGCGTCATCGTCGCCGGCGACGCCAAGGCGTTCCTGGAGGGGCTGAAGTCGCGCAAGCCGAACCTGGAGGTGGTCCCAGCTGCGGAGATCGACTTCGATCGCGTTGACCTGAGGAAGGCGAAGTAGGCCCACGGCGTGGTGCGGTGGGATGGGGTCCTGCTCGGCAGGCGAACCCTGTTTCAGCCCAGGCCTAGCGTTTCCGCCCATTTGAGCCATATAGTCGCTCAAAGGAGCGATCTTATGGACCATGTGAAGTCTCGCGTCGCTGCCCGGGCCGCCGCCGCGCCGGCGCGGGGAGGGACGAAGAAGGCCACTTCGGGGGGTCACCTCCTCCATATCGGCCTGTGGCGCGCCACGCCGGTGGAGCGCATCGAGCTGGCCAAGAAGGGCCTGGGCGCGGCCGAGGCCAAGCATCTCATCGGGGCCTTGTCCCTCCCGTCCGACGACGCCCTCGCCGCCCTTCGCCTGCCCCGCGCGACCTTCAACCGGAAGGTGGCTACGAACCAGGCGCTGTCGACCGCCGAGAGCGAGCGGGTCATCGGTATGGCCAAGCTGGTCGGCCAGGTCGAAGCCATGGTCGAGGAGATGGGCGATCCCACCGGCTTTAACGCCAGCGCCTGGCTGTCGCGCTGGCTCAAGGAGCCCCTGCCGGCTCTCGGCGCGGTCCGGCCGATGGACTTGATGGACACCATGGAGGGACAGGCCCTGGTCTCCAGCCTGCTGGCCCAGGCTGGTAGCGGAGCCTATGCGTGAGCCAGACGCTCTGGCGGATCGCCACGGACGCGCCGGCCTACGAGGCCGACGACCTCACGGGGGCAGGCGCTGAGATCACCGGCGGCCGCTGGAATGAGAAGGGCGTTCCGATGGTCTACACTTCGGAGACCCGCGCCCTGGCCTGCCTGGAGACAGTGGTTCATCTCAACGCCGGCGGCCTGCCGCTCAATCGCTACCTGGTGGCCATCGAGGTCCCAGACGACCTCATGGCGGCGGCCCTGCGCGAGACCGCGGCGAGCCTGCGGGCCGGCTGGGACGCCGAGCCCGCAGGCCGCGTGACCTTGAAGTTCGGGACCGACTGGATCAACGCCAGGAGCTCGGCGGTCCTGGCCGTGCCCTCGGTCATCGTGCCCGAGGAGATCAACCTGCTGATCAATCCGCTCCATGCCGAGGCGAGCCGCATCACCGCGCGCAAGGTCCGCAGATGGACCTATGACCCCAGGCTGGTGAAGGTCGCCTGATCAGCTGGCGCCCGCCGGCTTGGCCGGACGCCAGGACACCGGGACCTTGCACACCGGCCTCGACCATCTGCCGTCCGACAAGCGCTGGCGTCTCGCCTGGGCGCTGAATGTCCTGATTGAGGCGTTCGAGACCGCCGTCGCCCGTGGGGCGAGAAAGGGCGGCTGAGCGCTCACTGATCTTGCTCGAAGTCAGTTTAGCGTTCGCCGATATCCGATGCGCTGCAACCACAAGAGCAAGGGGTAAGGTCTGACCTGGTCCTGTCCGGAAGATTGTGCTTCCGGGTGCATGCGTGGGAGACACCATTCGCCTTGATGTCCGTTAGCAGCAGCTCACTGCCTTGTGCTACATTGAGTGGTATGCAAACGCGCACCCTGAACATGGCTCAGCTGGTTGGGCTCGATAGCGGCCTCCCCCTCAAGCGCGTCTTCCGTGACAGGTACGAGCTCCGCACCTACGTGCGTGCGTTGCTGCTCGCAAAGCGGCTCTTGGAGAACCCAGGATTGATTGCGAAGGGGCAAGCCTACCTTGAACGCTTCGTCAGGACCGATCCGCGGCAGCGCGACATCTACGAGTTCTGGAGCGAGGCGGTCCGCCTCCCGGTTGGCCAATTGGTGTCAGATCTCCTGGCTGACGATGAACGCGGAGCGTCCCTGCGCGAGACCGCGCCGGTGTTCGTCGTGATCCCCCCGGAACAAGTCACCGCCTTGGCCAGGCACGCCGCCTAGTGACGCGGCGCGAACTCGATCATCTGCTTCGAGCTGCGGGCGACCTTACTGGGCACAAGCGATTTGTACTGGTGGGATCGAACGCAATCTTCGCGTGGTACGAGCACGTCCCCGAACGCATGATGATTAGCCGTGAAGCCGACATGTTCGCTTCGGACGTTAGTGACGACGAGGTGGAGCGGATATCGGATCTCCTGGAGAACATTGGGCAGCTCTCCGTTTTCGATGACACGCACGGGTACCATGTTGACGGCGTTGGTCCGGAGACCGCCAAGCTGCCTTCAGACTGGCGCGAACGTTGCAGAATTTACGTTTCGCCCGCGACGAACGGCGTCGAAGCTGTAGTTCCCCATCCCGAGGACATTGCTGTCTCGAAGCTCTTCGCCGGCCGCGAGAAAGATCTGGATTGGGTGAGCGCAGCCCATGGCGCGGGCTTCATCGACCTGGCGGAAGTCGCGAGCAGGATCGACAAGTTACCCGAGCTGGCGGATGCCCGGCGCGTCCGCATTCTAGAGCTGATTGAGATCGTGCGCCGGCGGGGGCGTGACTAGCCATCCGGTTGGGTCTCGGCTGCCAGGAGGCGCACCCTCAGGTTTCCGGCGGCCGGTATCGGTTTCGACCGGGTGGGCCTGAAGAAGAAATCCGATCGGGGATGCCGCGCCTTCGCGACAGTGATCCGCGTCATGGCGCGGACAGCTCGTCCCGGCGGGACCTATAGAAAATACCCGATTCTTCAGGGTCATTTCGCACAAGGCATTTCTTATCGGCCTGCGCCTATGGGCGGCTTTCTCCCCATCGACATGCACTAGGTCGGGGACGACCTCCTGCTCCCACTTCGAACAGGCGGGTTTCGAGAGCCAATGCGGACGAGAAATCCCGTGGAAGCGGCGACTTCAGTGACGTGACGACAGCATCAAGGCGTCAACCCGGCTCACCCAACCAAGTTTGCCAAACCCACACATGGAGATCGTTCTGCGAGCGCCATGTCGTGACGCGCGCAAAAGTTGCTGATATGTTAACGCCGAGTTCTTCGATGGTTGGGGGCCAGGATGAGGAATTTGCTTATTGCGACGCTCGCCGCCTGGACGATCGCCGCCGGAACGGCGCAAGCTCAGACCACCGCCACGCCAGCGACGACGTGGACATTCCATCCTTCGGATGCTGAAAATCCGACTTGCCCCGGCTCCGCTCAATCATGCGACGCTTGGCGCACGTTCCGCGATGCGCATCCCTGGCCCTACCAGGCCTACGCCCTCTCTCAGCGCAACGGCCGAATTGTCGCGATACTTTCTGAGCCGCCGACGCGCCTCAGTCATGTCGAGCTCGAACATTTGGCGCAAGCTGTGTTCGGTTCCCAATTGGAGGCCGTAGGCCGATATCGTTGGGCGACAGGTGTTGACGGGTGGCTCGAAGACCTCGTCTTGACCCTAAAGCCTGTGGACTCAGCGAAGACCTCGGCGGTGCTCGGGTCCGGACTGAAGGTTTGGAACGCCCCATCCAGCGTGGTCGAGGGCTTGAAGTATATCGACGCCGCGCTTCACGGGACCTCGGACGGCTTCTGGCTTGAAGACGTCGACGAGCCGGCGCCATCCACACCCATCGCCTCGATGTCCGTGCGACCCGTCGATGTCGGAGGATGGTTGACCGCAAGCGGCGGGAGCTGGGCGTCCCTGACGAGCCCCGCCGACGCGCCTTCTTCCTGGTCTGCTATCCTCGGGCGCGCGGGCGCCTTTCGATCCTCAGATGGGGCCCTTGTGGCGTTGGTGCTGTCCAAGGGCGCCGTCCTCGATGATGCTCGGGATGATTTCCGCCGCTTCGCCTTGGAGTCAGACCTCCTCGCAGCTGCGCTCAAGACACCCAAAGAGGTGTTCGTCCTGATTGGCCGCAAACGCCAAATCCCGCTTTCCGACCTGCCGCCGCTCCGGTTCGAAACCTTCGCCGCCCTGGCGGCGCAGCGCAGCGAGGCGCTGGCCCAGAGCTATGAACGCCAGCGTGTGTTCGCCGGCAAGATCCTGACCGGCGAGTTCCGCGGCTGGGACTGGGCGCCCATCCTGCTCTCAAAGCAGCTGGAGGACCGAGAGTTCGGCGCCCTGCTCAACGCGGCCGATCAAATCCTGAAGTCCTGGTCTGAAGCAGGACAGGTGCGCTATCTTGACTTTCCCGTCGCCGCGCCGCCCGCCTACCCCTTCGGCGCTTCGCCTGTGAGCTCTGTAGCGGCATCAGAGCTCGACGCGTCAGGGATCATCTTCAACTGGAACACCCGCGGGTTCTCCGTCCTCACGGATCAACCGAGCGGGCGGGTGTTGACGGCTGACCGCTCCGGCGCGCTTCCAGTCCTCTATCTCCCGCTCGGCGAGGACGGTGGAGATGCGGGTGACCCGAAGCGGCTTTCCGAGGGTTGGTCGAAGAAGGGGCGCGACTATTTCGAACGATCGGGGCACCCGCTCGTTGTTCGGGTCGCGCAGAACACCTTGCTCTATCAAGCGGTCAACAATCTGCTGGTAGGCTCCAGCGCACCGAAGGAAGCGTCCCTGTCACGCACAGAGATCGCGGTCGCCGCAATTCAGGTGGAGGCGAAGGCTTGGCTGTCGCGCATCGCGGGCGAGCCGGACGCCGCCGATCCCCTGAAACGGTCGATCCAGAAGGACGTCCGCCAGCTTCTCGCGACCCCTGGGATGACCTTGGACCAGGCGGCGGAGTTCCTAGTTGCATCGCAGACCTCAAGCCTCAAACTTCTCAAAGCCGAGGATCGCCTGCGGGTGCTGGAGGCCCGAGGCCGTCTCCTGGACAAGGCAGGCGATGAGGCGCGTGCGGCTTACCGGATGGCGTACGACACCGCCTGCGCCGAAGCCCTGCGGCATCCCGGCGGCACCAAGGACGCGAACGGCTGCCGGTTCGAATCGGAAAGCAGCGAAGCCGCCAAGTTCAATGAGCTTAAGGCGATCGTGGCTTCGCGAAATACGGAGATCGAACGGATCGCTGACGAGATCGGCAAGCTCCAATCGGCCTACTTCCTGGCAGGCGCCACCTATCGCCGGGAGGCCAAGCTATATCGCTCCGGTCAGCGTCTGGGCCGCAAGATCGCCGACTCCGCGTGGCTCGCGGCGGACCTCGACGGCATCAAGGATCGCCTCCTCGCCGCGGCGGCGCGGGACAGGACAGGCGGCTCGATCCGGACCCCGACCCTGGTCCTGTCGCAGAACGAAGTCGAGATATGGGCGATCGGAGGTCATAATGTCGGTGGACGTCCTCCCATCGTTACCGCGAGAACCCCAACTGCGCCAAGCAAGAGAATGCCGGCCGGGTCCGCCGCACAGTCCGCAGTCGACGCCAACATCACGCAGATCTCCGCGAACAAGATACCCACTGTAACGGCCGAGCGCTTGGCCGCCGGCGAGTTGGGCGACGCCCTTGCGCCGCGTTCGGCCGCCGATGCCCTGCAGGTGAGTTCCGAGGCGCCGAAGAGCATGCTGGCGCTTGTGCGCTCCCGCCCGGCCGCGGCTACCGAGCATGTGCAGCCTATGCTCGCACGCCTCCAGGCCTGCAGCGAATGCCGGGCCGTCGTCGTTAGCGTGGGCCCCGACACCTTCGCCGTCGCCAAACGCCCACCAGGTACGGGAAATGTCGAGATTGTAGAAGGCGCCTCGGGGCTGATCGAGGTCCTCGCCAATGCGCGGGGCGGCAGCGAAATGGTGCACTTCTACGGCGTCGATGCGGAATGGACCCGAGCCCTGACAGAAAGCGTGATGCTGAAGAAGCTCGCGACGTCACGGCCTTCCTCGCTAATCGAACATGCGAAGGTCCTCTTTGGAGGCGGGGGCCGCAAGCCGCCCGGCCCGCCGCCGGACCTGGTGCTGGAGACGCCAATGCCTGGCCAACCCGGCGGCCGGGGCACGGTCTCGCTCTTCGGACGCGATCCGGTACGGCTTGCACGCGCCGCCCAGGCAAAGCCGGCCTGGTCGCAGGCCGTTGTTCAGCCGGCCGAGGCGGATGCGGCGAGCTGGTTTGCCGCCCATCCCAACATCCAAGGCCAACGCGGCGTGCCCGGAACCCATCCTACGGTCGTCGTGGTCGTCTTTCCAAAGACGGGCGACGCGATGCAGATCGGCCGCATCGCCGCCGTGGCCGACGTGCCCGAGGCGGCCGCCTCCGGCGCGGGCGTCCGACTGCAAGCGATCCTCCAAGATCAGGTGAAGCGTGCCGCCACCTCCCAGGCCAACCTCGCCACAATGGTCGCCGCGACCAAGGCGCGGATCGTGCGAGACCTGAAGGCGGACGTGACCTTCTACGTCGACAGCAATCTCGGCGACCTGCGGATGGCAGAGGCGAGGCCCTAAACATGCCCGGACACCTGCCGTTCGAACTCGCGGTGCTCTTCGCCGTTCCGATCACGGAAGCCGCCTTCTTGTCGGCCGCGAGCGGGACGCCCCGCAGCGACTATGTCGGCGGCCTGGTGGGTCGGCGGAAGCCTTCGGAGGCATGGGCTGGGGAGGATGGATATCATCGGGTCGCCGAGGCCGCCCAACGGCTCGCCGCGCTGACCGAGCACCTAGGTGGGCGCGTGGTGACAGACGCGGGCCTAGCCGACCTCCGCCGGGCGACGGAAACGAGCGACGTCGTGATCCTGTGCGGCCACTGGCGCGGGGCGCCCCTGGCTGAGGCGGATCTCCGCGGGTCAGTGCATGACATGGACGGCGCTGTTCAAGCCGCGGCTGGGCCTGAGGGGGAAATCCTGCGCGCCGCGCTAACAGCGCTCCCGCGCGCCCCAGTCGCCGAGCAAGCGCAACGGGCCTGGCGCCGGGAATTCGCGGGCACCCTCAACAGGCTCATCCTGGCTGGGGCATTCAACAATGCGCTCAAACTCTCCGACCCCCGTGAACGGGAGGCGATCGGACCGTCGCTGGCCCGGGCGGTGATCGACGAGGTGCTAGGGCCCCACATCGCGCCGGGCAATCGGCTTGAATTGGCTGATGGCTTGGTCGGCGAAGCCGAGATCGAGGCCGCGATCGCCCCCAATTTCGCTGGCGAATTGGATCTCAGCGTCTGCCAGTCGGTCTATCTTGCGCGCTTTCTTGGCAAGCGCCGGGCGGAGCACGTTCCGCGGCCGATCTTCCATCATGGGCTGAATCACCTGGTCCCGATTTCCCGCTTCGCTGTGCTGGCCGACACGCTCAAGGCCTGTGAGGAAGCAAGCGTCCGTTATCACGAGGCGCGGGCGCTGGTGGAGGCGGCGCTGATGAGCGCATTCGGCAAGATTGATGGTAATCAGCGAGGAGGAACGCCATGGGCTTGGGCTCGATCCTGGATCGGCACTATGTGCCGCGCGACGTCTTTGGGATCCGAAATCGGCAAGCTTTCGAGGTGGAGCTAGAGGCCTATCGCAAGCGCTACAGCCTGGTCTCGCTCGTCATCTTCACCTTCGCCATGCTACTAGTTGCCGGCGCCGGATACGCGGCGCTCCGATTCCTGGACGACCCCGACAAGCTGAAGCTGCTCTATGCCGCGACAGGCGTCACCTTGGCCGGAGCGATCGAGATCCTTCGTCGGGTCGCTCGCGAGTGGGGCCGGGTCGACCTGCTGCTCATCTGGCTCAAGAACGCTGACGATGAGGACGCCAAGAGCATCATGGACGACCTCAAGGCCGCGCTGAGCGACCCTCGCGCTCCCGCAGCGTCGGGTTGAACCTCCGAGGCTCAACCTACAGGGGCCCCACCGGGGCTGCCTGATCACGCATGCTCATGGCGCCAAACTGACCGTGGGCTGGATTCTCGGCGACGTCGTATTCACCCGTGAGCGGTGACACCCCGGAGCACAGTTCTGGGTCGTAGAAACAGCTAGCGGCGCCATAGGATGACTGGAGTAGGCGTTTCCAGACGGGGGTAGGTGTGAGTGAGTCGCCGCAGTTCTTGATGCTGATCCCGTCTGCCCTTCGCCGCCTCATCGATCCGCGCCTGCGCCACGTGCGTGCGCCGCGCGGGCGCACGATTGTCGGAGCGGGCAGCCGGTCGACCGATGTCTTCTTCGTCGTCGAGGGAGAGATTCAGGTGCTCATCTACTCTCCGCAGGGCCGCGAGGTGTCGGTGCGAGAGCTTGGACCGGGCGCCGTCTTCGGCGAGTTGGCCGCGCTCGACGGCGCCCCGCGCTCGGCCAGCGTGATGGCGACCACGGAGGCCCGTCTCGTGGTGATGAGCCAGACAGATTTCATGGCTTGCCTGGCGGCCTCTCCGCCCGCGGCGTTGTGGCTTCTCCACCACCTCGCCGCCGAAGTGCGGAGGCTCACCGGCCGCGTCTTCGAGCTCAGCGCCTTGAATATGCAGGCGCGACTACACTGCGAACTCCTGAGACTTGCTCGCCGTGGCGCTGACAGCGAGCTCGTCATCAGCCCGGCGCCGACCCACGCCGAGCTGGCCAACAGGATCGGCAGCCATCGCGAGGCCGTCACCCGTGAGATGCGGGCCCTGTCCCAAATGAACGTCATCCGCAACCGCCGACGCCGCCTTGAGTTCCTGGACCTCGACCACCTTGAGCGGGTGGTGCGGCGCCAGGTGGGGGCGCTAGACCAGCCGGAGAAGCCTAGCTAGAGCTCTCAGTGTCCGCCTCGCGATCTTGACGGCCCTGCCCACCGCCTAGGCCCGACGCGCCCACTTGGTGAGGTCGCGCTCGCGGCCCATCAAGGCCAGGCCCGAGGCGATGGATTCCAGCTCGCTGCCGGTCTCGATCTTCTCCGCCGGGAAGCGGCGGTGGAAGATGTCGCGCACCGCCGGCACCAGGGACGAGCCGCCGGTGAGGAACACCCGGTCTACGCCCTGCGCCGTGATCCCCGCATCAGCCAGGGCCTCGTCGACGGCGGTCTCGATCAGGGCGAGCTCGGGCGCGATCCAGCCCTCGAACTCGGCGCGCTCCACCGGGCGGCGTATGGCGATGGTCCCGGCCTCGAAGGCGAACTCGGCCCGCTCTTGCGTCGACAGCGCTTCCTTCAGCCGCGAGACGGAGCGGTAGAGCAGGTAGCCGTAGTTCTCGTCGAGGGTCTCCACCAGGCGGGCGATCTTCTCGGGCTCGACGGCCTCACGGACCAGTTTGCGGATCTCGCGCATCTCCCGGCTGGCCCGCATCAGGGCCAGCTGGTCCCAGCGGGCGAAGGTCGAATAGTAGCGGTTGGGGATCGGCAGGACCTTGCCGAACGAGGTGTAGGACGATCCCTTGCCCAGTTCGGGTGACACCACGTTGTCAATGATCCGGTAGTCGAAGGCGTCGCCGGCCACGCCCACCCCCGAGCGGCCCATGGGGGTGGAGACGATCTCGCCGTTCGCCCGGGAAAAGCGGATGATCGAGAAGTCGCTGGTGCCGCCGCCGAAGTCGCCCACCAGGACGGTGGCGTCCTCGGTCAACTCCCGGGCGAAGAAGAAGGCCGCGCCCACCGGCTCGTAGGCGTAGAGGATTTCGCTGAAGCCGAGGCGCTGGAAGGCGGTCTCGTAGCGCTGGAGGGCCAGCTCTTCCTTGGGCGCGCCGCCGGCGAAGATGACTGGCCGCCCGACGATCACCCGCCTGGGCAGGTCCGCCAGCTCCGAGCCAGCATGGTCGCGCAACTTCAGCAGGAAGGCCGACAATAGGTCCTCGAACTGGTAGCGCCGCCCGATGATCTGGGTCTCGGTGAAGCTCTCCGAGGCCGCGAAGCTCTTGAAGGACTGGATGAACCGCGTCTCCAGCGGGTCTTCCACATAGGCCTCGATGGCCCAAGGTCCGGCCTCGACGGTGCGGTCCGACGGATGCTCGGGCGGGGCGTGGAAGGACAGGGCCGAACGGAAGGCGAAGACCTCCTGCTCCGGCGCGGGGAACTTGACCAGGTGGGCCGGCCCGTCGGCCCCTGCGAGCGCGACGACCGTATTGGTCGTGCCGAAATCGATGCCGATGCTCAGACCGGTCATGGGTCGCGCTCCTGTTCGAAGGGGTGGGGACGACGGATCGTCCGCACCCCTCAGAGCGGACCAGCCGTTAGGTCTTGTGCGTGCGCACGGACATCAGCTCTGGGCCTCGACGATGTCTTGCTCATAGGCCGCGAGCGTCGCGGCCTGGAGGATCCGCGAGACGCTGGCCGACAGCGGGGCGATCTGCACCGACTTGGAAAGGCCGAGCAGGATCGGGCCGATCACCGTGCCGCCCCCCAGGGCTTCGACGAGCTGGGTCGAGATCGCCGCCGAATGGATGGCCGGCATGATCAGCACATTGGCCGGGCCCGACAGGCGCATGAAGGGATAGTTGGCGCGCTTCTCGGGATTGAGCGCCACCTTGGGCGGCATCTCACCCTCGTACTCGAACTCGATCTCCATCTCGTCCAGCATGGCCACGGCGTCGCGCACCTTCTCGGAACGCAGGCCCATGGGATTGCCGAAAGTCGAATAGGACATGAAGGCCACGCGGGGTGTGTAGCCCAGGATCTTCACCGCCCGAGCCGCCTCGCAGGCGATCTCCACCAATTCCTCGGCCTCGGGCATCTCGGTGACGTTGGTGTCGGCGATGAACAGGGTGTGGCCCTTCGACAGCACCACGCTCATGCCCATGATCCGGCCGTCGGGGGCCGGGTCGATGACCCGCAGCACCTCTTCCAGCACTTGGTCGTAGGAGCGGGTGACCCCGGTCACCATGCCGTCCGCCTCGCCCAGCGCCACCATGGAGGCGGCGAAGGAGTTGCGGTCCTGGTTGATCAGCCGCTGGACGTCGCGCTTCAGGTAGCCCTGGCGCTGCAGGCGCGCATAGAGGAAGTCCACGAAGTCGGGATTGCGGTCCGAGACCCGGGCGTTGATCACCTCGAGCTTCGACTCGGCCGGGTCCAGGCCGGCGGCGACCATGTTCTCGCGCACCAGTTCCTCGCGGCCCACCAGGATGGCGTGGCCCAGGCCCGCGGCCTCGAAGGCGTAGGCGGCGCGGATCACGCTGGGTTCCTCGCCCTCGGCGAAGACCACGCGCTTCTTCGGGGCCTTCAGCACCGCGCCCTGCAGCTTCTGGAGGAAGGCCGCCGTGGGGTCGAGCCGCTGGGCCAGCGAGGCGCGATAGGCGTCCATGTCCGGGATCGGCTTGCGCGCCACGCCGCTGTCCATCGCCGCCTGGGCGACGAAGGGCGGGATGTACCAGATCAGCCGCGGATCGAACGGGCTGGGGATGATGTATTGCGGGCCGAACTTCAGCTGCATGCCGTGATAGGCGGCGGCCACCTCGTCAGGGACGTCCTCGCGGGCCAGCATCGCCAGCGCATTGGCGCAGGCGATCTTCATCTCCATGTTCACCCGCCGCGCCCGCACGTCCAGCGAGCCGCGGAAGATGTAGGGAAAGCCCAGGACGTTGTTGACCTGGTTGGGGTAGTCCGACCGGCCGGTGGCGACGATGGCGTCGGGACGGACGGAATGGACCTCCTCGGGGGTGATCTCCGGATCGGGATTGGCCATGGCGAATATGATCGGCTTGGGCGCCATCTTCTTCACCAGCTCGGCGGTCAGGGCGCCCTTCACCGACAGGCCGATGAACACGTCCGCGCCCTCCAGGGCCTCGGCCAAGGTGCGCTTGTCGGTGTCGACCGCATGCGCGCTCTTGTACTGGTTCATGTCGTTGGTGCGACCGCGCCAGAGCACGCCCTTGGAGTCCACCGCGATCACGTTGCTGGGTGTCAGGCCCATGGCCTTGATCAGCTCCAGGGTGGCGATGCCCGCCGCCCCCGGCCCGTTCAGCACCACCTTCACGTCCTTCAGATCGCGGCCGGTGATGTGGCAGGCGTTGATCAGGCCGGCGGCGGAGATGATCGCCGTGCCGTGCTGGTCGTCGTGGAACACCGGGATGTCGAGCAGCTCCTGCAGCTCGGTCTCGATGCGGAAGCACTCGGGGCTCTTGATATCCTCGAGATTGATGCCGCCGAAGGTGACGCCGATGTTCTTGACCACCGTGATGATCTCGTCGGGATCGGTGGCCGAGACCTCGATGTCGATGGCGTCGACGTCGGCGAAGCGCTTGAAGAGCACGCCCTTGCCCTCCATCACCGGCTTGGACGCCAGGGCGCCCAGATTGCCCAGGCCCAGGATCGCGGTGCCGTTGGAGATCACCGCCACCAGGTTGCCCTTGGAGGTGTAGTCGTAGGCCGCTTCCGGGTCCTCGGCGATCTTCAGCACCGGCACCGCCACGCCCGGCGAATAGGCCAGGCTGAGATCGCGCTGCGTCGCCATCGGCTTGGTCGCGGCGATGGCGATCTTCCCGGGCGTCGGATACTTGTGGAAGTGCAGCGCTTCTTCGTCGGTGAAGGTGCGTTTTTCGGCGTCGCTCATAGGCGCGGCGGTTCCTTTGGGCAGGCTTGGTTTTGGAGGCCGCCAACCTATAGAGCCCGGCCCCGCGCCACAACCTTCCCACGGAAAGCTTCGCCGTCCTTTCTCAAGGCTGTTGCGCAAGTGTCCGGGGCTGGCGCGCGGCCGAGCCGTCGGACCCCATCGAGACCAGGGCGGATGCGGGACCGCCGATTGGCGCCTCGAAGCGTATCCGCCAGGTGGGCGCACCATCGACGGCGAACAGTCCGGGCTCCGCCAGCGGGTCGAGCGCGGCCGGAGGCCGGCGGCCCTGGCGCAGGACAAGCCGGTCGCCCGCCAGGGTCACGGCATAGGGGCCATAGTCGCCGGCGTAGCGCGCCAGGGCGGCCGGGTCGACGGCCGGCGGCCTGTCCAGGGCCTCGAGGATCCAGCGGACCTCGGTGGCGGCCGGCTCGGCCAGGGGCGCCTGGGCGATGCGGCGCAGAGCCAGGACCTGGGCGCGGACAAGGGCCTGGTCCGGCGCGGCGACGACATCGGGGACGACGCCGGTTCCTTCCCAGTTCGCGCCCGTGATCGGATTGACCGGCGAGCCGCTGGAAACGAACACCTCCAAGCCGTCGCCGACGGGATTGGCGCCGCCAGGATTGGCGCCGCCCGCCGAACGCTCGCCCACGACGGTCGCGCGCTTGGCCGCCTGCAGGGTGTAGGCGAAGCTCTCCGCCGCCGAGCCGGTGCGGCCGCTGACCAGGATATAGAGCGGGACCTCCAGGCGGCGTGCGCCGCGGATTTCGGCGGTCGGCGCCTCGTAGGTGTCGGGGCCGCGGCTCTTGAAGGTGTTGTAGATATCGGCGCCGCTGGGCACGAACCAGCTCGCCAGATAGCCGACCATGGCCGGCGAGCCGCCGCCATTGAAGCGCAGGTCGACGATCACCGCGTCGGTCCCCGCGATCAGCGCCATCGCCGCGTCGGCCGCGGCCCGCGCCGGGCCGTCGCCCTCGAAATGGGCGAACTGGCGCAGATCGATATAGCCAATATTGCCGGGCAGGACCTGGACGGCGCGGAAGCCGTAATTGATCCGCCGCGCTGCGGCGGCGGCCTTGGCGGGGTCGAAAGCCGGCCGGTCCGGCGCGCCGGCCTGCGGCGGCGACCAGCTCACCTGGAAATGGCCGTCCTGGGGCCTGAGCCGCGCGCTGAGCGCGCCTGCGAAGTCGCGGGGGTCCTTCAGGCTGTCATAGGCGCCCTTGGCGGCCTCCGCGCGAAGTTCCGCAGCGAGGCGCCGGCCCTTGGCCTCGTCGAAATACTCTTGCTGGATGGCCGCGGCGATCGCCTCGGTCCGAGCTCGCGGATCGATCGGCGCGGGCTGGGCGAGCACCGGCGGCGCAAGCGCCAGCGCCATGACGACGGCGGCCAACAGGGTCTTCATGGGGCGGTTCCCTCCAGCGGATATCCCCAGCTTGGCGCCAAGCTTGACCGTTTTAGGGCCGCGCGCAGATCAGATCGACGCCGGCCTCATAGATCGCCCGCAAGGAGGCCTCGTCGGCGCCGGCGCGCGCGCGGACCGCCAGGGCGTGCAGGATCGCAGTGGCCATCCTGCCCATAGCCACGGGGTCGGCCCCCGGCGGCAGTTCTTCGGGATTGGCGGCCAGGCGCGCGGCGAAGCCTTCGTCCAGTTCGCCGAACACCTGGTCGAGCAGCTGCCGTACATCGGGATCGGCGACGCTCTCGGTCAGCGCCGTGCCGATCAGGAAGCAACCGCGCTGGGCCTCGCTGCCCGAACGATAGATGGTCGAGGCGCCGGCATAGATCGCCTTAAGCACCTCGCGCACGGGGCCAGGCGCCGACAAACCCAGCTCCAGGCTCGCCAACATCTCCGCCCGCGAACGCTGCAGGGTGGCCATGTAGAGCGCCTTCTTGTCCCCGAAGGCCCCGTAGAGGCTGGGACGGTTGAGGCCGGTGGCGGCTGACAGGTCGTCCAGCGAGGTCGCGGAGAAGCCGTTGCGCCAGAAGGCGTCGCGCGCCTTGCCGAGCGCGGTCGCCGGATCATAGGCGCGCGGCCGGCCGCGCGGTCGGCTGGAGCCGGAAGGTTCTTTTTGTACCACTTCGCAGCAAATCCTTGACGACGGTCTATTTTATGCGGAACGGTACGGAAATCAACGACGGAGGTTTCCCCATGGACGTCTACTTCTCCCCGCTCGCCTGCTCGCTCTCCACCCGCATCGCCGTCTATGAGGCCGGGGCCGAAGGCAAGGTCTCCCTGAACCAGGTCGACGCCAAGACCAAGACCATCAAGGGCGGCGGCGTCGACTACCGCACGATCAACGCCAAGGGGCTGGTGCCGGCCGTGCGCACGGACGACGGCGAGGTGATCACCGAGAACGCCGCGGTCCTGCAGTACCTGGCCGACGCCTTCCCCGACGCCGCGCTCGCTCCCGCCGCCGGATCGCCCGAACGTTACCGCCTGCAGCAATGGCTGAGCTTCGTGGGGACCGAGCTGCACAAGCTGGTGTTCAACCCCCTGCTCTCGTCCAGGTCCAACGACGGGGCCAAGGCCTTCGCCCGCGAGGGCGCGGACGAACGGCTCGACTATCTGAACAGCCACCTGGAAGGCCGCGAATACCTGATCGACCGCTTCAGCGTCGCCGACGCCTATCTGATGGCGGTGCTCAACTGGGCCCAGTTCGTGGGCATCGACCTGGCCAAGTGGCCGGCCATCGCCGCCTATCGCGACCGGGTCAGCGCCCGTCCCGCCGTGGCCCGCGCCCTGAAGGAGGAGCTCACCCTCTTCCAGGCCGCCTAGCGGCCCCAAGCCTCGTCCGGAGGGCCGCGTGGCGCTCCGGACGGCGCCTGGCGCTTTCCGGAACCACATGGGCGGCGCGGCGCGCGCAAGCTTGACCCAGCGCCCAAGGACGGGAGAGTAGCGCTCCTTAGGTTCGCGTCCGCCGGAGAGTGTCCCCTGACCGCCCCGATCAAGATCGCCGTCGCCGGCGCGCTCGGCCGCATGGGCCAGGCGGTGGCCGCCGTGATCGCCGGCCGCGAGGACGTCGTGTTGTCTGGGCGGTTCGACCGCCCGGGCGCGAGCGGCGCGGGCCTGGTCGACCAGGCCGCGGCGCTGGACGGCGCCGACGTCGTCATCGACTTCACGACCCCCGCCGCCTCCGTCGCCCTGGCCCAGGCCTGCGCGGCGCGGGGTGGGCCGACCCTGGTGATCGGCTCCACCGGACTTTCCGACCAGGACCTCGCCGCCATCGGCAAGGCGGCCGAGACGGTCGCCATCGTCCAGGCAGGGAACTTCTCGCTGGGGGTCAACATGCTGCTGGGCCTAGTGGCCCAGGCCGCCCGAGCGCTCGGCCCCGACGCCTACGACATCGAGATCTTCGAGGCCCACCATCGGCGCAAGGTCGACGCCCCTTCCGGCACCGCCCTGATGCTGGGCGAGGCCGCCGCCAAGGGCCGCGGCGTGGACCTGGCCCTGGCCTCCACCCGCGCGCGCGAGGGCAATACAGGTCCCCGAACCCCGGGCGATATCGGCTTCTCGGTGATGCGCGGCGGCGACATCATCGGCGAGCATTCGGTGACCTTCGCAGCCGACGACGAGATCCTGACCCTGAGCCACTCCGCGCGCGATCGGGGCCTGTTCGCCCGCGGCGCGGTGGAGGCCGCCCGCTGGGTCGCGAACCGGCCACCCGGCAAGTACGACATGCAGGACGTCCTGGGCCTCAACTAACGGGAACGAGCTGCATGGCCGATCTCCTGAGCCGCGACGCCACGGGCCAACTCGCCGCCCTTACGGCCAAGGACATCTCGGCCGTCGAATTGCTGAAGCTGGCGCTCGCCCGCCACGAGGCCACCCACGCCCGCCTGAACCTGGTGGTCGCCGCTGACCTCGACCGGGCCCTGGAGGCGGCCCGAGCCGTCGACGACCTGCGCCTGCGCGGCGAGACCCTGGGCCCGCTCGCCGGCCTGCCGATGACCATAAAGGACACCCTGGACGTGGCGGGCCTGCCGGCCTCCTCCGGCCTGGAGACCTTCCGTCACCGCAGGGCCGAGGACGCCGTGGCGGTGACCCACGCCCGCCGGGCCGGGGCGGTGATCTGGGGCAAGACCAATGTGCCGGTGATGGCCGGCGACTGGCAGAGCTTCAACGCCGTCTACGGGACCTCGAACAATCCCTGGGACGTCACGCGCACCACCGGCGGCTCGTCGGGCGGAGCAGCCGGCGCCCTGGCGAGCGGAGTCACGGCCCTGGAGATCGGCTCGGATATCGCCGGCTCCCTGCGGGTCCCGGCCAGCTTCTGCGGCGTGTTCTCCCACAAGCCCACCTGGGGCATGGTCTCGCAACGCGGCCACGTGCCCCCCGCGCCCGGCGCCCATATCGAACGCGACCTCAATGTGGTCGGGCCGATGGCCCGGTCGGCCCGCGACCTGCGGCTGCTGCTCTCGGTGATCGAGAACGGACCCATCGCCGCCAAGGCCAAGCCGGCCGATCTGTCGTCCCTGCGGGTCGGACTGTGGCTGGACGAGCCGCTGTTCCCGTTGGACCCAGAGGTCCGCGTGGTGCTGGAAGCCTTGGCTCGCGAGCTTGCGGCGGCCGGCGCCGAGGTCCAGCCGATATCCAGCCCCGTGCCGGCCGACCAGCTCATGGGCGCCTTCCTGACCCTGCTGGGCTCGATCATCGGCGGCGACATGCCGCCGGCCCTACAGCGGCGGGCGCGGCGCACGCGGGCCCTGGCCGACCTGGCCGGTTCGATCGGCCTCGACCTCAGGTCCTGGGGCGGGCTGTCGCGCGCCTACGCCGCCAGCCACGCGGAGTGGATCGCCGCCGACGAGGTCCGCGCGCGGCTCAGCCACGCCATGGGCGAAGTGTTCCTGCGGTTCGACGTGATCCTGGCGCCCGTGACGCCGCGGGTCGCCTTCCCGCACGACCACCGGCCGTTCACGGCCCGCCGCCTGGAGCTCACGGACGGGACGCAGGTCCCCTATGTCGCGATGATGAACTGGGTCGCCCTGGCGAGCGCCTGCCACCTCCCGGCCACGGTGGTCCCCGCGGGCCTCGCGGCCTCGGGCCTGCCGGTGGGCATGCAGATCATCGGGCCGCGCGGTGGCGACTCCCGCACCCTGGCGGTCGCCCAGGCCATCGACGAGACCCTGCGCGGCTACCTGCCGCCGCCCGCCTAGATCGCGGCGGCGACCTCGCGCAGGTGGGCGCGTTCGTTCAGGCTGACCACGTTCCGCTGGCCGCCGCGGGCGCACATATAGCGGTGGACGCTGGTGTAACCCGGCTCGAAGAACAGCCGCGGCTCCATCTTCAGCACATGGGCGGTCCAGACATTGATCACCCCGCCATGGCAGAAGACCGCCACGCGCCCGCCCGGATGGGTGGCGATGACCTCCTCCAGCGCCCCGACGACCTGGTCCTGGAAGGCCGGCACATCGACGCCGTGGCCGCCCTCGGCCAGGGCTTTCCAGGCGGCGTAGTCCTCGCGCTTCAGCACCTCCATGGGCACATAGGCTTCGGAATGGCGGTCGAACTCGGCCACGCCCTCGTGGAGTTGCAGCGCGTGGCCGCCATGGGCCACGAAGGGCTCGGCGGTCTGGATCGCGCGCCGCATGGGGCTGGACCACGCGGCGTCGACCCCGTCATCGGCCAGCCAGAGCGCCACCCGCCGGGCCTGGTCGTGGCCCTCCTCCGACAGCTCGGGATCGGCGTGGCCGTCGCTGCGCACAGGCAGGCCGTGGCGGACGAGGATCAGCTCCATGCCTAGCGTCCGCCCGTCGAGCCGAAGCCGCCGGCGCCGCGGGCGGTGTCGTCCAGGTCGGCGACCTCGGCCAGGGCCGCCTGGGTCACGGGGGCGATGATCATCTGGGCGATGCGGTCGCCGCGACGAACCGTGAAGTCCTCGGCGCTGTGGTTGATCAGGATCACCTTCACCTCGCCGCGATAGTCGGCGTCCACCGTCCCCGGCGAATTAAGGCAGGTGACGCCGGACTTCAGCGCCAGGCCCGAGCGCGGCCGCACCTGGCCCTCGAAACCGGAGGGGATGGCGAAGGCCAGGCCGGTGGGGACCGGGAACCGCGCGCCGGGCGCCAGAACGATGGGGGCGTCCTGCGGCACCGCGGCGCGCAGGTCCATGCCCGCGGCGTCGGCGGTCTCATAGGCGGGCAGCGGCAGGTCGGGATTGTGCGGCAGGCGTTTGACGGGGACGGTCGGCGTCACGAGAGCTCCTGGGCCATGCGGGCGGCGAGCCTGCTCGCCACCTGCGACTTCGCGGTCCGCTCCCATCGCTCGATTCCCCCCGCCGTGACGATAGACACCGTGTTGTCATCCCCGCCCATGACGCCCTCGAGGCTGACATCATTGGCCACGATCCAGTCGCAGCCTTTGCGGGCGAGCTTGGCCTTGGCGTAGGTCTCCACGTCGTGGGTCTCGGCGGCGAACCCCACCACCAGCTTCGGCCGCCGGGCGGAAGTCGAGAGGGTGGCAAGGATATCGGGGTTCTCCACCAGGGCGATTGAGGGCGGGCCGTTCCCGTCCTTCTTCAGCTTGATCCCGGCCGCGTCGGCGGGGCGCCAGTCGGCCACCGCGGCGACGCAGACGGCGATGTCGGCCGGCAGGGCCGCCTCGCAGGCCGCCAGCATCTCACGCGCGGTCTCCACGTCCACCCGCTTGACACCCACCGGGGTCGGGACCGACACGGGACCGGCCACCAGGGTCACCTCGGCGCCCAGATCGGCCAGGGCCTTGGCGATGGCGAAGCCCTGCTTGCCGCTGGAGCGGTTGGTCAGCAGCCGCACGGGATCCAGCGGCTCGGCGGTCGGTCCGGCGGTGACGATGGCGCGCTTGCCGGCCAGGGGCCGAGCCGCCGGGCCGCGCAGGGCCTCGAGGATCGCCTCGAAGATCGTGGCGGGCTCGGCCATGCGGCCGAAGCCGAACTCGCCACAGGCCATGGCCCCCTCGTCGGGGCCCACGAACAGCACCCCATCGGCCTTCAGGGTCGCGAGGTTGCGGCGGGTGGCGGCGTGCTCCCACATCCGCACGTTCATGGCCGGCGCCATCAGCACCGGCTTGTCGGTGGCCAGCAGGGTGGTCGAGGCCAGGTCCCCGGCCAGGCCGTGCGCCGCCTTGGCCATCAGGTCGGCGGTGGCCGGCGCCACCACCACCAGGTCGGCCGAGCGCGACAGCTCGATATGGCCCATCTCGGCTTCGTCCGTCAGGGAGAAGAGCTGCGAATAGACCTTGTCCTCGGCTAGGGCTGCCAGCGACAGCGGGGTGACGAATTCGGCGCCCGCCTGGGTGAGGATGGGCCGCACCCCGATCCCGGCCTTGCGCAGCAGGCGGGTCAGTTCCAGGGCCTTATAGGCGGCGATCCCGCCGCCCACGATCAAGAGAACCCGTTTTTCCGACAAGGCCCGACGCCCTCCGAGAGAAGGCTTTTGCTCTTAGGGCAAACCCCAGCTTGGGACAAACAGCTGATCCTAATGAAGGAGGCTGCCTCGGCTCTTCCCGCCCCCAAAACCATCGCGGCTTTGACGGCTTTCGTGACGGCGATCACTGGCCTCGTCTGGGTTTTCTGGCGCAAACCATGAGTGGGGCGGCGCATTCCAAGCACGGCGCCCCTGGGCCTCAACCATCACACCGCGCGGTAGACCAGAGAGCGGCCCAGGACGAGACTGGCACACCTATTCGGGGTGATCGACACCGTAGGTTTACGGGTGGTGACCCTAAGGAGCGACATAACTTCATTAGGTCCGACAGGCGCCGATATCGTTGATTTAGTCCGCTAATGAGCGGCTGAGAGCCTCCTTCGAAGCCTGGAATGCGGTGGGGTAGCGCCTTTGGCCGCCGCTTTGTGGGCGTGGACCGGTGTCCGGGGCGGTTGCCCGTCAGGCTGTGGCGGGCG
>NZ_JAUYOJ010000064.1 GCF_030697925.1 Phenylobacterium sp. | reverse complement strand
GCGTTGGCCAGCAGGTTGTAGAGGACCTGCCGCAGCCGCATCGGGTCGCCGCGATAGACTCCGCGGGCCTGTTCCACCTCGACCGAGAAGGACAGCCCCTTGCCCTGCGCGAGGGCGGCGAAGGCGGAGCAGACCCCGTCCACCACGTCGGAGAAGCGAAAGTCGATCGCCTCGAGTTCGAGTTTTCCGGCCTCGACTTTGGAGAGGTCGAGAACGTCGTTGAGGATCTCAAGCAGCGCCTGGCCGGACTGGCGGATGATGTCCAGCCGCTCCCGTTGGACCGGGCCGAGCTCGTCCGCCTCCATGGCCTGAGCCATCCCCAGGATGCCGTTCAGGGGGGTCCTGATCTCGTGGCTGACGGTCGCCAGGAAGGCGCTCTTTGCGCGGGCGCCCGCTTCGGCGGCGAGTTCGGCTTCCTTGCGTTCGGTGATGTTCTGCAAGACGCCCAGCAGACGTTGCGGCTGCTCCGGCGTGCCGGCCGTGACGGCGGCGCCGGAGGCGACCCACACCAGCCTGTCGGCCCGGTTGAGCCGATATTCGGCGCGGAAGCGGCTGCCCTCCGCCAGGCTCTTCTGCCACTGCGCCATCGCCTGGGCGCGATCGTCGGGGTGGACGGTGTCCCAGATGTCGACGCGCGCCTCCCGGGCGCCGACGGCGCCTTCGAAGAAGGTGTCCCGCGCGCCCGCGGCCCAGGCGGCCCCGGTGACCAGGTCGAGCTCCCAGACGAAGACGCCCGCCAGCTCTGCGGCCTGGCTCAGCCGCTCCTCGATGCGCAGCTGGTGCTGGGCGGCCTGCGAGGCGGGCATCTCCGCCACCACCTGCACGAGCCCGCCGACCTCGCCGGACGCGTGCGTCCAGGGGAGCGTCACCGAGCGCACCAGCCGCGAAGATCCGTCCTGGAGAACCGTTCGATAGGGGCCCGCCTTCAGGACCTCGCCCGTCTTCAGGCACTTGTCCAGGGCGGCGTGAAACTGCTGCAGGGTGGGCTGGATCTGAAAGAGGTGCTCGCCCACGACGGACGCGGCGGGTCGCTCGTGGAAACTCTCCCAGTCGGGATTGATGTGCGCGATGCGCAGCTCGCGATCGGTGATCAGCACGGCGCAAGGCAGCGCCTCCAGGAGCGGCGACAACGCTTGCCATCCGACCGTTTGCGCGCTCTGCGGCATGATCTCCCCCGGTGCGCGCAGCTTGCGCGCATGGCGTTAATTCGCGGTTTCCGTAGCGGAAACATTTCTGGCGTGAAATGAGCGCCTCGACGGAAGCGCGACCATCGGGGCGGGGCCGCAGCGGTTTCATGGTCGACCTGACGTGCGGGGCGCGCGAGCCATCGCGCGGCTCCTCTCCTGGGCGCGCCCCCCTCTTGGGCCTGTCGGCGACAGGTGAACGCAAGGGAAGCCTGCCGTCTGTCCAATCGTGGACACAGCGACGCTTGCGCGCCCGATGGCTCAGGTCCGCGCTGGCGCGCCAGGTGGCCGGCCGGCACAGAGTAGATCTCCCCGTCGGCGCTTCCCCTCACGCCAACGGGAGGCGCACATCCGTGCGCATCTGATCGGTCGCGGTGGTGCGAGGGTCGGTGACATAGACCTCGATGGGGGGCGCGTCGCGCGGCTCCTCCCCCGACTGCGGCAGCCATTGGCCGTAGAGCCACTGATAGGCGCTCTTGAGGGTCGCCGGCGGTCCCTTGTGCGCCATGACGGCGTAACGGCCGCCCGCCAGGTCGAAATAGTCGAGGCCCTCGATGTCGGTCGGAAAGCCGTCCGCCGTGATGACCGCAGCGTGGGCGCGCAACTGCGCCTCCGGCTTCGAGCCCGGGCTGTCGTGATAGACCGCGATCATGTGGGTGATGTGAGGCAGGAGGTTGCGCGCGGCGATCGGGCCGCAGAGCTGCTGAAAGGCGCGCCCCATCTCGGGATACGGGCCGATATGCAGGACCCCCGCGGCGCGGGCGGTCGGCAGGTCCTCGATCTTCACAGGGTACATGGCGCTGTCTCCGGCATTGTGGCGAAGGGCGTTGGCCAGTTGCACGCCGCGGGCGCGGAAGGCGCCGGGCGACGTTCCATGGGCGGCGCGGAAGGCGCGGGAGAAGCTGGCCGGGTTCGGGTAGCCGTACCGCGCCGCGATCTCGCCCAGCGGTGCGTCCTCCAGCACCAGGGCGTTGGCGGCCCTCAGCAGGCGGATGCGCCGGATGGCCTCGGCGAGGGTCTCGCCGGTCAGGGCGTGGAAGACGCGGTGCCAATGGAAGCGCGACAAGCAGGCGACTTCGGCCAGGGTGTCCAGGCTGAGATCGCCATCGAGATGGTCGTGGATGTAGGCGAGCAGGCGCAGGAGTCGGGTCTCGATGTCGGCTGGGGAGCGTGGCTCTGGCATGCGGGCTTCCAAAGGTCCGTCCGCCCAATCGTGCCCCAGGCCGGCTTTGCGAGTCTTGCTGAGTTGGCGAGCCGTGCGCTTGGGCGGCGAGGACAGGGGCGTGGATGGGCGCGCGCTTCCCGAACGCGAGGATCGTCGGCCTGTTCGTCACCCGGCGGGCCTGGCGCGAAACGGCGATTTGAGGCCTCCTGCTGGGCCGGTTGACATTAGTACGATATCGCACTAGTTGGTGCGAAGTCGCACCACATCGCTGGGATCCGTCGTCATGAAAATCTCGAGGCGCGGCGCGCTGGCCCTGGTCGGCGGCGGAACAATCCTGGCCGCCACGGCGGGCGGGTTCGCCCTGACGCGCACGCCGACGCGGGCGCTCGAGCCCTGGAAGCGGGCGGGACGGTATGAGGAGCCGCGCCGGCGCGCGCTCTCCTATGCGATCCTGGCGCCGAATCCGCACAACCGCCAACCCTGGCTCGCCGATCTGCGGGACCCCGACACGGTGATCCTGCACCGGGATCGGACGCGCGACCTTCCGCAGACCGATCCCTTCGAGCGCCAGCTGACCATCGGCATGGGATGCTTCCTGGAGCTGCTCGCCATCGCCGCGTCGCAGGACGGCCATGCCGTCGCGTTCGCCCTGTTCCCCGAAGGCGAGGAAGGCCCGATCGCCGTCGCCCGGTTCAACAAGGGCGGCGCGCCGGACCCGCTGTTCGCCCATGTCCTCGACCGGCGCTCCTGCAAGGAACCCTTCGAGGACCGGCCGGTGCCGAAAGACATGGTCGAGACACTGGCCGCCTACGCGCGGATCATCGACGATCCTCCGACCGTCTCCCAAATCGTCGCCCTGAGCTGGGACGCCTGGACGGTGGAGGCCAAGACCCCGCGGACCCTTCGCGAAAGCGTCGAGCTGATGCGGTTCGGAAGATCGGAGATCGAGGCCAGCCCGGACGGCGTCGATCTGGGCGGCCCGTTCCTGGAGGCGCTGATGGCGGTCGGCGCGGTGAGCCGGCGCGCCCAGCTCGATCCGTCGTCTTTCGCCTTCCAGGAAGGCGTGCGCATCTATGAGGAGATGCTGAAGGCGACCCCGGCCTATGCGGTGTTGACGACGCCGACCAATACTCGGCTCGACCAGATCGAGGCGGGCCGGCGCTGGTTGCGGCTGAACCTTGCGACGACCTCGCTTGGGCTCGCCTTGCATCCGGTGAGCCAGGCTCTCCAGGAGTTTCCCGAGATGGCCGGGTGTTTCAGACGGGCGCACGACCTGCTCGCCGAACCCGGCCACACGGTGCAGATGCTGGGCAGGCTTGGTTTTGGCCCAAGCGCGCCGGCCTCGCCGAGATGGCCGTTGGAAACGCGGATCCGGAATGGATAGCCAAGGCCGACATCTCTATTTCGCCCTGTTCAACGAGATCGGCATCATCGCGCAACTGAGCCGCGCCGCCTTCGAGGCGCGACTGCCGCCAGGGATCACCGTCCCGCATTTTTCGGTGCTCAACCACCTGGTCCGCCTGGGCGACGGCCGAACGCCGCTGGCGATCGCGCGGGCGTTTCAGGCGCCGAAGACCAGCATGACCCACACGCTTGCGGGGCTGGAGGCGCGCGGCCTGATCGCCATGCGGCCCAATCCCAAGGACAAGCGCAGCAAGTGCGTCTGGCTCACCGAGCAGGGCCGACGATTCCGCGACGAGGCGATCGGCCGGCTGGAACCCGACCTGGCGGCGCTGGCGCGTCAGCTTCCTCCGGAGCGCCTGGCCGACCTCGTACCGCGCCTGGCCGAAATCCGCGCCATCCTGGACGCCGCGCGCGATGAGCCCGCGTGAGCCGGCGGGCGGAAGGCTGACGCCACGCGGTCAGGGGGATGGCGCCATCGAACGCGGGCGACGCCTGAGAGCCAGGCTCCTCTTCGGACGAGACGCAAAATTGCTGGCCGTTCTGTGATCGAGTGCTGCGTTGCAGCCTTGTGCGGTCGAGCCCGCCTCGGGCCTAGTTTACGGGTGCGGCGAGGTGGAGGTTGACGTTGTCGACGGTGAGATCCAGATCGTTCGCCATGAGATCCCGCGACGCCGATGCGGCGGATGGGTGCGCGGCCGCCGGACGGCCGCATAGCGAACGGAGCACCCCGTGTCAGGGATCAGTCGCCACGAGGCATTGAACGCCGCTCGCAAGATGCTGCGGGGGTTCTCAGGCGCCCCCGATCCTCGCCAGCAGGCGCATAGGCTCTATTCCGAGCTTGCGCATGCGGCCGGCTGGTCCCGCGCCGAGGAGGCCGAGATCATCGCCTTTGGCGCCTGGCTCCAATCCCGTCCGGCCCTGCTGCAGCTCAGGCCGAGCTGCACGGTGCTCTTGGCCAAGTTTCGGTGAGACCCGCCGCCGGCCCGGAGCGCGCATGCGGACCGCTTGAAAAAGACGGCGCGGTGATCGGAGTCACGGTGGCTTTGGACGAGCGCCTCGACGTCCGTGCGGGAAACCCTCGCTCCGCGCCGGACGGCAGGAGCGGAGTCCCCGCTCCGCGGTGATCGTCCGGCACCGGAGGGGCGCTCCGGGGCCGCTGCGGCGCTGGACCATGCCCGGTCAGGCTTGTCGCGAGCCTTACTGCCCGTCGCGGGGCAGGTCTCCTGGCTCACGGGTCAGCGCCTTAGGTCCTGGCCTTCCTGATCCGTCGCCTAGCGAGCTCGGCGGATCAGTGGCGCGTCACGGACGTCGGCTCGCCGCTTACAGTTGCGGGGGCAGCCCCGGCTTGGGCCGCAGGCGACCGCACCGGATTCCCATCTTCGCCCCGGAACGCGAACGTCCCAGGGAACGACGACCCCCGCATCTAGGCCGCAAGGGCGCACCCTGTCAATCATGATATAAAGACATCTTTATATCACTTGGCGGGTGCGAAAGGGCGCCGCGCCGGGTCGGATCGGGTCCGCCTGGAATCCCGTCACCGGACCGGTTTCTCAGTGGACGGCCGGCGGCCGCGCCATCCGCCTTCCTCCCACGGCGCGGGCCACACCGCCTCCGGGGATGACCCCGGCCCGCTCGCGCCTCCAGAGCGCGGGCGTGCGGAGGCTGTGACCGGGCGCCGGGTCCCGGCCCTTCGTTGCGCCGTGCGGCGTCGCGGCCCCGGGGGGAGCCGAGGGTCGCGCAGGACTAGGACGACCGAGGCGACGATCTTGAGTATCGAAGGCCGGGTCGACGACCTGCCGACGCACAGGAGGAGCCACTCCTGTGTCCGGCCCATCCGTGCGCGCCACGCTGGATCCCGCTCGCCGAGGCGCCGCCGCCGCCGAGATCCGCCGGGCCCCGCAGCGAGCTGGCGCTTCCATCGCGGGCGCTCGGGCAGCGGCCTTGCCAATTACACGTAAAGATGGTGTTTACGCTAGGTAAGCGCCTGAAGATTGTACGTGGCGCTGGGGGCGAGCCATGAGCGCGGTCTGGTCGGGCGAGGAGTGGTCGCACTCCGCTGGGCGGCGGCCGCGGCCGGACGCCCTGGGCCTCCGATGCGGGGCGCGCCCCATGCATGGCTCCCCAAGCTCGCCCGCAAGCGTCGCCCCTGGAAACACTCCGCAATGAGGACCCCATGACCGAGCCGTTCCACATCCACCCGCGCCTGCCGGCGATCGACGGCATTTTCCACCTCGGCCCGAACGTGCTGATCGCCGGCCACGCGGCGCACGAGCGCATCGCCGAGCACCTGCACGACCACCTGCCGCACATGCACATCCGCTACGGGTTCGAGATCCCGGTGCAGTCCTTCTCCGGCCTGGATGCGGCCGCCCTGGAAGTGGCGATGCTGGTCAAGGCGGAGCATCGAGTGGACTGCAACCCGGTGTTCGTGGCGCGCGGCCCGGGCGCGGAAGGGGTCTGCTGGAAGATCGCCGGTCAGGACGTGCACTGGGTGCACGACGCCGAGGTCGGCGCGAAGGCGACGCGGGGCTGGGAGCGCGCCGGGCGCAAGATTCCAGAGGGCTACCGCTTCTCGGGCTTTCGCACCAGCGACCTGGAGGAGCGGCAGGTGCGGCGCTACAGCCGGGCCGAGCTGCAGGCGGCCATCGGCCAGGGCGTGCGCTGCGACCAGCATTTCCAGGCGACCTGGGGGGAGCCGCGACCCGAGCCGATCGACCCTTACGAGGTGGTGATCTGCCTCTCCGACGACGCCAGCGGTTTCGAGACCTTCTTTCGCCTGCCGACCACCGTCGCCCTGGGGGCGTGCTGATGGGCCGGGAGACGATCGACGGCGCGACCGTGGGCCTGCGCTTGGCGGCCGGCGGCGCGCCAGAGGGGAAGGTGATCCATGTGCGCGCCCGCAGGAGCCCAAGCGGGCCCGAGCAGAACGCCTTCGTCTTCCTCGACCTTGCCGCCGACCTGCCCCGGGCGCGCTACCTGGCCTGGGTGAACCTGTTCGACGTGGAGCATGCGGCCCGCCGCCAGGCCGGCCGCTGGCGGCTCTGCGAGCCGGCCCAGGCGGAGACCCTCGAGGCGGAGTGGCGGCCGTTCGGCTGGGGCGATGCGGCCTTCCCGAGCGTCGCCGACGCTCACGTTGCGGAGGACGCTGATGCCATTTGAGCCGATGCCGTCCGCCCCGCCGCTGCCGATGGTGCTGCGCTCGCGCGCGGCCCTGGGCGCGGCCCTTTCGCCCAGGGCGGGCCTGCCGCTGACGCCCCTCGGCGCCACCTACAGCATGACGCAGGAGGCGAGCTGGATCGACGCCGACCACTTCGCCGTCGGCCGCTGGGACGGCTCGCTCAGCCTGTTCAGCTTCACCGCCTCGCCCGCGGAGGGCCCCAAGATCGTGCGGGCGGTGAACGGTCCCGGCCAGGAGGGGGTGCAGATGATCACGCCGCTCCCGGGCGCGGCCGCCTTCTTCAGCTCCAACGACGACGGCTCGATCCTGCTCTGGTGGAGCGACGACGGCGGCTGGTCGGACCTGCGGCTCGCCGCGACCCTCGCCTACGATCCCGAGTTCGGCGTCGCCAACAGCGGCGCCGTGCTGGAGGCGCAGGGGCGGGCCTGGTTCGTCGCCGGCCACGCCAACGGGCGGGTCAGCCTCTGGGGCGGCGGCCCGGACGCCGGCGATTGGACGCTGGAGACCGTCGCGGACGTCCGCTCCGGCCGACCGGTGAACCCCTGGGGCCTGGCCAATGTCCGCGGGATCGCCGTGCTCCCGCCGGACGCGGCGTGCGGGTATGTCATCGCCGGCTCCGAGGACGGCAACCTGACCGTGGTGCGGGTCCCGGACGGACAGATCATGGCGGCGGTGGTCTACAATCCCGACGCCCAGCGCGGGATCAACAGCCTGACCGCCTGCGGGACCGTGGTGCTGGTGGCGAACTGCGCGGTGGGCGCGGCGGATTCGAACCTCTGGAGCTTCCTTGTCGACCCCTCGACCTGGTCGATCCGCAACACCGGCCGGGCGAACCTCGTGGTCGACCCGCAGGCGCCGCAGGTGTTCAACTTCGACGTGGTCTGGGGCGCGCCGGGCGAAGGGGCGATGAGCTTCTTCTGCTCCACGGAGGAGGGCGCGCTCTGGATGGGCCGGGCGGCCCCGACCGGCGCCCTGACGATCCTGGGATTCGAGCAGGTGACGGCGGAACTGGGCTCGGCGCTGTGCTTCGACGCCCAGCGGCTGATCGTGGCGGCCTACGACCTGCGCGAGTTTGGGGTGGGCGGGTCCGCGTGAGCGGGGCGCGGGGGTGATCTCGCGCCGAGGACCCGACAATCGATGGGGGCTGGCATGGACCGCACGCTCGGCGGATGGCTTGCGGGGGCTCTGGGGCTCGCCGTAGCGCTGGCGTCGCCCACCGCGGCGCTCGCCGGGGTCGTGCTGTTCTCGGACGCCCTCGACCGGCCGGACGGCGCGGTGGGCGACGGCCGGAGCGCGGTCGCGGGCGGCGCCGGGACTGCCCTCCTTAAAGACTAGGTCCGTCGTGCTGCCGGTCCTCCATTCCGGGCGCCAGTCGGAGGATACGTCACCGTTGAGCGCGGACGTCTGTGCCCGTCGGCCACACCGCGGCTGTGGTCACGCGGCCTCCACCGCGGGACGCCTGCCACTGGCGGCCTGGTCCAGGAGCCGTTGCAGGTCCGGGATCCGGAACGGTTTGGCCAGGAAGCCGGCGAAGCCCAGGGCCAGGTGCTCGGCGGGCTTGGCGCGCATGACATCGGCGGTGAGGGCGATGACCGGCATGGCGGCGGCCTGCGGATGGCAGCGCGCACCGCTGCGAGCAGGCCGCGCCCGTCCATCTCGGGCATGCGCAGGTCGGTGATCAGCACGTCGAACGCCGCCTGGTCCAGGGCCGCGAGGGCCGCCGCGGCCGAGGCGGCCGCCTGCGGCGCGTGGCCGAGCGCCTGAAGGATCGCCTCGAGCACCCGCCGGCTCACCGCGTCGTCGTCGACGTGGAGGATGTTCAGCCGCCGCGCTGGGCCGGACATGACGCCTTCTTTCCCTGGTTCACGCCTCCATGAGACGCGGCGCGGCGCGGCGTTTTTCGGGCTTGGCGGCGCGGGCCCGGGCTTTGCGCTGTTCGGTCGCAGCTGCGCGGCGGCCGCGCGCTCAGCTCGACAGGCTCTGGTATTGCTTGTGGCCGCGCAGGGCTTCGGCCTCCGCCCGGATCTCGTCGTCGCTGACGCTCAGCGCCCGCGCCAGCGCGTGCGCGTTTCCGGCCGCCGTGGCGATCACCGTCCGCAGCAGGTGTTTGACGGTCTCGGCGTCCGCCCGTTCTGAAAGCTGTTCGGCGATCACCAGCTGCGCGGCGAGCCGCCGCGCCCGATCCTTCTGGTCCTGTTCCAAGTCGAGGCTCCCGACGCTGCCGGCCCCACGTCATTCAGGGCCCATGGCGTTCATTTGTCCAGACCGGCGCCGGCGATCCTGCCGACCCGCGGGCCGAGCGCCGCCTCGGAGAAGCCGGCGAGGCGGGGGTCGATGACGATCCGCAGGCAGGCGACCGCGGGACCTCATCGGCGCGTGTCCAGCACGCGGGCGACCTCGGCCAGCAGGGCGGCGGGCGAGATCGGCTTGGCCGCCACCCCGTTCATGCCGGCGGCGAGATAGGCCTCACGCTGGTGGTCGAGCACATTGGCGGTGAGCGCGATGATCGGCGGCTGGGTGGCCGGCGCCGCGCGGATGCGGCGGGCCGCCTCCAGTCCGTCGAGCCGCGGCATCTGGATGTCCATCAGGATGAGGTCATAGGCGGCGGCCAGCGCCGCGGCGACGCCGGCCTCGCCGTCGTCCGCGGTGGCGATCTCGGCGCCGAGCCCCTCCAGCAGCCGGCCGGCGATCAGCCGGTTGGTTGGATTGTCCTCCACCAGCAGGATCTTCAGGCCTGACAGCGGCCGCGCCGGCGCGGGCGCTGCGGGGGCCGGCGCGGCCGCGCCCGGAGCGGGCAGCTCGAACCAGAAGGTCGAGCCCTCGCCCGGCGTGGAGGCATAGCCGATCTCGCCGTCCATCAGCTCCAGCAGCCGGCGGGTGATGGCCAGGCCCAGGCCCGAGCCGCCGAAGCGGCGGGTGGTGGTCGGGTCGGCCTGCTGGAAGCGCTCGAACAGCCGCTCGCCGGCTTCGGTCGCAATGCCGATGCCGGTGTCCTCGACCTCGAAGCGCAGCCGCGGCGGACCGCCGTCCGCGGCCATCGCGGCCCGAACGATGACCGACCCCGCCTGGGTGAACTTCACCGCATTGCCGACCAGGTTGAACAGGCATTGCCGCAGCCGCAGCGGATCGGCCAGGACCCAGGCCGGCAGGCCGGCCGCCTGCACCGCCAGGACCAGGCCCTTGGCCGCGGCTTGCGGGCGCAGCAGCTCCGCCACGCCGTGGACCAGGGCGGCCGGGTCGAGCGGCTCGGGCGCGAGTTGCAGCCGGCCAGCCTCGAGGCGCGAGACGTCGACCACGTCGTCCAGCAGACCCTGCAGCAGGGTTCCGCAGCCCAGGGCCTCGTCCAGCAGCCGCTCGGCGTCGGCGGGCAGCGCCTCGGCCTTCAGAAGGTGCAGCACGCCCAGCACGCCGTTCATCGGCGTGCGGATCTCGTGGCTCATATTGGCCAGGAACTGGGCCTTGGCCTCGGCGGCGGCGTTGGCCGCCCGTTCCGCCGCCACCAGCGCCAGCTGCTGGCGCTGCTGCGGATCGATGTCGAGCATCAGGCTGACTGTGCGGGCCAGCCGGCCGGCCGCGTCGCGTCGCACGTCGCTGAACAGCCGCACCCAGCGCTCCTCCCCGTCGGACCGGCGGATGCGGACCTCGAGCGGCGCGGTGGGCTTGCCCTGCCGCCAGCGCCGCACCGTCGCCTCGACCTGCGGCGCATCGTCCGCGGTCACGCACGGCCAGACCGGCCGCGTCGCCTGGGCGTAGGTCAGGGGCGCGCCGACCAGCTCGATGAACTGCGGCGAGCACCAGACGGACCTGGCCTCGTAGTCCACGTCCACCACCGCCGCCCGCGCCGCCGCCAGCGCCAGCTCCAGCCGATGGTTCTGGCGCTCCAGCGCCAGGCGGGCCTCGGCCAGTTCGGTGACGTCCTGCGAGATGCCATGCACCACATGCACCCCCTCGGCGACCCGTTCGCCGCGGACGTGGGCGCGCACCCAGATCCAGCGGCCGTCGGCGGCGCGGAACCGGTGGCTGAAGCCGCCGGGCTCGCCGTGGGCGATCGCCGCCTCGACCACCGCCCGCATCGGCGCCAGATCCTCGGGATGGCAGGCCGCCATGAAGGCGTCGGAGCGGGTGCTGACGCCGGCCTGGGCGAGCATGGCCCGCCACTCCGCCGACCACGCGATCTCGCGGCGCCTGGGATCGTAGCGCCACAGCCCGACCCCGGCGGTCTCCGACAGCAGCGAGCGCAGCTGCCGCGCCTGTTCGAGCTCGATGTCGGATCGGGCCGCCGAGGGCGGCCGCAGGAGGATTGTGAGCTCGCCGCCCGGCGCGCGGCGGGCCTGGCCGTCCAGCCGCAGTGCGCCGCCACGGCGGCGGCGCAGGACCAGGCGGACGGCGCCGCTCGCCCCCGGCGCCTGCGGCAGCTCGCCGGCCGGCTCGGCCAGCTGCGCCGCCAGCTCAGCGCCGACCAGCTGCCGGCGCGACCGGCCCGTCGCCGCCGCCCAGGCCGAGTTGACCTGAAGTATTCGTCCGTCCGCCGACAGTATCGCCAAGAGATCCTGGACCTGATCGAGGGCCCAGACCGCCTCCTCCCCCCAGCCCGCGGCCAGGCCCGCGCCCGACGGCGGCGTCGGCTCCGAAATCCCTCGCCGATGCTGCATGCCAGCCGCCTCCCCACACGCTGGGCTGGCACTGAAGGCCCAGGCAATCGCCACGCGCAAGAGGCGGCGCGCCCTGCGGCCGGGAGCCGCCCGGCCGCCCCCTTAGGGGGCGAATTTGCGCGGTCGAGGGCGCTCCCCACGCCACGCCGCGTCATCGGCCGGGCGCTGACGGGTCAGCCCGCCGCCAAGTGATTCGCGCGGGCTTAGGCTGCGGGCGAACGGCGGCGTCCGCTCCGGGCCGACGAGCGCGATCCGTCGTCGCCTGGAAAAGTTCCCGGCCTGGCGCGTCTACAGCTTGAGCGCCTGCGCTGGACGCCTCCCCGCCAGCCGGCCACGGCCCGAGCGGCGACCGTTCGGGCCTCCCGACGCCGCCGCCGGCTCCCAAGCGGGGCGGCGCGGCCAACTGACCGGGACCGGGCGCCTGGTCCCGGTCCCGGCCCTTTGGGCGGGCGCGACAATTCAATCCGGCCGGGTGGTGAAAGACCGGCCGGCCGCACGACGAGGAGAGCAAGGCTTGAGCATTCGATTTGACGGGCGGGTGGCGATCGTCACCGGGGGCGGCAATGGGCTGGGGCGCGAACACTGTCGCCAGCTCGCCGCGCGCGGCGCCAGGGTGGTGGTCAACGATCTCGGGGGATCCGTGGACGGCTCCGGGGCCTCCTCGGCCGCCGCCGAGGCGGTGGCCGAGGAGATCCGCGCCGCCGGCGGCGAGGCTTTCGCCAATGGGGCCGACATCACCGACCTCGTCCAGGTCGAGGCCATGGTGGCCGAGGCCAAGGCCCGGTGGGGCCGGGTCGACATCCTGGTCAACCACGCCGGCATCCTGCGCGACAAGACCGTCGCCAAGCTGGAGCTGGCCGACTTCCGCAAGGTGGTGGAGGTCCACCTGATGGGGAGCGTCAACTGCAGCAAGGCGGTGTGGGAGACCATGCGCGCCCAGGCCTATGGCCGCATCGTCATGACCTCCTCGTCCAGCGGCCTTTACGGCAATTTCGGCCAGTCCAACTACGGCGCCGCCAAGGCCGCGGTGGTCGGGCTGATGAACGTCCTCCACCTGGAGGGCGCCAAGCATGACATCCGGATCAACACCCTGGCCCCGGCGGCGGCCACCCGGATGGTGGAGGGCCTGATCCCGGCCGAGGCCGAGGCGCTGCTATCCCCGGAGCTGGTCTCGCCGGGCGTGCTCTACCTGGCCAGCGAGGACGCCCCCTCGCGGACCATCCTCGGCGCCGGGGCGGGCGCCTTCGCGCTCACCCGCATCGTCGAGACCCCGGGGGTCTATCTGGGGTCCGACGTCACCGTCGACGACGTCGCCGCCCACTGGGCGCGGATCGGCGCCCGCGACGGCGAGGCCGAGCAGGCCGGCGCTTTCATGCAGACCGACAAGTTCCTGGCGTTGGCGATCGAAGGACTGGCCGCCCGGCTTGAGCTGGCGGGGGTCTCGGCGTGAGGGACGCGGTCATCGTCTCCACCGCCCGCACCCCGATCGGCAAGGCCTATCGCGGCGCCTTCAACGCCACCCCCAGCCCCACCCTTGGCGGCCACGCGATCAAACATGCGGTCGAGCGAGCCGGGATCGATCCCGCCGAGGTCGACGACGTGGTGATGGGGGCCGGCATCCAGATGGGCACCGCGTTCCAGAACCCCGCCCGCGCGAGCCTGCTGCGAGCCGGCCTGCCGGTCACCGTGGCCGGCCAGAGCGTCGACCGCGCTGCGGGTCCGGCCTGATGGCCATCGCGCTGGCGGCCAAGCAGATCATCTGCGACGGCATGAGCGTGACTATCGGAGCGGGCGTCGAGTCCATCTCGATGAACCAGACCGGCGAGATGTTCACGACGCCCGATCCCTGGCTCGCCGAGCACCGGCCGGCGCTCTACATGGCCATGGTCGAGACCGCCGAGGTGGTCGCCGAGCGCTACGGGATCGGCCGCGAGGCGCAGGACGCCTACGCCCTGCAGTCGCAGCAGCGCACCGCCGCCGCCCAGGCCGCCGGCCGGTTCGACGCCGAGATCGTCCCCCTCACCACCGTCATGCGCAGCCTCGACAAGACGACCGGGCGGACCGTCGAGACCGAGGTGACCCTGGACCATGATGAGGGCGCGCGCCCGAGCACGACGCTGGAGGGCCTGGCGGCGCTGAGGCCGGTGCACGCCGGTGGCCAGCGGATCGCGCCCGGCGGCCACATCACCGCCGGCAACGCCTCGCAGCTCTCCGACGGCGCCGCGGCCGTGGTGCTGATGGAGGCGCGGGAGGCCGAGCGCCGCGGGCTCGAACCGCTGGGGATCTATCGCGGGATCGCCGTGGCCGGCTGCGAACCCGACGAGATGGGCATCGGCCCGGTGCACGCCGTGCCGAAGCTCCTGAAGGCGAACGATCTCTGGATCGACGACATCGGCCTCTGGGAGCTCAACGAGGCCTTCGCCTGCCAGGTGCTCCATTGCCGCGACCGCCTCGGCATCCCCGACGAGCGCCTGAACGTCGACGGCGGGGCGATCTCCATCGGACACCCCTACGGCATGTCCGGCGCGCGGATGGTCGGCCACGCCCTGATCGAGGGCAAGCGCCGCGGCGCGAAGTACGTGGTGGTCACCATGTGCGTCGGCGGTGGGATGGGGGCCGCCGGCCTCTTCGAAGTCTGTTGAGGCAAGGCGCGTGATGAGGACGCGGCTTTGCCACCGACTCGGGCTCGAGCTGCCCATCGTGCAGGCGCCGATGGGCGGGGCGAGCTGCCCGGCCCTGGCCGCGGCGGTGAGCAACGCCGGCGGCCTGGGGATGTTGGCGCTCTCCTGGAGCGATGCAGCGTCGCTGCGCCGGGAGATCCGCGAGACGCGGGCCCTCACCGACCGCCCCTTCGGCGTCAACCTGGTCCTGGCCTGGCGGCAGGACGAGCGGCTGGCGATCTGCCTCGAGGAAGGGGTTCGCATCGTCTCCTTCTTCTGGGGCGACCCGGCCGCGCTGAGCCCGAGTGTGCAGGCTGTGGGCGGCGTGGTGCTGCACACCGTGGCCAGCGCCGCCCAGGCCAAGGCCTCCGTCGCGGCCGGAAGCGACATCATCGTGGCCCAGGGCTGGGAGGCCGGCGGCCACGTGCTGGGCGAGGTCGCCACCCTGCCGCTGGTGCGCGCCGTCGTCGCGGCCGTCGGGCCGGCGCCGGTGCTCGCCGCGGGCGGGATCGTCGACGGGCAGGGCCTGGCCGCCGCACTGGCCCTGGGCGCGGCCGGCGTCTGGATAGGGACCCGGTTCCTGGCCAGCGCCGAAGCGAACATTCATCCGACCTATCGCGCGCGCCTGCTGGCCGCGGGGGAGACCGACACGGCGCACACCGGCCTGTTCGACCTGGGCTGGCCCGGCGCGCCGCACCGGGTGCTGCGCAACCCGACCCTGGACGCCTGGGCGGCCGCCGGCCGCCCTGCGTCGGGCCGCCGCCCCGGCGAGGGCGAAGTGGTGGCGCAGGGCGCGCTTGGGCCGATCGTCCGCTACGCCAGCGCCACGCCGACGGCGGAGGTCACGGGCGCGGTCGAGGTCATGTCGCTCTGGGCCGGCCAAGGGGTCGGTCAGATCCACGAAGTGCGGCTGGCAGGCGAGATCGTGCGCGATGTCGCCGACGCGGCGCTCCGGGGCGCCGCCGGCCTCTTCCCGACCCCCGACGCGGCGGAGGCCTTCGGATGCTCTGCCTGACGATCTTCGCCTATGGCCCGGCCTGGCGGCTGCTGGACGAGCGTTGCGCCGAGGTGGGTTCGTTCCCTTCGCGGGCCCGGGCGCTGGCCGCCGCCTGGGCCCATGTGCGTCGGCTCGGTGAGCCGCGGCACGCCTTGGTGCGAGGCGCGAGCGGCTGGCGGGAGATCCTGGTGACGCCGAGCGGGCCCGAGGCCCGATCCGCCGCACGCCACGGATCTGGCCTGGAAAATTCGCCGCCCACGACCGTCTAACTGCAGAGGGTGACCGGACGCGCGCGCGGCCGGCGCTTGCGCGTGGTCGGGAGGCGTGAGGGTGACGGACAGTTTGAAGGCGGCGGCCCAGGCGGACGGGTCGCCCGCATGTCGATGATCGTCAACCGCCGGGACCTGGATTTCCTGCTCTATGAGGTCCTGGGCCTCGGGGCCCTGCTGCAGGCCCCGCGCTACCAGGGACACGACCGCGCCAGCGTGGCCGCCGTGCTCGACCTCGCCCAGCGCATCGCCGAGGCGGCCTTCGCGCCCTGCGCCGCCAAGCTGGACGCCACCGAGCCGCGCCTGAAGGACGGGCGGGTGGCGCTGATCCCGGAGGTCGCGGTGGCGCTCCGGGCGCACGCCGAGGCCGGGTTCTTCGCCGCCGGCTTCCCGGCCGAGCTGGGCGGCCTGCAGCTGCCGCAGGTGGTGACGCTGCTGGCCGGCGGGCTGTTCAGCTGCGCCAATCCGGGGATCGCCAGCTACCCGTTCCTGACCATCGCAGCGGCCAACCTGATCGCCGCCCATGGCAGCCCCGAGCAGAAGGCTCGCTTCCTGCCGCCGATGCTGCAGGGCCGCTGGTTCGGGACCATGTGCCTGTCCGAGCCGCAGGCCGGCTCGTCGCTGGCGGACATCGCCACCCGGGCGATCCCGACGCCGGACGGCCGCTACCGGATCCAGGGGGCGAAGATGTGGATCTCCGGCGGCGAGCAGGAGATCTCGGAGAATATCGTCCACCTGGTGTTGGCGAAGATCCCCGGCGGACCGCCCGGCGTGAAGGGGATCTCGCTGTTCATCGTCCCCAAGCGCCGGCTGGACGACCGCGGCGCGCCGGGCGAGGGCAACAATGTCACGCTGGTGGGCCTGAACCACAAGATGGGCCACCGGGGCACGACCAACACCCTGCTCAACTTCGGTGAGGCCGGCGACTGCCTGGGCGAGCTGGTCGGCGAGCCGCACCAGGGCCTGGCCTGCATGTTCCACATGATGAACGAGGCGCGGATCGGCGTCGGCTACGGCGCGGCGATGAGCGGCCTGGCGGGGTTCCTCTATTCCCTGGACTATGCCCGCAGCCGGCCGCAGGGACGCCGCCCGCAGGACAAGGATCCCGCCACGCCGCCGGTGATGATCGTCGAGCACACCGACGTCAAACGGCTGCTGATGGCCCAGAAGGCCTATGTGGAGGGGGCGATCGGCCTGCTGGCCCACTGCGCCTTCCTGCTCGACCTGCAACAGGTCACCGAGGACCCGAAGGCGCGCGCGCGACTGTCGCGGCTGCTCGACCTGCTGACCCCGATCGCCAAGTCCTGGCCGTCGGAATTCTGCCTGGAGGCCAACAAGCACGCCATCCAGGTTCTGGGCGGCGCGGGCTACACCCGCGACCATCCGGTGGAGCGCTTCTACCGCGACAACCGCCTGAACGCGATCCATGAGGGCACGCACGGCGTGCAGGCCATCGATCTGCTGGGCCGCAAGGTCGCCGTGGCCGAGGGCGCGGCGCTCAGCGACTTCATCGGCGACACCGAGCGCACCGCGGAGCAGGCCCTGCACACGCCGGACCTGTGGCGCCACGCCGCCGAGCTGCGCCGCGCGGTCAGCGTCCTGAAGACCACGACCGAGCGTGTGCTGGCGCATCCCGGAGCCGAGCGCCGGCTGGCCAACGCCACGCTCTACCTCGACGCCTTCGGCCATGTGGCGATCGCCTGGATTTGGCTGCGCCAGGCGTTGGCCGCCGTGGACGGCCAGGCGAGGGGCGATGGCGCCGACACCGCCTTCTACCAGGGCAAGCTCGCCGCCTGCCGGTTCTTCTACCGCCATGAGCTCCCCAAGGTGTTCGCACAGCTCGCCGTGGTCGCGCGCCTGGACGACACCTGCCTGACCACGACGCCCGACCAGTTCATCGGATGCTAGGCCCCCCGGGCCATTCGGAGGTGGGGCGGTGAGCCTCGCCGCGGACGCGCGGCGCGGCGGCGCGCAGTCGCGGTTTCCCTTAGGTCATGCTACGAAGGCGGACGGGGGGACTAAGATAAACAAGAACCAGTCCATGGGTGGAGCGTCGGAAAGTGGGGATGGAGGCGCCTCTCCGCTGAAGGGCGCGCCGCCGACCGACGCCTCGCTCGCCGCCAAGCGCCGCTTCCTCGACGAGCTCTATCGCGCGCACTGGAACAACCTGGTCGGCTGGCTGCGGCGGCGCTATGGCGCGGGACCGCCGGCGCCGGAGGACATCGCCCAGGCGGCGTTCGCCAAGCTGGCGGCGCACGACAATCTCGAGCGCATCGAGCATTCCAAGTCCTACCTCTATGCGACGGCGGTGCATGCGGCGCTGGACGAGTTCCATTGGCGCAAGCGCACCGACCGGTTCGTCGAGCATGAGCTGAACCGCGCGGGACAACCTCTGGAAGAAATCACGCCTGAGCGTGTCTATCTGGATAGGGAACAGTGGGACCTCATGGGCCGCGCCCTGGAGACCCTGAGCGAGAAGCAGCAGGAGATCGTGAGAAGGAGCCGTTTCTTGGGCCAGACCTATGCCCAGATCTCCGCCGAGACCGGCTGGAGCAGCCCGGACATCTCGCGCCAGCTCACCGCGGCGATGCTCGCCCTGCAGGCGGCGCTCGGCCGGACCTCGGCCGACGCGCCGGCGGGCGGCGGCGGCAAGACTACCGAGACAAGTCCGACCCGGAAACTGGCGGAGCGGAAATGAGCGACGCGGCCCACATCCTGCCCCCGCGCGAGGGGGCGCCCGGCGGCCCCGGCGAAGAGGCCGCCCGCTGGCTCGCCTATCTCTATTCCGGCGAGGCCACCGACGAAGGCCACCGCGATTTCGCCGAGTGGCTGCAGCAGTCCCCGGCCAACGCCCGCGCCTACCGCGCGATGCAGCAGACTTGGCAGGACATGGCGGTCCCCGGCGCCGAGGGCTTCTTTCGCGAGCGCGCGAGCCCGGAGCACGCCGCCGAGCGCGTGATCGCCTTCGAACAGCGCCGCCGCCGCCGCCCCGCCGTGATCGCCCGCCGCCGCACGATCGCCGCGGCAGCCGCGATCGCCGCGACGGTGGTGGTCTCGGTCGGCGTCTGGCGCACCCAGATCTACGACCCGGTGACAACGGCGAGCTACGCGACCCGCACGGGCGAGATCCGCACCGTCGGCCTGCCCGACGGCTCGAAGGTCACCCTGGCCGCCGCATCCTCCGTCCAGACGGAATTCTCGAAGAAGCGCCGCCACGTCAACCTGGTCCAGGGCGGCGCCTACTTCGACGTCGCCTCCAATCCGGCCAAGCCCTTTACGGTCGCCGCGGCGTCCACCCGCATCCGGGTGGTCGGCACCCAGTTCGACGTCAACCGCGCCCCGCAGCATGTGCGTGTCGCCGTCGTCGAGGGCGTGGTTCAAGTCGCCCCGGCCGCCGCCGAGGCCGAGGCGACGACCAGCGGCGTGCGCCTAAAGGCCGGCCAACGCGTCACGGCCTCGCTAGAGGGCCGCCTCGGCCCCATCGAAGACTTCGACCCAAGCCAAGCCGCGCCGTGGCGGCAGGGCCGGCTGGTCTACCGCAACGCCCGCCTTCAGGACGTGGTGGCGGAGGTCAACCGCTACCGGACCGACAAGATCACGCTGGCCGACGCGGCGCTGATGGACCTGCCCATCACCATGGCGGTGCGCACCGACCAGACCGACGCCCTGCTGGAGGGTCTGGCGGAGACCGGACCCGTGGTCGTCCAGCGGTCCGACGGCGGCGTAGTGATCCGCCGCAAGCCGTAAGGCGCGCCTGGCGCATGGCCCGCCCGCGACGCCGGCCCGTCACAAAAGCTGAAAAAATCAGCCGAACACTGAAAACTTGTCCCGCCCGGCCTGTCCTTCTTGCGAGGAGCCCGCTGGCGACGGTCCCAAGAACACCCGTCGGCGCGCCCTCCAAACGAGACGAATACATCCCAGGGGGGACTGGACCATGATTGCTCAGCGCACGCGCGCCGCCGCTCAACAACACCGCCGCCGCCTGGCGAGCGCCGCCTCGGCGCTCGCCCTGGCCGCCGCCTTCACCGTCAGCGCCGGCGCCCTTGCGCCCGCCACCGCCCAGGAGGCGGCCAAGCCCATCACGGTGGCCGCCGGCCCACTGGACGCAGCGATCTTGGAGCTCGCCCAAAAGACCGGCATCTCGGTCTATGTCCCGTCGGAGCTTGCCGCCGGCAGGACCGCGCGGCCGGTCAGCGGGAGCATGACGTCGGAGGAGGCGCTGCGTCGGCTACTCGCCGGGTCCGGCCTGACGTTCCGCCGCAATAGCGACGGCAGTTACCTAGTGGTAATGGCCCCGACGAAGGCAGTGTCGCAGGCGGTGCAGGTCCCGGCGGGTGACGCGGGGTCGGTGCGGGCGGCGGAGCCCGCCCCAGCAGCGATCGAGGAGGTGATTGTCACGGCGACCAAGCGCGCCGAGTCGCTGCACGACGTGCCGATCGCCATCACGGCGCTCGGCCGCGAGCATATCGAGCAGACCGGATCGGAGAACCTCCAGGACCTTGCAAGTTCGATTCCCAACTTCGTCTGGCCCAACGGCTATGTGCCAAACCAGGCCGATATCTCGATCCGGGGCATCTATTCGATCGTGGTTGGCGAGGCTGTAGGTTTCGACCAGGGCTTCGGCGTTTATCTCGACGGCGTCTACATGGGCAAACAGAACGCGCTCAATGTGGACCTCGGGCCGATCGAGCGCGTGGAGGTGCTCCGCGGGCCGCAAGGGACGCTGTTCGGGAAGAACACCATCGCGGGCGCCATCAACATCATCAGCACCCAGCCGTCCACTGAGTTTGGCGGCGAGCTTACGGCGGAGGCCGGAAACTACGACCTCCGCCGGTTCCGGGGGAGCATTAATGTGCCGCTTGTGGCGGACGTTCTCGCAGCGCGGCTGTCATTGGCGACGGTTCAGCGCGACGGCTATGTCACGAACCTGACCACGGCAAACAATGACGTCGGCAATCTTGATCAGAAGAGCGGCCGCCTCCAATTGCGGTATACGCCAACTGCCGCTACGGACATCCAGCTCAACCTGGATAAGTCGCTGTCCGACAGCGACTTCTACTTCGTCGAATACGTGCAAGATGACAACCGGCGCTACACGATCTTCACCGACGTCACCGACCGCTCGAAGCAGGACAATCGCGGCGCTTCCCTGAACATCCAGCATGAGTTTGCGGACGGTCCCTTGGGCGGCTTCGTGGCGACGTCGATCACCGGCGTCAGAAAGGACAAGGCCTTCAGCCTCTTGGACCTCGAGGGCTCGCCACTTGACGCCTTCAATTTCGAGTACACGGCAACCCAGAAGCTGATCTCTCAGGAACTCCGCCTGGCATCCCCCGCCGGCCGACGCTACGACTTCGTGGCCGGCCTGTACTACTTCGACCAGAAGAACGACGTGGCGCCCACGTTCCACGCGGGCCAGGCCTGGCTCGGGTTCCTCGGGCCCGACTGGACCGGCAAGGTGTTCATGGAGCAATCGGTGGATGCGCTCAGCTACGCCGCCTTCTTTCACGCGAATTTCCGCTTGAACGACGAGATCACCCTCTTCGGCGGGGCCCGTTATACCTATGAAAAGAAGGAGATGGTCTCCCATCCCACCTCGTGCACACCCGCAGCGCTCTGCTCGAACTTCGGAATTCCCGCTGGCGTGCAGATTCCGGCACCCGTGAACCTTGTGGCGCGTGAGCCATCCTGGACCCTCGGCCTGCGCTATAAGCCGACCAGAGACGTCATGGCCTACGGCAGCATCTCCACGGGATTCAAGTCGGGAGCCTTCAACAATTCGTCCAACCCCGTTCGGGATTTTGCCGCGCAGAACCTGATCGCAGAGCCGGAGTATGTGACGAGCTATGAAGTCGGTGCCAAGAGTCGCTGGCTCAACGGCCGAATGACCGCCAACTTCGCGGCATTTTACATGGATTATACAGATCTCCAAGTCAGGACGTGGTGTCCAGATTGCGGAACGATTATCAAAGGCGTCAACATCCTCAGTAACGCCGCATCGGTGACGTCGAAAGGCTTCGAGGCTGAGCTTGTGCTTCGGCCAACCGAGGCGCTCATGATCAATGCCGGTGTCGGATATGTCGATTCCAAGTTCGACAGGTTCGAGGGCGTGACGGATGCACGGCCCATTTCGGAGGGCGGTCTCGGCATCATCGACGCCAGCGGGAATCGCGTGCCCTTGGCGCCCAAATGGACGATCAATGTCGCCGCCCAGTACGAGGCGCCCCTGTCGAGCGGGGCGGCCATTATCGCGCGCGCAGATTACCGCTTCACGGATGATCGGTTCTCGGCCGCTGGCGTGGCGAATACGTCCGACCAGCTTCTGCCGAGCCACAGCCTCGTGGACGCCCGCATCAGCTATCGCTCGCCCGACTCGCACTGGCGACTTGCCTTCTGGGGTAAGAACCTGACGGACGTTCGCACGCCGACCAACTCCGTCTTCCTAAGCTTCATCAAATTCGGGCTCACGCAGCAGTACATGGAGCCGCGGACTTACGGCATCAGCCTCGACTACAGCTTCTAGGGCAGGACGTAGGCGTGGGGCCGCTGAGCGCGCCGAGCGGCCTCCACCCGGATGGGGCGCGCAGCCTGGCGGGATCCAAAGCAGCGCCCTAGCCAGTCGCGTAGCTGCCGGGGGTCGGTGTGCGCGCGGCTATCGAAATTGAAAGAAGATGTCGAGCAAGATCCGTTCCCCCGACCGCGCCTACGGATTGCCGACAACCGCCGCCGAGGACGTGCATATGTCCACGGCGCGCCTGGATCGCATCGAACTCGCCATGCGGGGGTACGTTGAGCGGCGAGAGGTGCCCGGATTGCTCACGGCCGTCGCGCGCCACGGTAAGATCGTGCACTTCGCGGCGCAAGGCTATGCGGACGTAGAGCGCCAGGCGCGCCTCGAGCCGGACACGATTTTTCGCATCTATTCGATGACCAAGCCGGTGACGGCGGCGGCCGTCATGGTCGCGTACGAGGAAGGCCGGTTTTTTCTCGACGATCCTTTGGCCGCCTACCTTCCGGAGTTCGGCGCACTCCGGGTTTATCAGAAGGGGAGACTGGCGGATTTGGAGCGCCCGCTCACCATCCGTCATCTTCTAACTCACACGGGCGGGATCAGTTACTTCTTCCACGAGGGGGACGTGGTCGCGGACGAGTACCGCGGGGCCGGCCTGATGTTCGCCAGGGCGCGGGAAACCCTGACGACCGAGGAGTACATCCGCAAGATCGCCGGCCTCCCGCTTGCTTTCCAACCTGGAACAGCGTGGTGCTACAGCGAATCCATGGACGTGCTGGGCCGCCTGCTCGAAGTCGTCTGTGGCGGGTCGTATGGGCACTTTCTGGCGGACCGATTGTTCAGCCCGCTTGGAATGTCAGACTCGGGCTTCTATGTGCCCGCCGAGAAGCTGCCGCGGCTGGCCCGGCTCTACGAAATGGGGGCGGACGGAAATCTCGTCGCGAGCGATACGCTGCCGCCGGCGGACTTCATCGAGCGCACCGTCGAGTGGAATGATTTCAGCATGCCGCCAAGCTTCGAATCGGGCGGCGCAGGACTGGTCGGGACCGCAGCTGACTATCTGCGTTTTGCGCAGATGCTACTGAACGGCGGTGAACTCGACGGCGTCCGAGTGCTCAGCCCAACAAGCGTGAAGCTCATGTTGGCGAACCATCTGGGGCCGGAGTTCGGAAGCCGTCCGCTGGCGAGCCTAGCGGCACCCTGGGCGGGGAAGGACGGCCTTGGCCATGGGTTCGGCGGACTTGTCGTGACCGATGCGGTGGCGAACGGCACAGCGGGCTCCAACGGGGAGTACCGCTGGGGCGGCGCGGCCAGCACCGACTTTTGGATCGACCCAAAGCGCGGGATCTCTGCCGTAGTCTTGACCCAGGTCTTGCCGAACGGCGTCGCTCTGACGACGCGCGCGCGGTTCCACCAGATGACCTATCAGGCGGTCCTCGATGATTAGGCGGCCGCCGCCATCGGGCCATCCACCGGAAAATAGGCGCGCCGGAACCGTCTACCTCTGAGGAACTGGGCATCACGGAGCCCGCGCACCGCCGCGGCGCAAGCGGGGTTCTCGCGCGGCGATCCACCACGCCAGCGCCAGCGGCGTCAAGCGGCCTCGACTGCGCGCTGAACCAAACAGCGGGAGGACCACCTTGAATTCAGACGTATCGCGAGCGGCCGCAATTGCGGCCGATCCAACCCTAGGCCGAGTCGCGCCTGTCGCCCTGAATGGGGAGGCCGCCGGCGCCGCCTCTTCGCCGCCGATGGACAGGAATTACTCCCTCTATGCGCTATCCGTCTTAGTGCTCGTCAACGTGTTCGTCCTAATGGACCGTCAGGTCCTGGGGGTCTTGGCGGAGGACATCAAAGCGGACCTCGGTATCTCCGACGCCGACATCGGCTTCATCTACGGGACGGCGCTGTCCGTCTTCTATGCAATCTTCAGCATTCCGTTCGGGCGCCTCGCCGACGTGTGGACGCGGAAGAATCTCCTGGCCGCTTCCGTCGGCGCCTGGAGCGCCATGATTGTCTTGACCGGCTCGGCTCGGAACATTGGGGCCTTCGCCGTGTTCAGGGCCGGCGTTGGCGTGGGCGAAGCCGGCGCGGGTCCCGCGGCTTTGTCGATGATCGCGGACTACTTTCCCTCGCGCTTGCGCAGTACGGCGATGTCCGTTTTTTCCGCCGGCGTCCCCATCGGCGCCGGACTCGGACTGTTTGTCGGGGGCTTCGTCTTGAACGCCTGGGGCGCCGCTTATCCCGATCCGGCACTGGCGCCGTTCGGGCTGACGGGGTGGCAGGCGGCGTTCATCTGCATCGCCACGCCGGGGCCCTTCCTCGCGCTCTGGCTCTTTACGCTGAGGGAACCGGTGCGAGGCCAGAGCGAAGGCTTGGCGACCACGCCGCATGCGCACCCGTTTCGTGAGGCCTGGGGTGAGATGCAGGCCGTGCTCCCCGTCGTCAGCGTGTTCCTGATCCGACGGCTGGGCGGCGACTTGCGGGCCATCGGCCTAAACGCCGCGCTGGGACTAATGATCGCGCTCATCTCGTGGACCCTGATCGAGATCACTGGCAGCGCCGCCCAGTGGATCGCGATTGGCGTCGGCGCCTACTGCCTCGCCGGATGGATACAAGCGCTGGCGCTGCGCGATCCGGCGACCTTTGAAATGATCTTCCGATGCCGAAGCCTGCTGCTCACCAACATGGGTCTGGCCGCCTATGTCTTCGTCGTCGCAGGGGTTGGCGCCTGGGTAGCGCCCTTCCTGATAAGGGTCCACCAGGTCAGTCCCCTGGAGGCGGGCGTCGCGCTAGGCATTCTGACCTCTGGCGGCGGGATTGTGGGCACGCTCGTGGGAGGGGTGCTGTCCGACGCGCTTGAGCGCCATACGCCGAGGGCGCGACTCTACGTGCTTCTCGGGTCGTTAGCCCTTGCGGCACCGTCGATCGTTGCAATGCTGTTCACCGCCAGCAAGCACCAAGCCTATCTCTTCATCGGCCTGTTCTACCTGACCTCGACCGCATGGTACGGTATTGGGCCGGCGATCGCGAACTCTCTGGTGATGCCGCGGATGCGTGGCGTCTCCTCCGCCTTCTATCTCATCATGATCACCCTCTTCGGGATCGCCCTCGGCCCCTACATGATGGGCTACTTGAGCGACTTGTTCATCGCGGCCGGGGCGGACCCGGGGTCCGGTCTGCGCCAAGGAATTCTCTTGAGCCTGCTCGTTTTCATCGTCACCGCTGTGATGCTGATTCTCGCGACCCTCAACTTGGCGCGAGACACAGACAGCCGTCTCACCCGAGCCAAAGCCTTAGGCGAACTGATTTGAGTGGCGCGGTGCCGGGTGTCGAGCCCACGGGCGCGGTCGGTTCTATATTTCGCGCCTCTGACGCGAATGGAAAATGTGTCCGGCTCGTTCGTCCCACTCACAAGCGCGCCCGGCGCAGCACAGCGCCCCCCGGCGCAGGGCGGCGGCCGAGGCGGGGAGCGCGGATGAGCGCGGCGGTTCAGGGGAAGGCGACGATGGCGAGCGAGATCGCGGAGGCAGGTCCGATCGACGTGGACCTGCGCCTGCGCGCGGCGGCGGCGCGGCATCCGGAGCGGCCGGCGCTGAAGGATTCGCACCGCGCGATCAGCTGGGGCGAACTCGACCCGCGGATCAACCGGATCGGTAACGCCCTGATAGGCGTGGGCGTCGCGCCCAACGACCGCGTCGCCATCCTCGCCCACAACTCCGTCGCCTACGCCGAACTGATTCTCGGGACCTGCGCGCCGGCGCCTGCATCTCGCTTCGGACCAATACTATCCCCGAGAACTCATGGAGTGCGCGTAACGCACAAGTTCAAGGCCTCAAATTTGGAGCAGACATGGACGAACGGCAGAGATACTCGCCCTTGAAGACAGGGACCGCCGCCTCCGGCGGGTGCCGCTCCCACAGACGTCGCGGCTCTGCGTTTTCGCCGGGGTCGAGGCGCGGATTCCTCCCCATGGCACTACTGGCTTGGCTGGCCTCGCCGTCTGCGATGGCGGCCGAGGACAGTTCATACTCTCGCGATGTGCCGGCGATATATCCGAATACGGTCTATTGGGGAGATACTCACCTTCACACGCGCATGTCGCTGGATTCCAATGGCATGGGGAACAAGGCTCTTGGGCCAGACGACGCGTATCGGTTCGCGAAGGGCGAACTGATCACGGCGGAGAGCGGCCCTGCTGTGAAGCTCCAGCGGCCGCTGGATTTTTTGGTCGTTGCCGATCACGCAGAGAATCTGGGCGTGATGCCGCGACTTGAGGCGGGAGATCCGCGACTTCTCAATACGAAGACTGGGCGGCGCTGGTACGAACAGTCGCGTAGATACCCCCTACGGCTTGCCGAGGCGCTGCAGGGCACGGCCGAGTACTTCGGTGAAGTGATCCAGTCGGTGTTTGACTTGAAAAGCTTGAGGCGCCGGAGCTTCTTCTGGGACGGGTTCACAGGAAAGTCTATTGGGGATGAGAATTTCAGGCACTCGGTGTGGTCCGAGGTCGCGGCGACAGCTGATCGGCACAATGAGCCCGGTTTATTCACCACCTTCGTCGGATATGAGTGGACACCTGACGGAATTCATCGGGTCGTTGTTTTCAAGGACGGGGCCGAGAAGGTCGGCAAAATTCTTCCATTCTCAGCGCAAGATAGCTCAGAGCCTGAGGCGCTCTGGTCGTTCCTGCATAGATACGAGATTCAAACCGGCGGCGAGGTTATCGCGATCCCGCACAACAGCAACGTCAGCGATGGCAAAATGTTCGCGGTGCGAGATTCCGTGGGGCGGCCTATTGGACGAACCTACGCCAGCCAGCGGAGCCGCTGGGAACCGCTGTTGGAGGTCACGCAGATTAAGGGCGATAGCGAGACCCACCCGATGCTCTCGCCAACGGATGAGTTCGCCGACTATGAAACCTGGAGCACTTGGTCAAATCCAAGGGGCCGGGTTAGTAAGTCTGAAGCCGGACAAGAGAAAAAGCGGGCGGAATACGCGCGTTCGGCGTTGAAATTGGGATTGGCAGAACAGGCTAGACTCGGGACCAATCCGTTCAAGTTCGGAATGATCGGGAGCACCGACGCGCACACGGCGCTGAGCGCAGTTGCCGAGGACAACTATTGGGGAAAGTTCTCGCTCTGGGAGCCCAGTCCGCATCGGCTGTTCTCACGAGTCGACGAATGGGGATGGCGGGGCTGGGACATGGCGGCCGCCGGCTACGCCGCGGTCTGGGCCACCCAGAACACACGCGAGGCGCTGTTTGCGGCAATGAAGCGCCGTGAAACCTACGCCAGCACTGGGCCGCGGATGGTCGTACGGCTCTTCGGCGGCTGGGACTATCAGCCCCAGGACGCCTGGCGCCCCGACCTGGTCAAGATCGGCTACGCCAAGGGCGTGCCGATGGGCGGTGATCTCACCCACGCGCCGAAGGGCAAGGCGCCGTCGTTCCTGATCCGGGCGGTGAAGGACCCGGACGGCGCCAACCTCGACCGAGCGCAGGTGATCAAGGGCTGGCGCAGCCGCGACGGCGATTTGCACGAGGAGGTCTACAACGTCGCCCTGTCCGACGGCCGGCTGGAGGGCCGGGACGGCAAGGCGCCGCCGGTCGGTTCGACGGTGGACGTGAAAAACGCCAGCTATACGAACTCCATCGGCGATCCGGAGCTGGCGATAGTCTGGACCGATCCGGACTTCGATCCGAGCGAACTCGCCTTCTACTACGTGCGGGTGATCGAGATCCCGACGCCGCGCTGGACGGCCTACGACGCCAAGGTCTTCAAGCTGAAGGACATCCCGCCGGAGGTCCCGATGGTCACCCAGGAGCGGGCCTACACCTCGCCCATCTGGTACACGCCCGGATAGCGGCCGATGTCCGTAAGGTCACCATTGCGACCCGCCGGGGGGATCCTGAAGCCGGTCGAGACGGCAGGTCCGCCGCCGGAGCCGAAGCGTCGCCCGCGGCTACGAATCTGGCTTTCGAAGGAGCCGCTGGTCCACTTCCTGGTGGCCGGCCTAGCGCTCTTCCTATTGCACGGCCTAATCGCGCCTGACGACGACGAGGCGACGCGCCGGATCGTCGTCGACCGCGAGCGACTGCTGAACTACATGCAGTATCGCGCCAAGGTCTTCGAGCCGGTGGGGTTCGGCCGAGCGCTGGACGCCCTGCCCAAGCCCGAGCTCGACGAGCTGGTGGCCGACTACGCCCGCGAGGAGGCGCTCTACCGCGAGGCCAAGGCGATGGGGCTCGACCGCAACGACGACGTGGCCCGCCGCCGCCTGATCCAGCAGCTCGAGTTCGTCGCCCGCGGCGTCGCCGCGGCCGAGGCCAACCCGACCGAGGCGGAGCTGCGGGCCTTCTACGCCGCCCGCCAGGGCGCCTATCGCGTCCCGGCCAAGGTCACCTTCACCCACGTCTTCTTCAACGGCGAGCGCCCTGGGGCCGAGGCCCGGGCCCGCTCGAAACTTGCGGAGCTCAACCGCACCCGCACGCCGTTCCACGCCGCCGTCGCCCACGGCGAGCGGTTCCTCTACCACCTGAATTATGTGGAGAAGGAGGCCGAGGAGGTCGCCAGCCACTTTGGCCCGGCGATGCGGGCCGAGGTCTTCGCCTTCGAGCCCGACTCGCACACTTGGCGCGGCCCCTTCCGCTCGCCCTACGGCTTCCACCTGGTGCTGCTGACCCAGCGCACAGCGAGCCACGTCCCGCCCTTCGAGGACGTGCGGAGCCAGGTCGAGCAGGATGCGCGCCAGGCGGCAGAGGCGGCGGACTACGAGAAGTCCATCGGCGCCATTGTCGCCGGCTACGACGTCGAGGTGGTGGGAGCGCTGCGGCGAACCGGCTCAGGCGCGCCATGAGGCGGTTCGCGCTCGCGGCCCTGGCGATGCTCGTGCCGCTGCTGGCGCCGGCCGGGGTCGCGCGGGCGCACGAGAGCCGGCCGCTGCACGTCGAGATCACCGAGACCCAGGCGAACACCTACAGGGTGCGGTGGCGCGCGCCGCCGTCGATCCCGCCCATGAACGCGCCCGCCGTGGCGCTGCCGGCGGACTGCCGCCCGCTGAACGGGCCCGAGGCTGAAAGCGGCGCCGCCAGCCTGGTGGGCGCGGTCCTCTACCGGTGCGACGAGAGCCTCGCCGGCCGGACGGTGGCGATCCGCTATCCGCGGTTCAACCCCGCCGTCTCCAGCCTGATCAAGCTCAAGATGGCCTCCGGCCAGCGGCACACGGCGCTGCTGGGGCCGCAGGATACCCGCTGGACCGTGCCCCGGGGCGAGACGCGCGCCGGGGTGGCGTACGACTACACCCTGCTCGGCGTGCGCCACATCTGGGCTGGGATCGACCATCTGCTCTTCCTGGTGTGCCTCCTGTGGATCGCCGGACGCCCGCGGCGCATCTTCGTCACCGTCACGGGCTTTACGCTCGCCCACTCGGTCACCCTGGCGCTGGCGGCGCTTCAGGTCGTGCGCCTGCCCGTCCCGCCGGTGGAGGCGGCGATCGCGCTCTCCATCGTCTTCCTGGCCACGGAAATCGCCAAGGGCCGGCGCGAGACGCTCACCTGGCGCCATCCGATCGCCGTCTCCACCAGCTTCGGCCTGCTGCACGGCCTGGGCTTCGCCGCCGTGCTCGGCGAGGTGGGCCTGCCGCAGACCGAGCTCGTCACCGGGCTGCTGTTCTTCAACCTCGGCGTCGAGCTAGGGCAGGTGCTGTTCGCGGGCGCAATCCTCGTGGCCGTCGCGCTGGCGCGGAGGGCCGCGCCGCAGCGGTTGGCGCAGACCCTCGCCGGCGCGCCCCTGCGCCTCGCCGCGTCCGGCGCGGTGGGGGTCGCAGCCTCCTACTGGCTCGTCGAGCGCAGCGCGGCGTTCTTCGCCTAGCTGCGGGCGGCCCGGCGCGGCTAGAACGATGTCCTGCATTTGTCAGGCGGACGGCAGCCGTGTCGCACGAGCGGCTGCGGGGCGCGCCGCGGTCGCGCTGAACCGTCTACTTGTGAGCAGCGGAGCGACGAGCGACCTTGCGGCCGTGGCCAGGTGTGCCGCGGCCTGCGGCGGCAGCACCTGCCCCGACGGGGCCCGGCCAAGGGCGGCCACTCAGGCAGGTTGCGGCGCGCCGGCAGAGCTAATGATCGGAGAGCGAGGCATTGAGTTCAGACATGGCGCAGGCTGCAGTGGTGGCTAGCTGTCGCAGCCAATCTTGGTGACTCTGCGGGAATCGGTCCCCGCCCAACCGCGGAGCCGGGGGACGCGGCGCCGGCATCCACACGCGCCTACGGCATCTACACGTTGGCGGTCCTCGTGCTGGTCAATGTCCTGCTCTTGATGGACCGGCAGATCCTGACGGTGCTGGCGGCGGCCGAGACGCCGCATTTGGTCCCGGGCGTGGAGCCGATGGGTGCTGCGCAGCTCTTCCTGCGGCTCCTATTCGTGGGCGCACACCACGGCTGAGGCCGCCCAGCGGGTGGAAAATGCGGCCGCCTCATTCGTCCCAGTCATAGCGTCCGCGGGCGCAGCCCGGCGCCCGCTGGCGCAGGACGGCGGCTCGCGGCGCGAGAATACGAGCGGAGGAGAGAACATGGCGGCGGCAGCGCAGGTGAGGGTTGCGGGGACGGAGCCCGCGCGACCAGTGGACATCGATGTGCGCCTACGCGCCGCGGCCAAGCGCCACCCGGGCCGCTCTGCGCTGCAGGACTCCCAGCGGTCCCTGACCTGGGCCGAATTCGACGCCCGCATCAACCGCATCGCCAACGCCCTGATCAGGGCGGGCGTGGAGCCCAACGACCGGGTGGCCATCCTCGCCCGCAACAGCGTCGCCTACGCCGAGCTGATCTTCGGGGCCCTGCGCGCCGGCGCCTGCGTCACGCCCCTATCCGGCCTGGCCTCACCCGAGGCGCTCGTCAGCATGGTGCAGGACAGCGGCGCGAAGCATCTCTTCCTAGGCGAGGACTACGCCGCCGACATGATCGCCCGCGAGCGGGAGATGCCGGGGCTCGCCCCCGGCGGGCTGATGACGCTCGGCTTCGAGCTCGACGCGCGGCGCAGCTTCGAGGCGTTCATCGCCGACGCGCCCGAAGCCTCGCCCGCCGTCGAGATTTCTCCCGACCACGGTTTCAACCTGATCTATTCCTCCGGCACCACCGGCACGCCCAAAGGGATCCTGCAGGACCGCCGGTTCCGCGCCCAGGAAGCCCAGGACATGATCGCCGGCTTCGGGCTGGACGAGACCATGCGCACCCTGGTCTCCACGCCGCTCTATTCCAACACCACCCTCTTCCTGTTCGTGGCGACCATGGCCGCCGGCGGCTCGGCGGTCATCATGGAGAAGTTCCACCCGGCGGGGTTCCTGGCGCTCAGCCAGGTCGAGCGCATCACCCACGCCGTGGTGGTGCCGGTGCAGTTCACGCGGCTGTTGAAGGAGCCGGACTTCGACCGCTTCGACCTGTCGTCCTACCGGGCCAAGTTCTGCACCAGCGCGCCGCTGCACGCGAGCGTCAAGCGCGAGATCCTCGACCGCTGGCCGGCCGGCGGGCTGACCGAGTTCTACGGCATGACCGAAGGCGGGGTGAACTGCGTGCTCGCCGCCCATGAGCACCCGGACAAGCTCGACACGGTGGGGCTGCCCGCCCCCGACTGCGACCTCAGGATCGTCGACGAGGAGGCCCGCGAGCTGCCGCGGGGCGAGGTGGGCGAGATCGTCGGGCGCGGCTCCAAGATGATGGTCGGCTACCACAACCGCGAGGAAGCGACGGCCGAGGCCAGCTGGTACGACGAGCAGGGCCGGCGCTTCCACCGCAGCGGCGACGTCGGCTGGCTGGACGCCGACGGCTTCCTGCACCTGCTGGACCGCAAGAAGGACATGATCATCTCCGGCGGCTTCAACATCTACGCCATCGACCTGGAGAGGGTGCTCCTGGCGCATCCGGACGTGGCCGACGCGGCGGTGATTGGCGCGCCCAGCGCCGATTGGGGCGAGACTCCGGTGGCCTTCGTCGTCCTCCGCGCCGGGACCGCACCGGACTTGGAGGCGCTGCGGAGCTGGGCCAACGCCCGGCTCGGCAAGGCGCAGCGGATCGCCGAGCTCCGCGTCCTTCCCGAGCTGCCGCGCAGCCCGATCGGCAAGGTGTTGAAGCGCGAACTGCGCGAGCTTTTGCCCCCGGCCGCCCCCGGCTGACGGACAGCCGCGGCAGTTGCATCTGGAAAATTCACCCGCCTGGCTCGTCTATGTATCGAGCCGGGCGGGGCGGGCCGGGTCGATTCACACCGGGAGCCCGCCCATGGAGCTTCGCCACCTGCGCTATTTCCTGGCGCTCGCCGAGGAACTGCATTTCGCCCGGGCCGCCGCGCGGCTGGGCATCGAGCAGTCGCCGCTCAGCCGGCAGATCCGCGACCTGGAGGCGGACCTGCGGGTGCGGCTCTTCCACCGCACGAGCCGCTCGACGCGGCTCACGCCCGCCGGCGAGCGGCTGATGGGCCATGCGCGGCGGATTCTCGACGACATCGAGACCTCGATCGCCGACGTCCAGGCCTTCGCCACGGCCAAGGCCGCGCCCCTGCGGCTCGGCTTGGCGGAGAGCGGCGCCGGCCCGAGCTTCGGCCGGCTCATGCGGCTCGCCGCCGCGTCCGAGCCGCCGCTGCCGGTGGTGCTGCGCGAACGCTCGGCCGCCGAACTCCTCGACCTGCTGGCGCGCGGCGCGCTCGACGCCGTGCTGAGCTTCTCGCCGCCGCCGGCGGCCGAGTTCGCGGGCGAGCCGGTGTGGTCCGAGCCCCTGATGCTGGTGGCCGCCGACCGCGCGGACGATCGCACGCCGACCCGGCTCTCGCATCACCGGGAGGCGCGCTGGGTGCTGCCGGATCCGGCGATCTTCCCCGGGGCGGCGGCCCAGCTCCACGCGGTGCTCGCGCGAGCGGGGATCGATGCACATGAGCCGCTGCTGGCGGGAAGTCCGCAGAGCGCGCTGCGCCTGGCCGCCAGCGGAGCGGGCCTCGCGCTGGCGCCCCTGTCCGGCATCGAAGTCTCCGACCCGGTGACGATGCGCCCGTTCGAGGAGCCGGGTGCGGTGCTGACCACCTGGATGACCCTGCGGCGCGACGATCCCTCCCCCGTCGCCGCGCGGGCCCTGGCGCTCGCCAAGCTCGCCGGCGAGGATCAATCGGCGTAGGGCTCCAGCACCAGGTCGCGGCTGACGAGGACGTGGAGGCGGAAGCCCGGCCGCACGGTGAGGGTGGGTTTCACCTCGAGATTTCGCCGGGTGAGCTGCTGGCCCACCTGGCTGGCGCCGTCCTGCAGCCCGCCGCGGGCGGCGACGATCACCACGCCGTCGTCGCCGCCCCGCTCCGGGGCGGCGAGCTCTGCGCCGACGCCGACCAGGGTCGAGAGCGCCGCCCCGGCCGCCAGCCGGCGCCAGTGGCGGTCCACACGGTCAGCCAAGCCAGCCTGGCCCTGGGCGTCCGTCGCCGGCAGCCGGTCGAGCACCATCGAGCGGCCGTTGGGCAGGATGAGCCGGGTCCAGACCACCAGGGCGCGGTCCTCGCCGAAGCCCACCTCGCTGTCATAGGTCCCGATCAGGCGCGCACCTTGCGGGATCAGAAGCGCGCGGCCGCTGAGGCTGTCGAACACCGGCGCCGTCACCGTGGCGATCACGAGACCCGGCAGGTCGGCGTTGAGCCCGCTGACCAGGGCGGCGGGGATCATCGTTCCGGCCATCAGGCTGTGCGGCGAGGCCGGCCCCTGCAGGCGATGCGGCGAGACGGTCGCGACGTCGCTCGGCGCGGCGAGGAAGGCTTCGCGGCGGGTCTGCCCGCTCGTGGCCGGTGGTAGGCCGCCCAGAAGCGGGGCGACGTCGGGGCCGAGGCTCGGCGCCGGGGCAGTCCGGCCGGCAGTCTTGGCGAGCAGGGGCGAGGCGAGCGCATCCTCGCCCCCCTTCCGCAGCCGTTCGCGCTCTGCCTCGGCGGCGCTCGCGCCGCGGGGGGACGGCATGCGCCCCTCGGCCTGAGCGTTCAGCATGGCCGGGCCGAGGTCGCCGGGCAGCGGCGGGCCGAGCTGCGGCGGGGCGGGTCTGGCCTCCGCATAGTCGCGCGGCAGCGCGGCCAGGCCCTCGGCGGCCGTGCGGCGGTCGGTGGAGTAGAGCGGTTCCGGCGGGCCGCCGAAATGGACCGGCGGGCGCAGCGCCCAGACCGCGCCCGCGAGCACCAGCAGGGCGGCGGCGCCCAGCAGGACAGCGAGCGCCTTGCGGGAAAGGCGGGTCACCGGCTTCGGCCTGGCCCGCAGCGCCAGGGCCTCGGGCGGCTCCTTGCCCGCGCTCATCGCCGGCCACGCCCCGCTCGCCCGCTCCGCTCGATGCGAACCCGGACCTGCTTGCCGGTCCCCAGGCGCAGCTCGGCGGCGGCGAACAGGCCGTCGACCACATAATAGGGCGGACGGGCCCGATAGTTGACCAGCTGGGCCTCGCCCTTGGGGCCCAGCACGAACAGCGGCGGCAGCTCGTCCGGCGCGTCTGGGAAGCGGATATAGGTCCGCGCGCCGTCGTCGAAGGCCAGTACCGGGCGCCAGGCCGGCTTGTCGCCGCGGAGGACGTAGCCGAAGTTCAGGCGCTCGAGAGCCACGCCATCGGCCACCGGCGCGGCCGCCTGGGCCTGCGCCTCGGCGGCCTTCACCGCGATCAGCTCGCCCTCGGGATAGCGCCAACCCGCGGCGGCCATCCAGCCCGTGGGACGCGCCGTCAGCTCCAGATGGTAGGTGCGTCGGTCGGTGTGCAGCAGGAGGTTGGTCGCAAGGCCGGAGGCGGTCGGCTTCACCAGCACGTGGGCGCGGGCGTCGGCGCCCGAGCCGCTGGAGGTGTCGCCGATGATCCAGCGGGCGGTGTCGCCGGCCGACACCGAGACCAGCTTCTCGCCCGGCTGCAGGGCGATGTCGGTGACCCGGCCGGGGCTGGCCTGGACCGGGTAGACCGTCCCGGCCGCATAGGGCCAGACCTGGGCGGCTGATTCCACCGCCGCCGGGACCGGGTGCGCGGCCGGCGGGGCGGCGCCAACGCCCGCGGGGACGAGCGCCAGCAGCGAGGCCAGGGCGGGAAGAAGCTTTCGGTTCATGGGCGGTCCCCTTGGGGGGAGCCGAGCTCCCGGCTCCAGTTGAGGGCGTCGACATAGACGCCGAGCGGGTTCTTGCGCAGCTTGGCCTCGGTGCGCGGCGGCTGCAGCACGACGCCGACGATCGCGGTCCAGCGTTCACTGGCGGAGAGCGCCCCGTCGACATAGGACCGCTCGATCCAGCGGACCTGGAACGAGCCGGGCGAGGCCCGCACCACGCTGGTCACCTCCACGGCGATGGACGTGCGGCCCAGCCTGGCGAAGGGGTCTTCGCGCCGGGCGTAGTCGTTGAGCGCAATCGCCCCGCGGTCGGTGGTGAAGTCGTAGGCCTCCAGCCAGTTCTGCCGCACCACCACCGGATCGCTCGGAAGCGCCCGGACCGCGGTGATGAAGCGGGCAAGGTGGAAGGCGATCTGGGCGTCGGTGGGCCTGTAGGCCTCGGCGGCCGGAGCCACGGCCCGCACCTGCCCCGCGTGGTCCACCTCCACGACATAGGGGGTGACGCTGGCCCGCGAGCCCTGCCAGACCAGGCCCGCGGCCGAGCCCATGGCCAGGGCCAGGCAGCCGAAGGCCATCAGCCGCCAGTTCTTCGCCTGCACACGCGCCGAGCCCAGCCGCTCGTCCCAGACCTGGCCGGCCCGCTGGTAGGGGGTGGCGGGCTCGGGCGTCTCGCCATAGCGCACGGAAGATCGTCGGAAGCGCATGATCTCAAGTCTCCGGATCGCGCAGGGTGGGGGCGGCGCCGGAGCCTCCATGGTCGCCGGCGCGCAGGGCGTGGGCCGCGCCGGACGCGGCGTGGCGCCAGGTCTGGTCGCGCTTGAGCTTGGCCGCCCAGGCTGGTGCGGTGTCGGCTCCCTGCCCGCCGCCCTTGGCGGCGGCGGCCCCGGCGCGGGCGACGCCCGCCAGGCCGCCCGCCACGCCGCTGACGCCGGTCCGGCCGGCGGCGCCGGCCGCATAGGCGCCGCGGGCGCTGGCCGAGAGGCGGGTCGCCGCCGCAACGCCGCCGCCGGCGAGGCGCCCGGCGGCCATGGCGCCCGCGCCGCCGGCGACCACCAGGCCGGCCGCGGCGGCCGTGGCGCCCACCGCGGCGCCGGCGCCCAGCTGCGGCGCCCCGGAAATCAGCCCGCCGGCGATGGCCGGACCGAAGATCCCGAGACCCAAGAAGGTGATGGACGCCAGGATCAGGGCCAGGGCCTGGTCGAAGGTGGGCTCGGTCCCGGCCGGCGCCTTGAACTCGGCGAAGAGGCCCGTGCCGATGCCGACGATCACCGCCAGGACGAGGATCTTCACCCCCGAGGCCATCACATTGCCCAGCACCTTCTCGGCCAGGAACGACGTCTTGGTCCAGAGCGCGAAGGGGACCAGGACGAAGCCGGCGAGCGTGGTGAGCTTGAACTCGATAATCGCCACGAACACCTGCACCGCCAGGATGAAGAAGCTCAGCACCACCACCAGGAAGGCGAGGATGAGGACGGCGATGGTGTCGAGGTTGGCGAAGACGTCGGGGAACCCGGCGAGCTGGCCGATGGCCTCATAGAACGGTCGCCCGGCCTCGACGCCGACGGCCGCCAACCGCCCCGGCTGCAAGAGATCGGCCTCGCTGATCGTCCCGCCGGAGGCCTGCAGCCCCAGGCCGGCGAAGGAGCGGAAGATGATCCCGGCCAGGGCGTTGAAATTGCCGATGATGAAGGCGAAGGCGCCCACATAGAGCACCTTCTTGATCAGCCGGGCGATGACGTCGTCGGCCCCGCCCAGCGCCCAGAAGAGCCCGGCCAGGGTCATGTCGATGGCGATCAGGGTGGCGGCCAGGCTCGACACCTCGCCGTCCACCAGGCCGAAGCCGGAATCGATGTAGCCGGCGAAGGTGTTGGTGAAGCGGTCGATGACATTGACATTGTCCATGGCTCAGCCCCCCTCCGAGACGGCGTCGACCGGCGCCGGCGCATAGGGCTGGGTCTTCCCCAGGAACCGCCGCCGCGTGGCTTCCGCGACCGCGGCGCAGAGCTCCGGGGTCGCCTGCGCCGCCTGCGCCCTGCAGGTCGCGCGGGCCGCTTCCAGCGCGGCCCGATCGGCGGCGAGGCGCGCCACCAGCGCTGAGGGCGCGGCCGCGCGCCGCGGGACCTCGGCCGGGCGGTCGGCGGGCGCGACGGGCCGGCGATCACACGCCGCCGCGGCGAGGGCGCCCGCCAGGATCAAGCCCAGCTTCACCGCCCGAACGCCTTGACCGGCAGCGGCGCATAGGCCGCGGGCGCCCCGGCGAACTGGGCGCGCACCGCCTTGGCCCGGGCCTCGGCCGCCAGCGCCCGGGCCGCCTCGGAGGCCGCGGCGCGACCTTCCGCCAAGGCCAGTTGCTGGCCCTGCATGGCCTGCTTGGCGCCAAGCGCCAGCAGCTCATTGGTGGCCTGGGTCGCCTGCAGCACGCCGACCGCCGCGCTGCTGCGCGAGCTGATCTCGGAGAGGGTCGCCTCGTCGGCGGCAATCTGGCCCGACACCTCGGCCTGCACCTGCATGGCGGTGCGCAGCGATTCCAGCGAGGCGCTCCAGCGGTTCTGGGCCCCCGTCGCCAGGGCCGCGCCGGTGGCGCCGGCGGGATAGCCGTCCGGGTAGAGCGACGTGAACTTCGCCTCCAGCTTGGAAACCTCGAAGGCCAGGCCCTTGGCCTGGTCGATCAGGGCCCGGGTGCGGGCGAGATTGGTCTTGAGCTCGGCCAGGGCGGTGAAGTTGAGGCTGGTGAGGTTCTTGGCCCCGTTGAGCAGCAACTGGGCCTCGTTCTGCAGCGAGGTGATCTGGTTGTTGATCTGCTGCAGGGTCCGCGCCGCGGTGAGCAGGTTCTGCGCGTAGTTGCTGGGGTCGAACACCACCAGGGCCTGGGCCGGGGCGGCGGCGGCGATGGCCAGGGCCGCGGCGGCGGCCAGGGCCTTCAATCGCGAGCTGGGGGTCTTGCGCATGGGTCAGGTCTCCTCAGACGCTGGGGGTTGGGGATCGATCAGCTCGGCGGCCCAGGCGAGGCCGCGGCATCGCAGCCAGGCCGGGGCGAAGGCGGGGCCGGGCGCGCTGGCCACGAGCTCATCCATGCCGGCGTGGTCGGCGGGGGTGGAGGCGCCGGCGAAGGCCAGGGCGAGCTCGCCGAGGCCGAGCTCGAACAGCCGGTTCCCGAGCGGCGAGGCCAGGTAGTAGTCGCGCTTCCCCCGGGCGTGGGCGACGATCTCGATCTGCCGCGGATTGAGCCCGAAGCCGGCATAGAGCGGCGTGAGTTGCGGCTCGAGCGCCTGGGGTGCGGGCAGGAAGATCCGGGTCGGGCAGCTCTCGACGATCGAAGGCGCGATGGCGCTGGCCTGGATGTCGGCCAGGGACTGGGTGGCGAACACCACGGCGACGTTTTTCTTGCGCAGGGTCTTCAGCCAGTCGCGGATGCGCCGGGCGAACAGCGGGTTGTCGAGGAACACCCAGGCCTCGTCGAGCACCAGCAGGCCCGGCGCCCCGGTGAAGCTGAGCTCAATCCGGTGGAACAGGTAGGCGAGCACGGCGGCCGCCAGGCCGGGCGCGCGCATCAGCGCCTCCATCTCGAAGGCCTGCAGGTCGCCAAGGCTCCAACGCTCCGTGTCGGCGTCCAGCAGCCGGCCGTGGGGGCCGGCGACGGTGTAGGGGGCGAGCGCCTGGCGCAGGCGCGCCGAGGACATCAGGATCGAAAGGCCGGTGAGGGTCCGCTCCTCCACCGGCGCGGAGGCCAGGCTGGAGAGCGCCCGCCAGACGGCGTCCTTCACCTCCGGCTCCAGGCTGACGCCTTCCTGCGCCAGCAGCCCCGCGACCCAGCCGGCGGCCCAGGCCAGGGTCGCGGGATCGTCGATGCCGCGCAGGGGCTGGAAGGCCGGCCCGCCGGAGTCCCCCAGGTCGTGCCAGGCGCCGCCCAGCCCGAGCACGGCCGCGCGGATCGAGCCACCCTTGTCGAAGACGCTGATCTGCGCATCGGCGTATTTGCGGAACTGCAGGACCAGCAGGGCCAGCAGCACCGATTTGCCGGCGCCCGTGGGGCCTACCACCAGGGCGTGGCCCACGTCGCCCACATGGGTGGTGAGCCTAAAGGGCGTCGCCCCCTCGGTGCGGGTGATCAGCAGCGGCGGGCCGTCCAGATGGGCGTTGCGCTCCGGACCGGCCCAGACCGCCGAGACCGGCATCAGGTGGGCGAGGTTCAGGGTCGAGACCACCGGGGTGCGGACATTGGCGTAGACCTGGCCGGGGATGGACGAGAGCCAGGCCTCCACGGCGTTCAGGGTCTCGGGGATGGTGACGAAGCCGCGGGCCTGGATCATCCGCTCGGCCTCGCGCAGCCGCGCCTCGGCGACCTCGGCGTCCGCGTCCCAGACGCTGACCGTGGCGGTCAGATAGCCAAAACCCACGGCGTCCGACCCCAGGGCCTGCAGGGCGTCGTCGGCGTCGGCCGCCTTGTTGGCCGCGTCGGAGTCCACCAGCTGGCTCTCCTCGCGGAACAGCGTCTCGCGCAACAGGGTCGCCACGCCCTTGCGCTTGGCGAACCACTGGCGCCGCCGCCTGCCGAGCTCGCGCTCGGCCTCGGCCTTGTCGAGGAACAGGAAACGCACGACCCAGCGATAGGGGAAGGCCAGGCAATTGAGCTCGTCGAGCAGCCCCGGCCAGGTGGCGGCCGGGAAGCCCCGCACCGTCAGGGTCCTCAAGGACGCCGCGCCGAGCTTGGGCTTCAGGCCGGTGACCAGGGGCGCATCGGCCAGCAGGGCGTCGAGATAGACCGGCGCCTCCGGGACCGCGACGGGATGGCGCCGCGTCGAGACCGTGCCGTGCAGATAGGTCAGGGTCTCGCCGTCGCCCAGCCAGGCGAACTCCGGCAGCACGCCCTCGAGCAGGTCAGAGATGCGCTCGGTCTGGTCCACGTAGCGGGCGAGCTGGCCGCGCCAATCGGCCTGCCGCGGCTCTGTGTTCTCGAACAACAGGGCCCCGGCGCGGGCGCGCGCCTCCTCCGGCGGCAAGTAGACGACGGTCAGGGTGTAGGCGCTCTCGAAGAGCTCGCCCGCGGCGTCGAACGCCGCTCGTCGCTCCTCGTCGATCAGCCAGGCCAGGGGCTCGGCGAACTCGGCGGCCGGATAGGGCGCGGCCGGGCGCCGCTCGGCCTCGACGAAGAGCGCCCAGCCGGAGCCCAGGCGCTTCAGCGCATTGTTGAGCCGTGCGGAGACCGCCACCAGTTCGGCCTCACTGGCCGAGGCCAGGTCGGGCCCCCGGAAGCGGGCGCTGCGCTGGAAGCCGCCGTCCTTGTTCAGCACCACGCCGGGGGCGACCAGCCCGGCCCAGGGCAGCCAGTCGGCGAGGCAGGCCGGGCGCTTGCGGTATTCGGCCAGATGCATCTCAGGCGTCCAGCAGAGGGCGCTGCTTCAGGTGGCGGGCGAACACCTCCACGAACAGCGGATCGGCCCGCGCCCCCCACACCGCCAGGCCATGGCCGAGCAGCCAGATCAGGCCACCAGCCACCCAGAGCTGCAGGCCGATGCCGACCGCGGCGGCCAGGGTGCCGACCGCGATCGCCGCGGCGCGCGGCGCGCCGCCGAGCAGGATCGGCTCGGTGAGCGCCCGGTGCAGCGGGACTTCAAATCCAGAGGGGAAGCCGTCCGGCAGGCCATCCGCGGCGGTCATCAGACCACGGCCCCACCGGCGAAGCTGAAGAAGGAGAGGAAGAAGGAAGAGGCGGCAAAGGCGATCGAAAGGCCGAAGACGATCTGGATCAGCTTGCGGAAGCCGCCGGAGCTGTCGCCGAAGGCCAGGGTCAGGCCGGTGATGATGATCACGATCACCGCCAGGATCTTGGCCACCGGGCCTTCGATGGAGGCCAGGATCTGCTGCAGCGGCTGCTCCCAGGGCATGGAGGCGCCGGCGGCGAGCGCCGCGGCCGGCCAAAGGGTGAGGGCCGCGATCGCGGAAACCCGTAGAGCCGCCGATCCGCAGAACCGGCTATCGACATTTCCGTAGATCCGCTTCGTCGTCATGGCGTGTCTCCTGGGGAGTGGTGGGCGGGGATGAGGGGCTCGAGCCGGTAGCCGTCGGCCGTCAGGCCGGTGACCCGGACGAGCTCGCGCACGCGGCGCGCGCCGCCGCGGCCGGCGATCAGCACGATGACGTCCACCGCCTCGGCGATCAGGGCGCGGGGCACGCCGACCACGGCTTCCTGCACCAGCTGCTCCAGCCGGGTGAGCGCGCCGGCCGCCGAGCCGGCGTGCAGGGTGGCGATGCCGCCCGGATGGCCGGTGCCCCAGGCCTTCAGCAGGTCCAGCGCCTCGGGCCCGCGCACCTCGCCGATGACGATGCGGTCGGGACGCAGCCTGAGCGTGGAACGGACCAGCTCGGCCATGGAGGCGACGCCGGGCTGGGTGCGCAGCGGCACCTGGTCGTCGGAAAGCGACTGCAGCTCGCGGGTGTCCTCCAGGATGATCACCCGGTCGCCGGTGCGGGCCACCTCGTCCAGCAGGGCGTTGGCGAGCGTGGTCTTGCCGGTGGAGGTCGCTCCGGCGATGACGATGTTCAGCCGCTCGCGCACGGCGAGCCGGAGCGCCGCGGCCTGCTCGGCGCTCATCACGCCATCGGCCACGTAAGCGTCGAGGCTGAAGACCAGGCTGGCGCGCTTGCGGATGGCGAACGACGGCGCAGCTGTCACCGGCGGCAGCACGCCTTCGAAGCGCTCGCCGCCGAGACCTTCGCCACTTTGGGGCAGCTCGGCCGAGAGGATCGGCCGTCGGCGGTCCACCTCCGCCCCCACATGGTGTGCGACCACCCGGATGATGCGCTCGGCGTCCTCCGGCGAGATGAAGAGGCCGGTGTGGGCGCGGCCGCGCGAGAGCCGGTCGGTCCAGAGCGTCCCGTCCGGATTGACCAGCACCTCGACCACGTCGGGGTCGGCCAGGGCCGCGGCGATGGCGGGCCCGAGCGCCGTCCTCAGCATCCGCACCTGACGCGCGACGGCGATGTCGGCGGGGCCGTTCATGACGCCGGCTCCGCCGCAGGCGCGCCCTCGCCCGGTTCGGGCTCGCTCACCACGTCCGCCAGCCGGAAGAAACGGCTCTCGTCGGGGCAGATCTCGGCGTGGACGTCCTTCACCAGGCTGGCGCCGCGCTGCAGCCGCCGGGCCAGCTGGTCGACGAACTGGCGGAACCGCTCGCGCCCCTGCGCCACCGCCGCCGCCTGGTGGGCCGGCGGCAGCGGCGCCGTGACGGTGAGGCTGTGGCGCACGAAGAGGGCGACGGTCTCGATGAGGATGGTCTGGTCGCGCTCCAGGCGGTCGAACTGCCGCGAGAGCCGGTCCAGTCGCCCCGCGATCGCCGCCTCGCGCCGGTCGCCGCCGTCCGGCGTCAGGTAGGACCAGAGCGCCGCGGCGACGATCGAGGACTTGGAAAGCCCCTTCAGCGCGGCGACCTCGGCCAGGCGCTGCTCGGCGTCGGGCTCGAGATAGACGCTGAGGCGCGCGCGAGGGATGGGCGGCCGGGTCACAGGGCGATCCCGTCGTCGGGATCGAGCGCCGCCAGACGGGCGGCGGCTTGCAGCCGGCGGTCCGGAGCGAACGGCGAAGCCTCGGCGCCCACGAAGTCCTCGTCCAGCCGGGTGAGCTCGTCGGCCGGGTCCGCTTCGTCCAGGACCGCCGGCGGGACATCCAGCTCCGGCTGGCGGCGCTGGGCGCCGTCCTCGGCCTCCGACGCCGATGCGCCGTCGATCCGCGCGTCGAACACCGGCGCGGTGAGGCCGGTCCAGTCGTCGGCCCGGCTCGCCGGGCGGTCGGCGTAGCCCTCTGCCGAAAGCAGCGGTGGCGGCGCGAGGCGGGGGCGGAAGTTGGCGTCCTCGTAGTAGCGCAGCTTCTTCGCCCGCGCCGGCGGATGCCCGGAGACCATGACGATCTCCTCGTCCGGCGGCAGTTGCATCACCTCGCCGGGGGTGAGCAGCGCCCGCGCGGTCTCCTGGCGGCTGACCATCAGGTGGCCGAGCCAGGGGGAGAGCCGGTGGCCGGCGTAGTTCTTCTGGGCGCGCAGCTCGGTGGCCGTGCCGAGTGCGTCGGAGATCCGCTTCGCCGTGCGCTCGTCGTTGGTCGCGAAGGTCACTCGCACATGGCAGTTGTCGAGGATCGCGTTGTTGGGGCCGTAGGCCTTCTCGATCTGGTTGAGCGACTGGGCGATCAGGAAGGCCCGCAGGCCATATCCGGCCATGAAGGCCAGCGCCGACTCGAAGAAGTCGAGCCGCCCGAGCGCCGGGAACTCGTCGAGCATCAGCAGGACCTGGCGACGCCGCGCGGCCTTGTCCTTCGGCGTCGCCTCCAACTCCTCGGTCAGCCGCCGGCCGATCTGGTTGAGGATCAACCGGATCAGCGGCTTGGTGCGACTGATGTCCGACGGCGGGACCACCAGATAGAGGCTGAGCGGATGGGCGGCCGAGACCAGGTCGGCGATCCGCCAGTCGCAACGCTCGGTCACCAGCGCGACGGTCGGATCGCGATAGAGGCCCAGGAAGCTCATGGCGGTGGAGAGCACGCCCGAGCGCTCGTTCTCCGACTTGTTCAGCACCTCGCGCGCCGCGCCGGCGACAACGGGGTGGACGCCCGCCGCGCCGAGGTGCGCGGTGGTCAGCATCACCTTGAGCGTCCGCTCGAACGGCCGCGCCGGGTCGGAGAGGAAGTTCGCCACGCCGCGGAGCGTCTTGTCGGGCTCCGCATAGAGGACGTGGAGGATGGCGCCGACCAGCAACGCGTGGCTGGTCTTTTCCCAGTGGTTGCGCTTCTCGATCGAGCCTTCCGGGTCGACCAGGATGTCGGCGATGTTCTGGACGTCGCGGACCTCCTGCGCCCCGCGGCGGACCTCCAGCAGCGGGTTGTAGGCGGCCGAGCGCCGATCGGTGGGATTGAACAGCAGGGCGTGGGAGAACCGCGCGCGGAAGCCGGCGGTGAGCGTCCAGTTCTCGCCCTTGATGTCGTGCACCACGCAGCTGCCGCTCCAGCTGAGCAGGGTCGGCACCACCAGGCCCACGCCCTTGCCGGAGCGGGTGGGGGCGAAGGCCATCACGTGCTCCGGCCCGTCGTGGCGCAGATAGTCGGACCCGGCCTTGCCCAGGAACACGCCGGCCGGCGGCAGCAGCCCGGCGCGGGCGAGGTCCCGCCGCTGCGCCCAGCGGGCCGAGCCGTAGGTGGTGACCAGCCGCGACTGGCGCGCGCGCCAGACCGAGCCCGCCACCGCCAGGCTCGCCCCGAGGATCCCGCCGCTGGCGGCGATCAGGCCGCCGGTCTCGAACAGGCGCGGCGCATAGGCGCCGTAGGCGAACCACCAGGGAAACAGCGACCAGGGGGCGTAGAGCGGCGCGCCCAGCAGGCGGAACCAAGCCTCGCCCAGCGCCGCCTGGTGGCCCAGCGCGGCTGCGGTCCACTGGGTGGCCGCCCAGACCGCGCCAAGCGCGGCGGCGAACACCACAAGGATCTGGCCGAACAGGATCTTGGTCGGCGTCATACCGCCCTTCCGAAGCTGCACACGCGGAGGCTGCAGGTTCGTCGGGCTTGTTGCAGTGCGTCAAAGACCAAGCGGGTATCGCCCCTGACCGCCGAGGCCAGGGGTAAGACCCGGTCAATCTTAAGGAAATCCGAGCGCGCCGGGCCGGGCTCGCCGACCCTGAAAATAGATCTAAAGGTTGAGTCCGCGCGAGCGCCCGAAGGTCCAGTCGACGCCCCCGCCGCGACCGATCGCGCCCTCGACGGCCTGTCCCAGCCGCCTGGCCAGCACCGGCCGCCAGGGGACCAGGGAAAAGCCCAGGCCATCGTCGATCATGGCGAAGCGGCCGCTGACCAGGGTGAGGGAGCGGCGATAGGTCCCGCGCACCGTGTCGCCGGGCGCCGGCTCGCGGTGCGCGAGCCCGCTCTCCGCCGCGATCCGCGCGCCGACGCCCGCCAGCTCGCGCCGGCGCAGGGTCGCCAGCAGGTCGCGGTCCAGACGCACGCTCGGGCCCCGGCGGGTCGCGAGGCCCTGCCCGACCAGGAAATCGCGGCGGATGTCCAGCGCCGCCTGCGCCTCGGCTCCGAAGCCGCTCGCCGCCGGACGCAGGCCCGCGATCAGCGCCCGGTCCAGCCAGGTGGCGCCGATGGCCCGGGCAAGGCGCTCGGGCGGCTCCACCGCCAGCACCTCGACCCTGAGCGCGCCGAAGCGGCCGGCGTCATGGGCCGCCGCGCGGTCCAGGAAATCGGCTGGGAGGCGCCAGAGATCGGTGTCGAGCCGCTCGGCGATCCCGGCGCGGCGCATGGCTTCGAGCCGGCGGACGTGGGCGCGCACCATGGCGTCGGGATCGGGGCCGCCGCCCTCCGCGCGAAGCTGGTCGAGACGACGGCTCGGCCGGTAGAGGCCGGCCTCGGCCGCGGCCGCCAAGGCCCGGTCGGCGGCCCGAGGGCCGGCGGCGCCCGCCCGGACCTCGACCACGGCGCCCTTCGGGAAGTCCGCCAGCTCGGCGCCCGCGGGCAGGGCCAGATAGCGGCCCCTGCCGTCGAGCCCGTCGAGGACGAGGTAGCCGCGCCCGGAAAGCTCGTCGGCCAGGCCCTTGGCGACGATCCGGCCAATCCCGACCCTGGGGGCGGCGTCCGCATGCAGGATCTCAAGTGGCCGCGGCTCGGAAAACGCGCGCTGCAGGGCGCGCAGGATGTCGCCGCGCTCGCCCATGGCCCGCAGGGTGGGCTCGAAGTCGCCCCGCAACCGCCAGCCGCCGGCGACGGGCTGGGCGAGGCCCAGCCGCTCCAGGGTCGCCAGCCGGCCGCGCAGCAGGCGGTCGTCGCCGTCCAGCGCCACCCCGCCCGCCCGCGCCTGTTCGGCCAAGCGGCGGTCGAGGGACGTCCAGCGCTCAGCCTCCACCTCCCGGGCCATGCGTTCGGCGAGCTCGCGCTCGCTCTGCGGACCCAGGAGCTCGGTCGCGAGCATCGAGGCGCGCAGCCGGAAGCCGTGGGCGATGTAGTCGCGGGCGATGACCAGGTCGCGGCCCTGGTCGTCGACGCCGCGGACGATCAGGTGGGTGTGGGGATTGTCCGTGTCGTGGTGGTCGACGGCGATCCAGTCCAGCCGGGTCCCGAGGTCCGCCTCCACCTGGCCCATCAATCGGCGGGTGAAGGCCGCGCCGACCGCCTGGGCGTCCTCCGGGGAGACGATGAACCGGAACTGGTGGCGGTCGTCCCGGCCGCGTTCCAGGAAGGCTTCGCCGTCGGCGCGGTCTGCGCTGGGACCGTAGGGCTGGCCGGGCTCTCCCTGCGGCGCGACCCCGTCGCGGCGGATGTAGCGCAGGTGGGCGGCCGCCGAGCCCGGCGCGGCCCTGGCCAGCACCACCAGCCGGGCCTTGACCACCACCCGGCGGCTCTTGGCGCCGAGGCGGCCCTCCAGCATCCGGGCGGCGACCCGGCCGCGGCCGTTGATGCCACCCCGGCCGGGCTTACGGCCCAGCCGCGAGGCCACCCCGACGCCGGCCTTCTGCGCCGCCTGCAGCACCTGGCTGGTGAACCGGCGCGGCGGCGTCCCGCCGGCCCGCGCCCGCCCTGGCCGCGGCCGAAAGCGGTCCTCGTCAGCGCCGCGGGCCATGGGCGGTCCAGCGCGTTCGAGGGGGCCAACCTCGCGAAAGGACGAGGCGCCAGAGGTCGATGCCGTGACCCGCCGCGCGCGCGTCGCGGCGACTGGCGCCGCCGATCCCCATGTGCAGACAAGGCCATCGACCCCTGGACGAGGTGGCGGCTTTAATCTTGCCCTCAAGACCTATCGAGATTCGACCGCGCTCCGGCGGCTGGGGATCAGTCCTGCACATGGGCGGCGGCCAAGGGGACGAACATCCCGCCGGCGCCCCACGCCGGAGCCGTGGGTGGGTTGGCGATCATCGTGCGGACGGCGAACAGCGGCGCGGTTCCCGGGCGGACCTGGGGCGGTGATGACCCGGAGAGCCCGAGCCGCGGCGCCAGGCCCGCGACATAGGCGCGGGTCTCGGCGGGCAGCGGCCGCCCAGCCAGGTGGGCGTCCATGCGGCCGGGACCGGCGTTGTAGGCGGCCAGAAAGCCCGGCGCGCCGTAGAGGTCGAACATCTGGCGCAGGTAGGCGGCGCCCGCCAGGATGTTGTCGCGCGGCTGGAACGGATCGGGGCCGAGGCCATGGCGGACCCGCAGCTCGGCATAGGTGGCGGGCATCAGCTGCATCAGACCCATGGCGCCTTTGGGCGAGACGGCCCAGGGCCGGCCAGCGCTCTCGGCCCGCAGCACCGCCCAGATCCAGGCTTCGGGAAGGTCGAACCGCCGGGCGGCCTCGGCCACATGGGCGGCATAGGGCTGTGCGGCTGGCGCGGACGCCGTCGCCACCGCCGCGGCGAGGCTCACCAGGTCCATAGCGGCCGCGCCTCGCCGAGGATCAGGCCCGTCGGCGTGGGCCCGAAATAGCGGCCGTCGAAGCTGTCGGGCCGGTCGGACAGCAGGAAGACCTCGCCTTCGCCGAGCCGACGGCAGCCCCGCCAGACCGGCAGCGGTCGCCCCGCCCGGTCGCGCAAGCGGGCCCGCGCCGCCAGCCGGCCGTCGATCGCAACCCGCGCCCCCAGCCGGCAGACGCGGGCGCCCGGGCCGGCGGCCACCGGCTTGATCAGGGGGACGCCGGCCGGCAGGTAGCGCCGCGCATCGGCGAGCGCTTCAGGCGCGCGCGGCAGGCGGGTGAGGACCAGCTGGCCGCTCGCAGGAACGTCTAGCGGTGTGATGCGATACCAGCCGCGGGGGGCGCTGGCGGTGGCGTTGTAAGCCACCAGGATGGGGCGCGATGCGGCGCTTGCCGCCGTCAACAGACCGAAGGCCAAGGCGCTCGCGACCAGCACCTCGCGGCCGCCGGGGTTCACGACAGCGGCTCCAGCCGCACCGCCCAGCCCTGCTCGGCGGCGCCGTAGACCCGCAGGGGTCGCCGCACCGCCAGCCGGTTGGCCGCCATGCGCCAGTAGGCCTCCGGCGCCTGGGCCGGATCGGCGCCGGCGGCCTCGATGGCGTCGATCAGCGCCAGCGCCCGCTTCACCGGGCCGTCGCCGGCGGCGGCGACCAGGATCGCCGCGCCGGGCGCCACGCCGGCGATCGTGGCGGCGGCCTCGTCCGGCGCGACCGCGCGCAGCACCCACAGCCGCCAGACCTCGGTCCCGCAGTCACCGGCCCGCCAGCGGACGAAGGCGAACCGCTGGCCAGGGGCGAAGAAGGTCTGGGCGCGGCGGCGGTCCAGGCGCCGCTCGGCGACCGGGGCGCCGAACCGCAGCCGGTCGTTGAGGCGGCCTGGCCAGAACAGCAGCTCCACCCGGGTGAGCGCGCTCATGGCGCATCTCCGGCCGTCGGCGGCTCGCCGAAGGCGTCCTCCAGCATGGCCCGCAGCATCTCGGCGACGGTGAGCCCGCGCTGGAAGGCGGCGACCTTGATCCGGCCGCGCAGCTGCGGCGTCACATCGATGGTCAGCCGGGCCGTGAACAGCTCGGCCTTGCCGGCGGTGACGGGCCCGGCGGCGCGGACCCAGGCCTCGGCCTGGCCTGGCCTCTGGGCGAAGGCGGGGCGATCGCTCAACGCCCGACCTCCAGCACTTCCATGGCGAACGCGGCGACCTCCGCCGCGGCCGGCCCCTCAGGGTCCAGCTCGAAGGCGAGCCGCCCCTGCGCGGCGCTTTCCGGATAGATCACCCGCTGCCCGATGCGGGCGATGAGCGGCGCGGGCTGGCTCTCGGCCAAGGCCGCAGCGGTGTCGCGGGCGATCACCGTGCGGGCGGCGCAGCGGTTGAGCACGAAGCGGGCGCGCAGCTGCGGCCGGAAGACACGCGCCTCCTCGAGCAGCCGCAGCATCTCGGCCGAGGCCCAGCCGTCGAGCGGCGAGGGCTGCACCGGGATCAGCACCAGGTCGGCGGCCAGCAGCGCCGAGCGGGCGAGCGCCGTCACCCGCGGCGGGCCGTCGATCACCACATGGTCGAGGCCGCGGGCGAGCTCGCCGGCCTCGCGGTGCAGGGTCTCGCGGGCCAAGCCCACCACCCCGAACAGCCGCGGCGCGCCGGCCCCGGCCCGGGCCTGGCTCCAGTCGAGCGCCGAGCCCTGCGGGTCGGCGTCGATCACCACCGTGCGCCGGCCGAGCGCGGCCCAGGCGCCGGCCAGGTGCAGGGCCAGCGTGGTCTTGCCGACCCCGCCCTTCTGGTTGAGTAGGGCCACGATCACGGGGGTGGCCCCGTTAGACAGACTCCGAAGGAGTCTGGGTTAGAATCGTTAGGCGGCCGAATTTGCGAGCCGCCGCAACGGCTTAGGCCCAGTCGGCGCCCGCGATAGCACGTGGTTGGCGCCCCTGATGGCACGATAGCCGCCGCCCGCGATAGCACGAGGGGATTCACAGCTCGTCCTCCGCGAAGGCGCGCGCCTCGAGCTGGACCGCCAGCCGCGCCAGCGGGTCGCGGGCCACCGGCGCGAAGACCAGGGCCTCGCCGCCGCCGCGCAGGGCCCGCACCCGCAGCCGGTATCCCGGCAGGGGCTGGCGCGCGGCGATGGCGCGGAGCTCGAAGGCGAAGTTGGAGAAGCGGGCGAGACTGCCGGACTTGGCGTGCAGGTGGCGGAAGTCGAAACACCAGCCGCCGGACTGGCGCCCGCCATGCTTGCGCACCAGCCGGTAGAGCCAGCGCTCCAGCCCGCCGGTGAGCTCGAAATAGGCCCGGTCGATGGAGAGCACCAGCGCCTGGTCGAGCACGCCGGCGAAGAACCAGTCGGGCAGGACGAGCTCCAGGCCGAGCGGCCGGCCCGCCCCGTCGGCGGTTTCCTTCCATTCGTTGATCCAGGAGAAGCGGTGCAGCCGGCGGCTGGTCGGCTGCCGCAGGCTGGTCGCCACGGTCGTCGACTGCAGCCGGTCCAAGGCCGCCTTCAGCCGCTGGTAGTCGCGAGCCCCCACCCCGCGTCCGATGAAGGCCAGGATCTGGTAGGGGGTCGCCGCCATCAGCCGCGAGGGGCGCAGGCCTGCATCGCGCGCCTCGACGATCTGGCTCGCCGCCCAGATCAGCACGTCGGCGTCCCAGATGGTGGCCATGCCGTGCTCGGCGGTGGCCTCCACCCGGATCGAGACCCCGCCGGCCCGGTAGTCGATCGGCGCGGTGCGTGGCGTCTTGGCCAGGCTGAAGAAGGGATAGGCCATGAGGTCCTGGGCGTCGCGGGGGGCGAACTCGCCGCCGAGCGCGCGAAACAGCTCCAGCTGCCGAGGCGCAAGGACAGTGCTGCGGGGCACGGCGGCGGCTCAGCGCAGCGTGACGTAACGGGGGTCGGAGGTGGTGTCGCAGGCGCGCGCCTCGGCCCACGCCTCCAGGTCGGCGAGCGCATAGACCACGCGCCGGCCGAACTTGCGGAACTTCGGCCCGCCGCCGATCACCCGCTGCTTTTCAAGCGTGCGCGGCGAGAGCTTCAGATACTCGGCCGCCTCGTCATTGCTGAGGTAGCGGCGCGCCGGCGTCGTCTCGCCCATGGGATGTCCTCGTCCTCGGTCGCGGCGGAGCGGGGCTCCGCAGGCCGCAGCCAGGGTGGAGGGGCTTGGGCGCGCGCATCAGGGAGATTGGGCGTCCTCGGAAAATCTCCCTCTCGCCGACGGCCACACGAGCTCGCGCCAGCGGCCGTCGCGGAACGCCCGGCCGCGGGCCAGCGCATCGCGAACCTGGGCGCGCAGGTCGCCGTCGGGCGACCAGCGGCCGGCCACCGCCGCGTGGCCGAAGAGGGCCGCGGCGATCTCCCGGTGCGCCGCGCCGGCGGCCTGGGCGTCCAGCGCCTGGATCGCCTTCAGGTGGGCCATCGCACCGCGGTCGAACGGGCGGGCGACGGCGGCGGCGCGGCGGGCCCGGTGTTGGAAGGCCTCGATGGCGCCGAGACGCTCGCGGGCCGCCTCGCCGGCCGGAACGGCGTAGCCGTAGGGTCGACCGTGCGCCAGGTCGGCGGTGAGCACGGCGCGGATCGGTCCGGCCGGCGCGTCACCGGCCAGGGTCAGGCGCGCACCGTCGTGGACCAGGCGCTTGCGGCCGGGCAGGGCCCAGAGGTCGAAGGTCGGCGCCTCGGGCCCCGCGTCCTCGGCGCGGACCAGTCGAACCGACGTGGCCGGATCAGGTCCCCAGGCGGGCGCCGCGTCGCGGGCGTCGAGGCTGGGGTCCTCTGGGACATCGCAACCTCCATCGCGCGGCGGGGTCGCGCCGCCAGCTGGCGCGATAGGCCGGATCGCGGCGGAGGTATTCCCAGGCCAGACCCGCGCCATCCAGGGCCAGCAGGTAGAGATAGGCGGCGCGCGGCATCGACAACTCCCAGGCGACGCGGCGCACGTTCCGCGTGTGATGGGAGATAGTGCTCTCGGGCTTTCACGCAAGGCCGTAGGTCCGGATCGGCGGATTTCCGCATCGGCGGCTCTGCGGACGGGGGAGCCCCGCCCGGCGGCGGGGCTCCGGGGGCTCAATCGGCCGTGCGGCTGCGCGACCAGATCAGGCTCATGCCGTCCTCGGTTTCGACCAGCGAGGCGTAGATCGGCGCGGAGAAGCTCGGATCGTCCAGCTTGACCGAGAGGTAGTCGCGGTTCTCGCGGGAGGTCTTCTTCCAGGCCGCGCCGAACTCGGTCTTGTCGGCGAAGATGCGGAAGTCGGGGGCCTTGTCGTTCTCCTTCTCCACCGCGCGGAACTGGGCCCGCTTGACGTCGAGGGTCAGGGTCTTGATCGAGCCGGCGTAGCCGGTGTCGCTCTTCTGGAAGGTTCCGATGGTCGCCATGGCTTGTCTCCTCAGTTTCGAGCCGCGCCCATCGCGGCCTCGATGGCGATCGACCGGCCGAGGGCGGTCCGACCCGCAGGCGCCAGCCCCGCAGCGTCAGCGAAGGACGGCGGGCGGCGACTTTGTTGCCTGGCGCGAGGAATGTCGGCGCAGCCGGCAGGGGAAGAAAGTCGCCGCCCGCCGTTGCGGCCAAGGATCGGCGGCGTCAGCCGCTTAACCCTCGGCTAGATCAGGCCAGGAGAGGTCCGCCTGGGTGGGGTTGCGACGGGAGGCCGTTCCCTGGCGTCCGGACCGCATGACCAGGTGAGCCGGCGAGGTCCGGATTCGAACCTAGCCGAGGCCCATATCGCCCCGTTTTGCGCCGGGAGAAGGCGAGCGGCTTGTCCGCTCAGTCCAGCTCGGCCGCGACCATCACCGGTTGCAGGGCGCCGAGGAGATCCTCGTGCTCCCGTTCGCGCGCCTCGCGCGAGACATTGAGCCGGACATAGATGCGGTTCGCCCGGTGCTGTTCGACCGCCGTGGTCCAGAGGCCGGCCGCGCGGGTCAAGCTCCTGGCCGTGCCGCAGCAGACCACCTGCTCGCCGCTGGCCGAGGCGCGCAGGAACACGAAGTTGCCGGCAGTGGTCGGCAACCGGTCGGGCGCGGCCAGCTTCAGCCGATAGGAGGCGCCGGAGCGGCCGACGAGATCGAGGAACGGTTTCACCGGCGCGTAGATAGCCGCTCGGCTCCCTCGCAGCCACCGGGTATGGCGTGGCCCGATCCGCCGACGTCCCGTAGACCCGCAAGCCCCCCATTCCGCCGATACGCAAAAGCGGAAAACGCGCCCCGCCGGAGGGCAGGACGCGTCTGCACGGCGCCCTAGGCGCGGATGCCGCCGCTCGCTCGCGCCGCCTCGGCGTAGTGGCTTAGTGGCTTGTTTGCCTTGAACCACAGGTCGCGCTCAACGGGCAGCCCGAGCGGGCCGCGGACGGAGGTGATCTCCGACAGCCGCACCCCGCCCAGCTCCGGAAACCCCATGCCGAGGTCGCAAAGGCCGAAGGCGATATCAGGATCCTCGGGATCGAGCTCGGTCAGCAGCCATGTGGCGTTGGCGTCGGGCGTGAACAGCTTGAGGACCGGGAAGGGATCGATGTCCTCGCCGGCTGCGCTGCGCGCGCCGTTGGCGAGGAGCTGGACCCGTTCCTCAGGCGTGATGATGACGGTCATGGCGGGCCTCCCTTGGCTGAAGCTCTCGGAGCGAGGGCGCAGGAGGCGGGGCCGACGCGGTTCAGCTGCGCGGTCAGGCCCAACCCGGTTGCAGGTGCGGGCCGGGCTTGACCGCGCAGCGGCGTCGGCCAGCGTCAGGCGCGCTCGGTCTTCGAGAGGGGCTTCAGCGGGGATGAGGCTCGCCGCCCATCATGATTGACCGGCGTTCGGCGGGTCAGGCGGGTCTGCGTGGCGTCGCTCGCACGAGGTCGAGGATCTCGTGCGGGTCGAAGCCCAGCACCTCGGCCAGCTCCAGGAACTCGACCACATCGAGGCGACGGCCCCCGGATTCGATGGCGGCGACCACCGACTGATAGCGGCCGAGCTTGTCGGCCAGCACAGCCTGACTGAGGCCCGCCTGCTTGCGGCGTTCGACCAGGAGTTCGATGAGGCGCTGCTGGCGAAGGGAGCGTAAGGTCTTGGACATACGCCCGCGTCGGCGAGGTTGAGGCCGACAGAGCCAGTAACCGGAAAATCTGGTAATCAGAAAATCTGGTTGAACGCGGGGAGACGAGGATGACGGACTTGATCGCTACGCGGCATCCGCATTTGCACCGGCTGATCGAGGCCTGGCGCACCCATGGCGGCGTCGTGCCGGCCGAGGCCTTGCGCGGTCGCGAGGCCCCGGTCGCCTGGCTGCGGCTGGAGGACCCGGGCGGCTGGCGGATCGATGCGGCCGACGCCCGGCTGGCGGAGCTCTATGGCGGCGCCTTTGTGGGCGAGTCCGCCCGGGCCCTGTCGGCTGGCGAGGAGGCGGCGGCGTGCGAGGCGCAGGCGGCCGACGAAACCGGCCGCGAGATCCTGGTCGAGGCGACGCTGAGCCTGGCCGGGCGCCGGGTGCGCCTGGCCCGGCTCTACCTGCCCTTGGCTGCGGGCGAGGTGTTGTGCGCCGTGGCGACCGTCGCTTGAGGCGGGCGCCGACAAGGTAAACACCCGGCGAGCCTAAGCGCGAAAACCGGCGTCTATTGAGTCGGGAACTATAGCCGCCTCACCTAATATTGCGTGCCCAGGTCTTCGCCGGGGACGACCGGGTCACGCCAAGACTTGCGAGCAAGTGCTTCGCCCGCTAAACGCTCGCGCTGGACAACAGGAGCGGGCGGGATGGCCGAAGGTGATCGTTTCAAGGAAATCGTCGCGGAAGTGGCGGCGGCCTATTTCTCGAACTCGCACGTGCCGCAGTCTGAGATCTCCAGTGTGATCCGCGAGATCGCCGCCAGCCTGAACAGTCTTGGCGAGGCGACGGTCGAAGAAGCGGCCGCCGAGCCGGCCGCCGAAACCGCTCCGGAGGCTCAGGTCCGAGCCACCCCCGCCCAAATCCGCAAGTCGATCACGCCTGCGGCCCTGGTCAGCTTCGAAGACGGCAAGCCGTACAAGACGCTCAAGCGCCATCTGGCGACACGCGGACTGACGCCCGAGCAGTATCGCGAGAAGTGGAACCTGCCGCGCGACTATCCGATGGTCTCGCCCAACTACAGCGCCGCACGCTCGCAGATGGCCAAGAGCCTGGGGCTCGGCCAACTGGGCCGCCAGCAGCGGGCGGCGGCGCCCGCGCCCGCGCCCGCCAAGCGCGGCCGTCGCGCGAAGGCTGTCGCCGCGAAATAGGGAAAGGCCGCGCGCCGGAAGGCGCGCGGCCGACGTTCCGTCCGGCGTCGGCGGGAGCGCCGCAAGCTCCGCCCCCATCGGCTACGCGGCAGCCATCCGCACGGCTTCGCCGTCGCCTGGGTGCGCGCAAGCGGCGGCAGTCCAACCTGGACGCTGGGCTCAGGCGGCGCCGTTGAACCGCAGCTTGCCGGCCAGGCCGCCGCTCAGGTCGTAGACCTGCAACTCGACCGGCCCCTGGACGGCCGCGGCCGAGGCGAGCCGGCGCCCGGTCGCCTCGGCCGCGCGCCCAGAGCGGAAATAGGTGGGCTCGCCGAGGCCAGTGAGCTGCCAGCAGCCGGGGCCGGCCGGCAGGATCTTCAGGATGCGCATCGGTCCTCCCGCCTGGGCGCCGCGGGCCGCCCGATGATCGGCGCCTCTGCGGGCGCTGGAGCCGCAAGTTGACGTAAGGGAAGCTTGCGGTCTGTCCGGTCCTGGACGCAAGCGACGCTTGCGCGCCTAACCGCGGCCATACGAGGCGAAGGGCGCCGCCTCGCCGCGCACGGCGGCATAGCATTCGCAGGCGCGGCCGAGCAGCCGCGGCCGGTCGAGGAGGGTGAGCCGGCCCCGCCCGAGGGCCACGATGCCGGCGGCCTGCAGGTCCTGCAGCACCGGGTTCACCGAGCTGCGCTGGACGCCGAGCATGCGGGCGACCGCGTCCTGCGGCAGGACGATCTCGGCCGATCCGAGGGCGTCGGAAGCCGCCAGCAGCCAGCGCGGCAGCCGCTGCTCCACCGGGTGCTGGCCGTTGCAGGCGCCGCTGCGCATGGCGGCGTAGAACTTCTTCAGCACGTATTGGCGCAGGGCCTGGTCGATCACCGCCGAGCGGGCGCAGGCCTGCCGCAGCCGCTCGGCCTCGATGCGGGAGGCCCGAGCCTCGACGAGACAGACGTCGCGGGTCAGCGATTGGCGGACGCCGAACACCGCCGCCGCGCCCACCGCGCCCTCGCGGCCGATCAGGGCGCATTCGATCTCGGCGCCGCTCTCGAACGCCGCGAGCTTGGAGACCGCACCCTCGTGCAGGAAGTAGACGAAGGCGAGGTCGTCGCCGGGCTCGCAGAGCACCGCGCCCGCGCGCAGGGTCACGTCGCGCAGGTGCGGGCTGAGCAGGTCGCCCGCGTCGCCCAGGGCGGCGAGGAGGCCGTTTCGCAGCATGGACAGGTCTCTCCGCCGGAGGGGGCGCTCCCGAGAGGCCGGGTTGTAGGACGCTCTCGCCATAGTTGCGGACGTTGGGGATTCCCGCAAGGGGTCTCGACAGGACGCCGGGCGTTGGCCTGGGACGTGGGCCGCAACTGGCCGGCTGTCGTGCGCCACGCGCGCGCCCAGCCGCAAATCCGCAAATGCGGAAAGGACCGGAGCCGCCGACGCGGCTCCGGTCCCGTACGCCTACTCGGCGGCCACGGCGGACGGCTCGGCGTCCGCCGGTTCAGCCGCGACACCGGGGGGCTGGCGCAGCAGCGCCGGCAGCCAGCCGGTCCCGGCCACCGCCTGTTCGGCGGCCTGCGCCATCTCCGGCTTCGTCAGGCTCGCCAGCCGCTCGGCCGCCTCGCTCGACACCGCCTCGCCCACCGCTTCGCGGATGCGGGCCTTGGTCACCCGCCCGAAGTAGCCCGCCGCCGTGGGCGCCCAGTAGCCGGTCATGTCGAGGCCGACGGCCTGCGCCACCGCGTCGGCGTGGGCCAGCGCCAGGGGGCGCCGTTCCCAAGACCGCACCGCGTTGACGCTCAAGGCCACGCAGTGGGCCATGAGCGCGGCGCGGCTGTCGCCGTCCAGCCCGACCACGAAGCCCCAAAGCTCGGCGGGGTCGTCCGGCAGCTGCCGGGCCCAGGCCTCGTGCCGAGCCTCGACCGCCCGGCTGGCCGGGGCGTCCTCGATGCCGGGGGCGTATTGCCCCAGGCCGACCGAGCCGCAGCGGACATCGACGCAGGAGGCGGGCACGGCGCCATGGAAGGTCCGCAGCACCAGGGCGTGGACGAGGCAGAGCAGGGCCACGTCCGGGTTCTCGGCCAGGGCGTCGCGCAGGCCCGCCGTACGGTGGGCGGTGAGGTCGGCGATCAGCTTGTCCGACAGCGGCGCCAGCGCATCCTCTGCCTCGTCGTCCTCAACGCGGTCGCCGTCCGCCCCGTCCTGCGCGGCTTCGCCATCGCCGCCGTCGTCGTCCGTCGCCTCCGCCTCCACCGGCGCCGGCACGTCCTCGGGCCGGACCCAGCCGCGCTCGACGCGGGCCTGACCGTCATGGCCCAGGATGACCAGCACCCCGCCGCGCGCGACCTCGTCGGGGTCGAAGCCGTAGCCGTCGCCGAAGGCCTGAAGCTCGGCGTCGATCTCAGCGAATCGGGCTTCGACGTCTTCCGGCAGGTCCTCGACCTCGGCCCACTCCCCGGTGAGCGCATCGTAGGCCGCCGAAAGCTCGGCGATCCTGGCCTCGTCCTCTGGGGTGCGCTCCACGCGGTGTGGATAGACCCGCAGGCAGCCGTGGCTGGACGGATAGTCGAGGTGCGCCTGCGCCCACTTCCAGCCCTCGGTTTCGCGCAACTCGGTGGCGAGGCCGACCAGCTTCTCCAGCACCAGCCGGTCCAGCAGGGCCACGTCCTCCAGCCAGCCGCCGCGATCCTCGGTGAAGAGATCGCGCAGGACCGGCCCGCCCGCCTCGGCATAGGCCTCGACGCCGACGAACACGGCCCGCCGGTCGTCGGCCTGGACCTTGGCCTCGGTCATCGCCCGGCGGATCAGCGGCGGGCTGCGGTTGTACGACAACTGCTCGAACACCTGCTCCTGGCGGGTGTGGTCCTCGGTGACGCCGAAGGCCATCAATTGGTCCAGGGTCAGGCCGTCCTCGCGGTAGATGTCCAGCAGCCTGGGGCTGACGGCGCCCAGGCGAAGCCGCTGCCTCACCACATGCGCCGACACCCCGAACCGAGCGCCGATCTCCTCCGGCCCCCAGCCCTTGCGCTCGCCGAGGTCGCGGAAAGCCTCGAACTGGTCGGCCGGGTGCATGTCCGTGCGGCTGACGTTCTCGTCCAGGGAGATTTCCGAGGGGTCATTCTGCGTGTCGATCACGCAGCGCACCGGCTCGGTCTTCCTGATCTGCTTGCGGCTGGCCCGCAGGCACTGGGCGAGGCGGCGGCCCTCGCCGATGGTGACGAGGTAGCAGCCGGTCGGCTGGCCCGCCTCGTCGCGCTCGGGCTCCACCACCAGCGGCTGAAGCACGCCCTTGGCGGCGATGCTGGCGGCACGGGCCTCGATCTCGCCGGGGCTGTGCGGGACCTTCCGCACGTTCTTCGGCGACTTCTTGAGCTTGTTGAGCGGGATTTCGACCACGGCGCCGTGGTCGAGGACGGCCTCAAACTTGGCAGTCATAGGAACCTCCTTGGGGTCAGGGTGCAGGCGCAAGGCGCGCCTGAACCCCTGCCCGTCGGCGAGACCGGGTGTGCAAACGGAGGGGCGCCTTCGCGGGGACCCGGCTGCAGGGCTTTGAGAGCCTTGGGCGGCATGAGATCAGGGCGACGACCGAAGCTGGGCGGAAGACGCTCCGGAGTGCGCCGAGGGCTGGCCCTAAGCCACCCGAGCCGCGATCCCGCTCGGATCGGGGCGAGACGAGGAGGAGGCTGCAAGGAGCCCACGCGCAGCGTGGGCGGGACGCGCCGTCGAGCGGCCGGCGGCGCCGAAGGCGCCCGCAGGGTCGGACCCGTAGGAGGAGCGAAGCGACGGGACCGAGCCCGACCGCCGGCGGCTCACGTTTCGTCGGCTGATCGAGGGGGCTGAGCGGGCTTAGTCGAGCCGTCGGGCCTGACGTTCCGCCACAAAGGTGCGTTCCCCCAGACTTGGACGGATGGCGTCGCCAGCGGGATCATTCGATCGTTGCACAGTCCCACCGTGTAGACGTGGCGCGAAATGTGGACATCTTAGGTGTCGCCCTTCTTCGCAGGACGACCGACGTTCATCCCTCCCATCAGATCGAATTCATCAAGTTGCTGGCCGCGTGTGGGGCTGGCGATGGCCGTCTTGGCCCTGTTGTCGCGATAGGCCGCGCAGTTTGAAGGGCTTCGCTCGCCCCATCCGGGCTTTTGGGACGACGCATCGACGTAGCGTTGCTATGCGAGTGGGATGGCAGTCTGGCCGGAAATTCCTGACGACGCGATCGATTGGTTCCGAGCGGTTTTCGCCGAGGCGAACCGCAAGGTGACCGAGCGGCTGATCAATGTGCCGAATATCCGGGAGACGGCCTTGGATGATGGCCTGATCGAGGCCGTGATTCCCTACTCCCCGCCGCGACTGCTGCCCTCCGGCACGGTGGTTGAAATGAACGTCCACAATATCGGCGGGCTTCGACGTCTCGGTCGCTGGGAAACCGCCGATATCGCCGTCCTTGTGTTCGTCTACCAAGCAGGGACTTTGCTGTCCCAGAAGATCGGGCTGCTGCAGTCCAAGCGGCTATATCCGGCAAACAACGATGTCGATGACGATGATCCCGTCGGCTTCGCCTACGGCATGAACAAATTTCTTCGCCGCGATCCCAAGTCACCTCTCGGCAAGCTGCACCGACAGTTCGATTTCACTGACGATTGCACTTATGCCGCGCTCACCGCAGAGAGCGATCAGGTGGAGGTGATCAACCGGCTGAACGAGGAGTTCGGCGATGCGGTCTATTATCTCTTCTACAATCCGCCCGTCATACCGACGACCGTGCGCTATCCGGTGGCGTCGTATCAGGCCGTGACACAACCGCCGCTTGGCTGTCGCGTCTACACGATGGCCGATGTCGCCCCGATTCTGGCCAAGCTGGACAAGGGTGCCGCGCCAACTCTGGGCGGGCTGGAGAAGGCCGGGCCTTCGAGCAACTGGCGATTGGAGACCTGGGCGGCCGATCTTCTCCTGCGATGTAAGGTCGGTCAGCAGTTCGGCGAAGATCGCCAGGAGATCGTCGGACGACTCCTCGAACGTCGATCTGGGCCGATCGCGGCAGCGATCGCCGTGTCCGTCGCTCTGCCCGAGGGGTGAACGCCGTGTCGGATTGGATGGCCCTTGCCGAAAAGTGGCAAACGCTGATTGCCGGTCTGCTGGCGATCGTCGCGGCGCTGATTGGCACCGGCTTTGTCTACCATCAAACCCGCCAGGCGCGCATCTTCGAGCGCGACCGGCTTCACCGGCGTCACGCGGCGGCGCGCTCTACGCTGCCGCTCGTGCTGAGCAACATCATGGAGTATGCGCGGGCCGTTGGCCGAGACCTGCGCAACCTATATCTGGCGGCGCCCGGCGATCACGTGCAGCGCGAGGCGCTGATCGCCTGGCAGGTTCCCGCGATTCCGCAGGACGAAACCGCAGCGCTTGCCGTCGCAATCGAAGCAGCTTCGAACGACGTCGCGGATGTGATCGCCGATCTGCTCGGCCATCTTCAAGTGCAGGCCGGCAGACTCCGGGGGCTGCAGGCCGATGTGGTGGCGGGCACGGCTGGTCGCCGCAACATCCTCAAATCGGAGATCGAAGAGTACATCCAGGACATCGCCGATGTTCATGCCCGCTGCGAACTCCTGCTCGACTATGCCCGTCGAGAGGCGAAGACCGTACAGCCGACGCCGATCGCCAAAGACAAGCTGCGCGCGCTGTTTCTAATGGGCTTTCACGAAGGTGCGTTCGAAGACCTCAAGGCGACGATCGCAAAGCGGGGCCCCGGCGATGTTCCCGAACGACTGCCCCCTTGGCGAAGAATCTGGAACGCGATCGCGACTCGGTGGGCTGCGCCGTCAGCGTATCCGATGATCTGCGCCAAGGGATCAGACGGCTTCGAACTCGGTGGCTAGGAGCACGCGACGTCGGATTTTCTCGGCGGCGTGGATGAGAATGAACGTCTGATGCGGTGTCTTGAACGCCTCGGCGACGAACTCCTGGGTGTCGCCGTTGGCGTCTACGATGCGTAGCGGACGTGGCCCGGTCATTCGGTTCACCGGGATGATCTTGCCCAGCGCGTCGTCTGGCGTGACCGTCGTCGGCCAGGCCAAACCCGGAAACTTCCGGTCGAAAGCTGGCGAGGTGATGGCGCGCCGAATGGTGCAGAAGTAGCCGACGACTTCAGCGAGCTCGGGCGGGTTAAGGACCACTACCGCGCAGGTCCGGTCGCTGCTCGTCACGTAGCGCCGCACGGTCGCGTACACCGACGCCCCGTAGCGTTTGGCCAAGCGCAACGGCACGGTGATGCCGAATTTATGGTCGGCCGCTTCGAGAGCGAAGCCGTCGAGCTGGAACAGGACGTCGGAGGCGAAGACATTGGCCTCACGCTCGAACTGAGCCTTGATCTCGGGGTCCAGGGTCTTTCGGCAATCTTCGAACAGGCCAAAGATGCTCTGCCAGGGCAACACCGCGTGCCCACCCTCATGAAGCTTGAGGAACGGCACCTTCTCCTTGGGCGTCTCCGGATCGATGAAAGCGATGCGGGCCTTCGGATCGAAGACGCCCCATAGTTTGCTCAGCGCGCTAAGCAGCGCCTTGCCAGTCTGCTCGGCCCTGCGCCGTAGTTTGGCGAGGTAACTCTCGTCGAGGGCGATGGGGACGATTTCGATCTTGGCCGCGCGCATGATCTCATCGACCGGCGTGGGGTAGGTCCCCAAGGCGCCGGCGTCCTGCAGCATCTTTGTGGCTGCGAGGCGGATTTCGATGCTTTGCTCGCGCGAGACGGTCGAATCATCCGGCCGCATTATTTCTTCGCCTTCTGACTACGCAGGAAGCCGAGATAATTCAGCAACTGCTCCTCCTCGTCCGAAGTGAGCTCGCCGAGAATCGAAGTGGCGACACGGTTGACCGGCGCTTCCGATTCGCTGACGAACCCGGCCCGCTCCATTAGCGTGCCATAATCGACGCCGTAGGCGGCGGACAGTCGGTGCAACATGATCGCCGACGGCTTGGCGATCTCGCCGTTTTCAAGCTGGCTCAGGTAGCCGTTGGAAATCTTTCCCTCGGTGATTCGCTCTACCTCGCGCAGCGAAAACCCTCGGGAAACTCTGATGTCTTTCAGGAACTTGCCGAGTTCTGGCGTCGTATCATCCTTCTTCCTTGCTGGGCTCATGGGCGCACCCGTCTGCTATTTTTGGGGTGGCGTAACGTAGGCATTCCGCTAAATTCGTCAAGCACCTCTAAGTTCGCTTGACAAACTTAGCACCGCTTCGCACATTTAGCGAAGACGGGCCGCGGTGGCCTCGTCCGACACTACGAGGTCACTATGGACAATCGTTCCAACACTCCCGATCGCGCCCACCCCGACGTTGTGGTGGTCGCCGAACACATCGACGGCGACCGCACGGTGATCGCCGTCGACGTCGAACACCACGGCGATCACGAACGCATCGTCATCGAGATCGTGGACATCGAAGAATGCGGCCGGGACAACCGCCTGCCGCCCTTGGCCCACAGCTACCGGGTGAAGATCGATCACGAGCACCACGTCATCCGGAAGCGCTTCGTGACCGGCCGCGAACTGCTGGTGATCGCCGGCAAGGCGCCGCCCGAGCACTACGAGATCGAGAAGCGGATGCACGGCGGACACTACGTGGCTGTCGAGCTCGACCAATCGGTCGATCTCGGCGAGCGCGGCATCGAGGTCTTCGAGACCTTCCCGCTCGACGAGACCGAGGGCTGACGCGATGCGCCGGGAGTTCGAACTCGGCCCTGAGGATGTCCGGGCGCTTGATGCGCTCGGACTGACTTGGGAGACCGTCCGCGACGGAGGCGTTCGGTGGATCTTGATCCACGACCATCCGATCCCTGCGGGCTTCAGTCACCTGACGGCGTGCGCGGCGATCCGCATCGACACCTATCCGCCTGGCATCATCGACATGGTCTACTTCTATCCGCCGCTGGCGCGCAGCGACGGCAAGGCCATCAACAACCTCAGCGTCTTGCAGATCGACGGGAAGGCCTTCCAGCAGTGGTCTCGCCACTACGGATGGCGCTCGGGGATCGACACCTTGTGCAGTCACCTCCGCCGGGTCCGGGCCTGGCTGAAGCACGAACTTCGCAAGCGCTAACCCCATGGAGATCGCGATGAGCAAACTACGCATGACGGCGACCCAGCACGGCCAGCTTCAGTTGCATCTGTTCGATGGCAGCGGCTTCGAGGGGGTCGCCATCGCCCTCTGCGGCCGGGCCGAGAGCGAGGGCCGCCGAGTCCATCTGGTCCACAAGGTGATCGAGATTCCGCACAGCGAGTGCCAGCGCGGGCGCGACTTCGTAACCTGGCCGACGCGGCGTCTGCGCGACGCCCTAACCGAGGCGGCGCGGCTCGGTCTGTCGGTGATGAAGGTGCACTCTCACCCTGAAGGTTTCCGAGAATTCTCGGCGCGCGACGACGCGTCGGACGTCGAGATCTTCCGCTCGGTCGCCCTAAAGGTCGCAGGCCCCCACCTCAGCGCCGTGATGCTGCCGGACGGCGAGATGTTCGCCCGCGAAGTAGACGCCGACGGCGGCTTTGCGGCCGTCGAGCGCGTGGCCGTGGTGGGCGACAACCTCTCGTACTGGCCGGAGCCGCGCGGTTGCGCGCCGCAGGATTTCGACCAGCGTCACCGTCAGATGTTCGGCGACCGGACCACCAACTTGCTGTCGACTCTCAGCGTGGGTGTGGTGGGGGTCTCCGGCACGGGCAGTCCGACTGTCGAAATGCTGGCGCGCCTGGGCGTCGGTCGCATCGTCGAGATCGAGCCTGACATTGTCGAGGGAAAGAACCTGAACCGTATCTGGGGTTCGAAACGTGCCGACGCCGAAGCGGGGACCAACAAGGCGCAGATGATGAAAACCCATCTGGACGCCGTTGGCCTGGGGACGGAACTGGTGGTCTGTCAGGCCCGCGTCGACACCCCCGAGGCCGTCGCCTTGCTCAGCACCTGCGACATCGTGTTCGGCTGCGTCGATTCGGTCGAAGGGCGCGATATCCTCAACCGGATCGCCGCGTTCTATAGTCTCCCCTATTTCGACCTGGGCGTCCGGCTGGACGCCGACGGGACCGGCGGCGTGGAGAGCGTCTCGGCTGGTGTCCACTACCTGCAACCTGGGGGATCGAGCCTGAAGAGCCGCGGCGTCTACAGCGACGCCGTGCTTCACGCCGAATACCTCAAGCGTACCGATCCGAACTTCTATGAAGACCAGGTTCGCCGAGGCTACATCCGCGGCGTACGGGTTGATAGTCCCGCGGTGATCAGCGTCAACACGCTGACCGCGGCCACTGCGGTGAATGAGTTCCTGGCGAGGCTCCATCCGTATCGGACGGAGCCCAACGCCAAATTCGCGGTGCAAAAGCTACTGCTGACCCATGGCCGTATTGCGACGAGACCGGACGGAGAGCCTGACCTCGAACTGGCGCGATATGTCGGCCGCGGCGATTGCGCACCGTTGTTGATGTCCAGCCGCCTCGAGGACGCCGCATGAGGTGGGTTCAAAAACACATCGAGGCGATCGGGTCAGGATGGAAGCGCTGGCGGCGCGGAATGCGCGACCGCTGGCGGCCACCGATCGCGGTTGTCCCTTCAACGGAACGGCCCGCCCACTTGCGACCGCACCGGCTCTACGTGACCTCCCAACAGGGTCAGCCGACGTTCGGCTTTATGGTCTGTCCCTGTGGCTGTCGCGCAACTCTACATCTGCGGTTCTTCGGCGCGCGCTCACCCCGTTGGTCGGTCGTGACCGACGCGACCGGTCACCCGTCGGTGACGCCGTCGATCTGGCGGAAGACGGGATGCGAAAGCCACTTCTATCTCACCAGGGGGCGGATCAACTGGTGCTGATCGCTAGCGGGTGGCACCGAGCTGTTCCGATCTAGTCCCAATCATCCGCCCCGAAGTCCACGGCGATGAAGATCGCCGCGGTGATAGAGAAGTTCGTCGAGGTTGGGGTCCATGGTGTTGTCAAAGAGCCAGCCCTGCCGACATCGCAACAGCTCGTCGGCCACGAACCGCTCCAGTCGCCAACCGTGGACGCCATCGGCGTCGCCAGGGGCGAGGGGTGCGCCAAGTGTCAGCTCGGTGAAGCGCCGCGCGCTTCTCCGGCGAGACGTGCCCGAACCAACCGAGCAGGAAGGTGCGGACCAGTGGCGCCAGGGTGCGCTCGTTGTAGGTGCGCAAGGGAAGGGTCTTGCAGCAGTCCCGGTCGTGGATGCTTTCGTACAGGTGCTGAAAGGCGGCCACCACCTCGCTGACAGTCGTCGCCATAGCCCTGTTCACCCACCGACCATCGGTCCTCGGCCACAAACTTGGCTGCTATGATCGGGGCTGCAAACGGAAAATCGGTCCCGACTGTCATGCTGCACATGCTGATCGACACGTGTGTCTGGCTCGAGCTCGCCAAGGACCATCGGCAGCTGCCGATCCTGTCGTGCCTCGAAACTCTCGTCGAGCAAGGGGACGTCGCCCTTATCGTGCCGCAGACCGTCGTCGACGAGTTCGGCCGCAACAAGGACCGCATTGTCCGCGAGGGCGCTCAGAGCCTCTCAGGCCTGTTCCGCCGGGTGAAGGACACGGTGGAGCGGTTTGGGCCGGTCGAGACGAAATCCGCGATCGTTCGGGGACTGGATGAGGTCGATCACCGCGTCGCCATCCTGGCTGACGCCGCCCGCGAAACCGTGGAGCGGATCGAGGCGTTGTTCGCGGCCGCCGAGATCGTGCCCGCCTCGGACGCCGTCAAGGTCCGCGCCAGCGAGCGGGCGATCCTCGGCAAGGCCCCGTTTCATCGGCAGAAGAATGCGATCAACGACGCCATCCTGATCGAGCAATACGTCGACGCCTGTGACGAGCTGATCAGTCCCGAGCGGACCGCCTTCATCACCCATAACACCCGTGACTTCAGTGACCCGACGGGGGACATCCGCCGACCCCACCCGGACCTTGCCGGCCTGTTCGACCAGGACTCGGTCTATGCGACCAGCCTTGCCGAGATCCTTGCGGAGTTTGCGCCCGAGGTCATGGACGAGGTGCGGTTCGAGGCCGAGTGGTCGATGGAATCCCGGCGCCTGCCGGAGATTCTCGAGGCCATCGACCGCCTGTTCGATCAGGTTTGGTACAACCGGCACTGGGGCCTGCGGAACGAGGTCGAAAGCGGCGCAATCACCGTCGTGCCAGACGCCGACTATCCGAGAGATCGATATCCGCGGGAATTGATGTCGCAAAGCACCTGGGCCGCCGCGCTGGCCGCCGCCGCCCGCGTCGAGGCACGTCGCACCGATGACCTCGGGCCCTGGTCAGACTTCGAGTGGGGGATGGTCAACGGCAAGCTGAGCGCCCTGCGCTGGGTGCTTGGAGACGAATGGGACATGCTCGACACCTAGCGCGCTGCGGCATCATTTCCGCGGGCGCGAACGGGGGCGAGCCATCGCGGCGATCTGCTCCGGCGTCCAGACCACGGTGTCGAGCGCCAGGGCGACGGCGTCCAAGGTCGCCTGACTGATCGAGACGGCGCCAATGGTGCCATCAGCTCGCGTCGAGCAGAGGAGGTCGGGCTCGAAGATCGAACTCGAGATCAGGCTCTGATCGGCGCGGGCCACCACCCGATCATCGATGTGTTCCGCCGTGTTGCGCACCTGGCGGTCGACGACGGCCTTGATCGCCTTCAGGGATCGCCCGGTGTTGACCTTGATGTGAGGCGGGAGGCCGCGCAGTCCCGCGAGCTTGGTGATGCAGTTTTCGACCACCACTAAATTGGCCAAGAAGGCCTGGGCGCCGATCAAGCCGCGCGCCGAGAGAGGACCGTTAGTGGTCCGCTCCAGTCGCCGACCGTCAATGACGAGACCCTTTGCATCGCCTTGGTCGATCACCTCGGGTCGCCGTTCCTCAAACAACGCCAGGGCCTGGCCGCAAAGGTCGAGCGCGGAGCGGGCGGCGCTGAGTAGCCCGAACACCTCGGCCTCTGGGTCCGGCGCCTCCCCAGCTTGAGACTGACGCCAGGCGTCGATCTTGCCGGTTTGGGATTCCAGCCAGTCGGCGAGGCCTTCTATCTCGTCGATCGCCTCGAACAGGGCTTCGCGCGTAATCTTGACCGTCGGCACGAGGAAGCTCGCCTCACCGCCGCCATTCTCGACCCATGCCTTCCATTCTGCCGGGTTGGCAAAAAGGGGTTGGCTGTAATCGCGCAGCGTCTTGGCGTCGTGGGATAGGTGAAACGAGGTGAGCTGACTGCCGTGCTGGCTGAGATTGCGCGCCAGTACGACCTGTTCGATCACGTCGAAGCGGGCGGGGCAGTCAGACCAGTCGGTGTCGTAGACTTGGCCCAGGGTCACCTTGTAGGCCGCGACGAACCCCTTCTTCAGAACGGCCTTCTCGCCTCTGTCGAACGAGAAGCCGATGATCCGTTGCTGCAGCGTGTTGAAGTAGAGCTTCAGGGTATCGGACAGCAGCGACACGCAAGCCTGACTGAGGATGTCGACTCCGGTGGCGGCGTCGATCCATTCCGACAGATAGGGCGGTTCAGGGTCTTCACTATAGGGCGGGTCATCGAAGGGCGGCTCGCCCTGGTCGATCCGCCTTTGGGTTTCCAAGAACGGCGCAACACCCTCGTCGTAGAAGCTCCGGATGAATGCAGTGCGCTGCTTCAGGAAGAAGGTGACGTCCATCGCTCACCCCTTCCCCGCGACCTTTTCCCCGATGTCCTCAAGACGCCCGGGCACTTCGAGCAAATCGCTTGCCCCGGCGGAATCGCGGGCGCTAAGCCTTGTGCATGGGTATCGCGCTGAAGGATGTCGATGTGCGCCGCGCAGCTTACGCGCGCCTGCTGCACCATGCGACCCGGTGCCCAGACACCCTGGTGGTCGATGAGTTGGGTATCGATCACGGCGCTTGCCGCATCGATATCGCCGTGATCAACGGCCATATTCGGGGCCTCGAGATCAAGGCTGAAGCCGACACCCTCACCCGCTTGCCGCACCAGGTCGCGGCCTACGGGGACGTCGTCGACAAGGCGTCCCTCATTGTGGCGCGGCGGCACCTCGACGCCGCGCTGCCGATGATCCCCGATTGGTGGGGAGTGATCCTTGCGAACCGCGGCGCCGGCGGCGGGGTCATTTTCGGTCGAGTGCGCGAAGAGCGCGTCAATCGACACCCAAACCCGGTCACCCTCTCCCGGCTGCTGTGGCGGCCGGAAGTGCAGCAGCTGCTCAGGGAACTTGGTCACACGGAACGCGTGCTGCGTGCTCCCCGAGAGGTGCTCTACCACGAGCTGGCGGCCGCCATGCCGCGGCGGGACCTTGCCCGTCGAATCCGCGAAATCCTCAAGCACCGGGAAGCGTGGCGAGATCGTCCACGACCTTCGTGATGTGATGGTTCGTGGCGACCCATTTCCAAACGGTCGGGTTGCCGCGCTTCTGAGCGCCTATGCTGCAACCTTCGATGTAGGCGCCGCCGGCCGAAAAAGCTGAGCCCTTGAACTGGCCGGACCCGGTGATCGAGGCGCAGAGGCCAGGATAGGGTGCGTTGCTCCCGCCCTTCTCACGCTTGGCCTTGGCCACAAGCCACCCATCGTCGACGGCGTAGCGGACATTGGGTGAGCCGCGCATGAAGCGCATGTCGCCCTGGGCGAAGGTGATCGCGGCGACGCCGTAGTCGCCGAAGGTCGGCCGCCGGACCTCCGGGGCGAGCGAAGCCACAAGCGCCTTGTAGAGAACCCACTCCCGGCGAGGGACGAACTGGATGGGCAGCTTTAGCGTCGTCATCGAGTCCGGAAACGACGTCGCCATGATGGTGATGCTGCGGGCCTGGCCGAAGGCGGTAGAGCTGGTCAGCGCGGCGGTGAGGACGGCGACTAGGCTCGCCTGCGGATCGAACGCAGGCGTTTTCAGATCGAGGACGATGTCGAGCGAGTCCGCGTTGATCTCCAGTGCCTCAAGCAGGGTCTCGACCGAATCGTCGAAGTCGGGGTCGAGCGCCTCTTCGAGCGTGCAGCGCAGGGCCGCGCCTCGAAGGTCGTTCCCATCGATCAACCGCACCGCGTCGCGGTAGGCCGCATCGCTTTCGAGCGTCAGCACCGGCGTTAGTGAGGTGCCGGTCTGGCGCGCCTCGTCGAATAGATAGGTCATCGGATGGCGGCCATCCGCCATCCGTGTGGCGGCCGGAAGCTGAGCCCCATCGAGCAGGGCGGGGCGCGCGTCCCACTTCTTCTTGAGCTTGTCGCCGAAGGTTTTTAGCTGTTCGTCGATGTCCTTCTTGGGCCGGCGCTGCTCGAAGTCGTAGTCCGGCGGGAGGACCTCCAGTAGCGGAACGATCCGATCCTTTTGCGCGTCGCCAAGCTTCTCGAGGGCCTGATACTCGCCCATTCGCCAGCGGAGCAGGGGCACGTAGTGCTGAGGCGTGATGGTCATCGCGGTGCTCAAACCCCGAACTGCCGACGAACTTCGCCAGCGCCAACAAGTCCGCGAAGCAAGGTGTAGTCATGGGCCTCGCGCCGGACGCGCCCGGCGATGACGGACGGGCCGACACCGAAGCGCTTCGCGTCGGTCAGCACGGCCTTCTCCGTTCGCGTGAAACGGGCCACGCCGACATTCCACTTGGCGGCCGGGAGCAACGCCTCCTGCGCAAACAGATCGGCCTCCTCTTCCAGCGCGCTAGAAGCAGGGCTCTCCGTGTCGTCGAAGATCGCGGCGTATTCGCCCTCTCCGATGTGTAGCTTCAGGTGGCCGATCTCGTGGAAGAGCGTGAACCAGAAATTGTCCAGCCGATCATGGCGCAGCGTCAGCGCAATGATGCCGTGACGGTCGAGCGAGCATAGCGCCGCGCCATCCAGCAAGGTGCCCGGCAGATGCCGTTCGACGACGAGCGTCACACCGATCTGGCGAAGTTGCGCCGCTGCCTTGGCGGGTCCCTCAGGATCTAGCGTCAGGGCGACGAGGGCTGCGATCCACTGGTCATTGATGCCTTCGCGCTCGAACGTCGTTGGCGGCGGATCGCGCTCGGCCAGCTGCCGAACGCGCGCTTCCCACGCAGCGATGGCCGCTTCATGCACCTGACCGCTGGCGCGCACGGATTTGCGGTGGAGGGCGGCCGGCGCGAACCGGGACTGCGCGCCGCGCAGAAAAGCCGGCACCAGTTCCGGCGCGGCCTTGCGAGCCTCCGCCATTGAGCCAGAGAAGTCCTCGAACCAACCGCGCTTGAACATCTCGGCGATCGGGAAGGCCTGCCAGGCTGCCGGATCATAACTCTCCATCCGACTGTCGCCGACCAGTTCGGCGCGCTTATGGATCTGGACGCCCAGCGCGTCGGACACCTCGACAAGCCGATCGAGGCTCGCAGAACGATAGCGTTCGGCCTCATAGCGCTGGACCTGCTGCTCCTTGAGACCAAGGAAGGCGGCGAGATCCTTCTGGCTCATGCCGCGGGCGATCCGCGCCCGGATGAGAATATCGGGGAGCTCGCTCAGGCCTTCCGCGACAAAGGCGGTGACCTGTCCCGATCGCAGGGCGTCATAGAGCGCGACGTCATCTTCCAGTTCCTCGATCTGGCTGGTCAGCGCGTCGCGCTGAATTTCGAGCAACAGGGGGTCGGTGGCAGGGCTACCGCCGGCGCCGAGGCCAGCGCGCCCGGCCTTCAGCTTGTCGATGAGCAGGCGCGTGGAGCGGTGCTGCTTTTCGTTAGTGATCATGGCGTCGCCCCTTTCGAGGATGCGAGCGAAATCCGCAGGATGCCCTTCGGCTCACCTGAGAATTTCTCGACCTGGAAGAACTCTAGAAACGTCAGCCCCGGCGCGCCCTCCCCAAAGGCCGGAAACATCTCGCCCAGGTACTTTTTCTTCTGCGCCTCACGCTTGTTCGCGAAGGTCTTCAGCACGGGGTCGAGCTGGGTGAGATCCATATTCGTGTGATCCCAGCAACCGTCAAAATCACCTGGATGCGGCTTGGCGGTGGTGAAGCTGCCGTCGAGGTAGACGGAGGCGCAGTTCGCCAACACCAGCGCGTCCACAACCCTCAGGAAGCCGCCAAAGAGCCATTGGCGGTGGGGAGTGGTTGCGAAGTGTGCAGCGACCTCGTCGAGCGTCGCATCATGGATTCCGGGCGGGAGCACGGACCATGGCGCAGACGAACCGACATCGATGAGTGGCGGGATCATGAACACAACAATATCGTTGTGTTTGCTGTTTGTCCAGCTTCAGGCGATTTCACCAGTCGGCTGACGTTAAAGGCTGCGATCAAGCGCCTGTGCTGTGGTCGGGCTGCAAGTGCCGTGGGTCACGAGGCTTTCGCTCTGATATCGGATCTGGAGGACCGGGGCTCGAACCGCAGGATCTCGGCGCCGAAGTCGCCGCCGCGCAGGGCGCGATCGATCAGTTCTGACGCCTTGTCGGCGGCGTCCAGCAGGTAGCGGTCCGGCCGCTTGAGAATGTAACCGCCCGTCACCCCGCCCAGGCGATGGCCGAGCAAGGCGGCGATCGTTGGGATCGAGGCGCCGCAATCCTCGGCAATGCCGGCGAAGCTGTGCCGGAGCTGGTGCATGGTGAGGCCCTCGAGCGGCCCCTCGCCCTTGGCGCATCCGGCCAGGCGAGCGGCCTCAGCCTTCACCGTACTCCAGAGCTGCGGCAGGCCCGTGTAGCCCGCCTCCTGGGTGGCGTTCGGGAACACGAACTCAGACTCCGCTTCGAGCATGTCGAGGAGCCGGGTAGCGGCGCTCCCGATCGGCCGTAGTGACGGGCCGGTCTTGGTCATGGTCAGCGCCAGGCAGGTGCCGGTCTTGTCCACCTCGCGCCAGCGCAGCCCCTCGCCCTCGCCGCGCCGAACGCCCGAGAGCGCGATGAAGCGCAGCAGCTTCAGACCGACGGCATTGTGACGCGGTTCGTTGTGACGATCCCGGCGTTCGGCGAGCGCGTCCAGCGCCGCGCCGAGGAAGCGGTACTGATACGCGGTGAGCAGGGCCTTGCGCTGGTCGCTGGCAAATCGCCGGACACGCTTCACCGGGTTCTCGGCGAGGTAGCCGTTCTCGACGCCCCAGTTGCAGATCGAGCCCAGTAGGCCGAGCACTCGGGTCGAGGCGCCACGGCCGCCGCGCACGATCGAGCGGCCGCGGCGCTTGGTCTTGACGTCCCGCGCCGCCTTGCCCTCAGCGATGTTGACCTTGAGCTTCTCAACATCGGCCCGCGTGAGCTCGGCAGCCTTGATGGCCCCGATCAGCGGCTTGATCTGCGCGCTGATACGGCTCTTGTCGGTCGCAACTGTCGACGGGCGCTTGCACTTGCCGCCGCGTCCGACGATCAACCCCTTCTCGGCGGCGTCCATATAGAGGTCGCACAGCTCGCTGATCGTAACGGCGTCGCGCGCCTCTTGCCGGACCGCGACCGGGTCGGCGCCTTCGATCACGGCCGCGGATTCCAGCCGCGCGATTTCGCGGGCGCGCTCGACGGTCAGGGGCCCGAAGGCGCCCAGGGTGAGCCAGCGCTGGCGACCGCCGCGGGTGCGGTACTTCAACACGAACTTCCTGGCGCCGGACGGGAAGACCCGGACACCGAAGCCGGCGAGCTGGGTGTCCCAGTGCACCGTCCCCGATGGGTTGACGGAGGGTTCCAGGGCCTCGACGATAGTTTTCGTGAGTTTGGGCATGGGGCGCGGACGGCTGCTACTGCAACCACACTGCAACTCCGCGGTGGGAAACGGCAACCCACCCCAGCGAACTCGGGCGTAGGTAAGTTTATGAAATCTATAAGCTAATCGAAGTGTGTCGTACTCGGTCGAAGCCCAGAAAACGGCTCGGAGCCGGCTCCGAAGGCAAAGGTCACACGTTCGAATCGTGTCGGGTGCGCCAGCGGTCCTCCTGAAAACCTAGACCACCCCCATCAACCGCTTCGGCGCGGCGAGCCGCCAACTGACGCCGAGCCGTTCGGCGACGTGGGCCCAGTCGGTGTCGTCGGGGGCGAGGTTGATCGAGATCCAGCCCGAGGGGCCAAGATAGGCCGGCCAGCTATAGAGGTCGGGATCGAGCTCCATCAGCAGTTCCTGCTCGTCGCGGCCGGTGGTCTTGACGCAGACCACGGTCAGGTCGTCGCCGTGATGGTTGTGCCGGAAATAGGCGAACATCTTGCCCGCCACCCGGAAGGCGGGGATGCCGTGGGAGATGACCTCGTCGGTCTCGGCCAGGGACAGGCAGGCGGCGCGGACGCGTTCGAGGACCGTTTGGGGGTCAGGGCTCAACACAGGCGGGCTCCGGGACAGGGAGCCGTAGCCTCACTCATCCACGCGGCGGAATGAATAGGGCGCAGCTTCTCGCGAAACATGGTAGGGTGTCCCCAGGCTTCGTCCACGGCTCCAAGTTGAGCCCGCCTTGCTTTCATTGAAAAATCTACCGGGGACGGCTCGCCGCCCTTGAGTCTCCGGTTTCCGAAGGGACAGCATGGCTGCCCGAATACCGCTACAGCCTGATGGTCCACTCAACCTGGCATTGGCCGTCGTGGCATCCTCGACCTCGCCGCTACTGCTGCTGGACGGCGACCTGATGGTGATCGCCGCGAGCGCCTCGTTCTGCCGCCAGTTCCAGATCGACCCCGCCGACGCGCCCGGCCTGCAGATCTTCGCCCTGGGGGTGGGCGAATGGAACATCCCGCAACTGCGGTCGCTGCTGAACGCCACGGTGTCCGGTGACGTGGCCATCGAAGCCTATGAGATGGACTTCAAGGACGCGCGGTCGACGCGCCGCCTGGTGCTGCACGCCCAGAAGCTCAACTACGGAGATCCGGACCATATCCGGCTGCTGCTGACGGTCACGGACGTCACCGAGGCGCGGGTCAGCGCCAAGCTCACCGACGATACGCTGAAGGAGAAGGACGACCTGCTGCGCGAAAAGGCGATCCTGCTGCGGGAGATTCAGCATCGGGTCGCCAACAGCCTGCAGATCATCGCCAGCGTGCTGCTGCAGAGCGCCCGCCAGGTGCAGTCCGAGGAAACCCGCACCCACCTGCACGACGCCCACAACCGGGTCATGTCCATCGCCGCGGTCCAGCAGCAGCTTGCGGCGTCCAGCCTGAGCGAGGTCGCGCTGGCGCCCTATCTCACCAAGCTCTGCGCCAGCCTCGGCGCCTCGATGATTCACGACCACGGCCAGCTCTCGATCGAGGTGGTGGTGGACGACACCGTCACCAGTCCGGACGTCTCGGTGAGTCTGGGCCTGATCGTCACGGAATTGGTGATCAACGCCCTCAAGCACGCCTTCCCGGGCCGCCGGCCCGGGAAGATCATGGTCGGCTACCAGGCGACCGCGTCCGGTTGGACGTTGTCGGTGGGCGACAATGGGGTCGGCATGCCCACGGATCCCGCCAGCGCCACGCCAGGCCTGGGCACCAGCATCGTCGAGGCGCTGGCGCGGCAACTGGAGGCCGAGGTCGCGGTGGTCGACGCCAAGCCGGGGACCATGGTCTCGGTGGCGCACTCGGCCGCCTAGGTCCGTCAGGGAAGGCGGGATTCGTACTCGCCCTTGAGCGCCAGCCAGGTCGACCAGAACGGCTTGGGCGTGCGCCCATGGGCCCGGTCCTCCAGCACCCCCAGGTGGGCGTGCCAGCCGCCGGCGACGTTCAGCATCTCGTCGCGGCCGGCGAGCTTGCGGTGGGTGAGGGTCAGCAGGACCTCGTCGCCCTGTTCAGCCAGCTCGAAGGTCACGTTCGAGCCGCCTTGCCAGGTGATCGCCACCATGCGCGGTGGATCGATCGCCAGGACCTCGCCCACAGCCGCGTGGCCGCAGGCCATCTGCTCAAAGCCGGGCGGGGCGGGCTCCCTGATGGGCGAGAGGTCGGCGTGCATGAAATTCAGCTCGACCCGGCCGCCCACACGCAGGTCCCAGGCGCCGGAGGCCAGCCACTTCCCGCGCATCTCCCCGTCGGTGACATAGGCCCAGACCCGGTCGATGGGGCCGGGCAGCAGGCGTTCGAAACGGACGGTGTCGGGCGCGACCACGCGGCCGTGACCATTGGCGGACGTCATCCTATCGGATTGCTCCTTCGGGCGTAGGGCGGCGGTCATGGGATCAGATTGCTCCTTCGGGCTTTGGCGCAGCAAGCCTTCGAGAATACGAAGGCGTTCGGCGAGGCTGGCGGCGAGTTGTTGAACCATATGGTTTAACATATCGGCGCGCGAGGGATTGTCAACTGTTCGGTTGAACGATCCCGCTATCCCTTGCGCAGGGCGTGGATGGCCGCGCCGGCGAAGGTCGCCGTCCCCACATGGGTGAGGGGCGATTCCAGATCGACCCAAACCTCGCCGCCCAGGTCGCGCCAGCGACGGCAAAAGGCGTAGTCCTCCGAAAGGTATTCGCCGGTGACGGGCTCGATCAGGGTGTCGAACACCATGACCGCCTCGCCGCCGCCCTCGGCCATGTCGCCCATCTTGGCGGTGAGTTCGGGATGGGCGGCGAGCACCGCCCGGGCGGCCTTGCGGCTGATCAACAGGAAGCCCGTGCCGCAATAGGCGACGCGGGCGAAGCCGTCGTCCACCTGGACGCTGTTGTCGGGGTTGGGCAGGAAGCGAACCACATAGGTCTGGGCCGCGGCGCGCGCCTTCTCCCAGTTGACGGTCTTGGCGGGATAGACGCCGCCCACGACGTCATGTCCCGACTTCAGCAGCCGCCACAGGTTGTCGGGCGAAAAGCCGATGTCGGCGTCGCAGAAAAGGATGTGGCTGGCGTCGGTCTCATTGAGGAACTTGGCCAGCAGCCGGGCGCGGCCCCGCTGGATCAGGGCCTCGCCGCCGATCATCTCGGTGCGCAGGCGCACGCCCCGGCTGGCGCAGGCGGCCTGCAAGGCCAGCTGCGACTGGGCGTAGTGGATGTAGACGAGGCCGCCATAGGCCGGCGTCGCGAGATAGATCGACGGGGCGGGTTTGCCGCCCTTCGCCTGACCCTTGGCCATGGATTCCCCCCGGAAACAGGGGTGATGACAGGGCCGTCCTTGGCGCGCGGTCTAGCGCTTGCCGGGCCAGGTCAGGAAGCCGGCGGCGTCGCGGCCGGCGGCGGGGCGGATGCAGGCGTTGCAGCCCGACCCACCGGAGGCGTATCCGGCCGAGCCATAGCCGCCGCTACGTTCCGAATAGCGGACCGAGGATTCATAGCGCTCCTCGCGGCGGACCTCGTCATAGGCGCGGGCCGCGCGACGGGCTTCCTGTTCGCGCCAGGCAAGCTGCATGCGGCGCACTTCCTCGTAGCGCGCCTGCATGCGGCGCTCCTCGTCGCGGCGAGCCATCTCGCGATGTTCGAATTCGCGACGTTCCAGATCGCGGCGGGCGAACTCCCGACGCTCAAACTCGCGACGTTCGAATTCTCGGCGTTCGAATTCCCGGCGCTCCATCTCGCGGCGCTCGAAGTCCTCGCGGGCATAGTCGCGGTGCTCCTCGATGCGCACGTCCTCGTGGCGCTCGACCCGCGCATAGTCGCGCTCGACGGGCGCATAGGCCGGACGCTCGACACGGACGTATCGGCGCTCGGCACGCCGTTCGACCCGAGCCGGGGCGCGGGCGGCGACATGGCGGTGGGCCTTATAGCCGCCTTGATGCCTGGCCTTCACCGGAGGCGCGGCGCGTTCGGGCGCCATGCTGGGCGGGCAGGCCGCGACCTGGGCCGGCGTCGGGCAGGCGCAGCAGCCGGCGGCGGCCTGGGTTCCCGGAGCGGCGGCCTTCGGCGCCGGCAACGGCTGGGTGACCGTGCCCGTGGCGGCGTCCTTGGAGGCGATCTTCGGCCGCACGGCGGCGTTGTCGCACGCGGCGAGCGCCAGGAAGGCGGCGAGAGGCAGGATCGAACGCAGGCGCATGGCGGATTTTCCGGCAGCTACAGAGACGTAACCCCAAGGATGCGGATCAATTCCCGTTAACGCTGTGGCTTTCACCCACGGGGCGAGCCCACCGCGCCTGACGGGCGACAATTAAGAATATTCTATTGTAACGAAAGGTCTTTTTCCAGCGGCGCCGGCTTCGGCTTGAACCGCCGGGCAATGGCCCAGAAGGTTAATGCGAGGCCGGTTCCGACGGTGTCGGCCAGGGCGTCGCGCCAGTCCCCCTGGCGGCCGTACGGCATCATGGCCTGGGCGACCTCGATCCCGACCGCCAGGCCCCAGACCGCCAGCACCACCTTCCAGCGGCGATGGGTGGAGAACAGCAGGCCGATGAGCGCCAGCAGCCCGAAGGCGATGGCGTGCGCCGCCTTGTCCCAGATCAGGCTGTCGCCCGGCACATCCTCGCTGGGCGCCAGGGTCAGATAGAGGATCACGCCCACCGCCAGCAGGAAGACGCCCAGGCGAAGGGGCCGGGGGATGAAGGCGAAGGTGGCGCGCATAGGCCCTCTCTAGCCTGTGAACGCCGCTTCCGGCAAAAGCGGTTTCCACTTTCGGCGGCCGGGCGCTAGCGTCGCACCGCATTTCAAACGGCGGATTGAATTCATGGCGATCGAGGCGGTGATCTGGGACTTCGGCGGGGTGTTCACCACCTCGCCCTTTGAGGCCTTCGCGCGCTACGAAGCGGAGAACGGCGTGCCGAAGGACCTGATCCGCAAGGTCAACTCCACCAATCCTGACACCAACGCCTGGGCCCTGTTCGAGCGCAACGAGATCGACGCCAAGGGGTTCGACGATCTGTTCCTGGCCGAGTCCACGGCGCTCGGCCACCCGGTGCCCGGCCGCGACGTCTTGCCCCTGCTGTCGGGCGCGGTGCGGCCGCGGATGGTGGCGGCGCTGCGGGCCTGCAAGGAACATTTCAAGGTCGGCTGCATAACCAACAACATGGTCAGCCACCACAGCCCGGGGGCCGACGAACCCCAGCAGGCGGCCGGCGCCATGGGTCAGATCCTGCCGCTGTTCGACCATGTCATCGAAAGCTCCAAGGCCGGGGTGCGCAAGCCCGATCCGAAGATCTACCTGATGATGTGCGAGGCCCTGGGCGTGGCGCCGGAGAACTGCGTCTATCTCGACGACCTGGGCATCAACTGCAAACCGGCCGCGGCGCTGGGCATGCGCGCCATCAAGGTGACGGATGTCGACCTGACCCTGGCCGAGCTCTCGGCCGCCACCGGCCTGATCTTCGAGGCGGAGGTCTCGGCGTGACCCGGCCGGCCAGGATCGGCGCCGAAGCGGCGCTCGCCCGCCTGCCGGGCTGGAGCGCCCTGGCCGGGGAGCGCGACGCCATCCAGCGCAGCTTCAAGTTCGCCGACTTCAATGCCGCCTTCGGATTCATGACCCGGGTGGCGATCCGGGCCGAACAGCTCGACCACCATCCGGAGTGGTTCAACGTCTACAACCGGGTGGACGTGACGCTCGCGACCCACGACGCCGACGGCGTCACCGAGCTGGACGTGACCCTGGCCACCTTCATGAACGAGGCCGCCGCGGCGGCTGGCGGCAAATAACAACAGACGGGAGATGACGATGGCGGGACGGGTCGCGGGCAAGAAGGCCTTCATCACCGGCGGGGCTCAGGGCCTGGGCGCGGCCATGGCGCGCAAGCTGGCCGACGAGGGGGCCAAGGTCTCCATCGCCGACATCAATCACGAAGGCGCCAAGGCGGTCGCCGCCGAGATCAACGCGGCGCACGGGGAGGGCACGGCCTTCGCCTTTCCCCTGGACGTCACCAAGGAAGACCAGTGGATCTTCGCCCTGGAGGAGGCCGACGCGGCCATGGGCGGCATCTCGGTCCTGGTCAATAACGCCGGCATCAGCCGCGGCGGCAATATCGAGCAGCTCAGTCTCGAGGACTGGAAGCTGGTGATGAGCGTCAATGTCGACTCGGTATTCCTGGGGACCAAGCACGCGCTGAAGTACATGCGCGCCTGCCAGCCGGGCTCGATCATCAACATCTCCTCGATCGCGGGCCTGATCGCGGCCCACAACTCGCCGGTCTACAACGCCTCGAAGGCGGGGGTCTGGCTGCTCAGCAAGGGCATCGCCCTGCACTGCGCCAAGCAGGGGCTG
>NZ_JAUYOJ010000061.1 GCF_030697925.1 Phenylobacterium sp. | reverse complement strand
GATCTCGTGGGACTTCATCCAGTTGATGTTGCCCTTGACGGTGTTGATCTCGCCGTTGTGGGCCAGCATCCGGAACGGCTGGGCCAGCCGCCACTCCGGGAAGGTGTTGGTGGAGTAGCGCTGGTGGAAGATCGCCACCGCGGCCGAGAACCGCTCGTCCTTCAGGTCGGGATAGAACTCGTCGATGTGCTCGGCCAGGAACATGCCCTTGTAGATGAGCTGCCGGGCGGAGAACGAGCACAGGTAGAAGTCGCGGATCGCCGCGGCGGCCACGCGCTTCTCGATCCGCTTGCGACAGAGGAAGAGGGCGCGTTCCAGCGGTTCGCCCGACAGGCCGGCGGGCGGGGAGAGCATGATCTGTTCGATTTCGGGCCGGGTGGCGTTGGCCTTCTCGCCGATCACCGAGGTGTCCACCGGCACCTGGCGCCAGCCATAGATGTAGAAGCCGAAACGCAGGGCCTCGGCCTCGACGATGGTGCGTGCGGCTTCCTGGGCGCTGAGATCGTTGCGCGGCAGGAAGACCTGGCCCACGGCGATGGCGCCCGGCCGCACGGTGTGACCGATGCGGGCGACCTGGTCGGCGAAGAAGTCCTGCGGAACGCTCAGCAGGATGCCCGCGCCATCGCCGGTCTTGCCGTCGGCGTCGACCGCGCCCCGGTGCCAGACGGACTTCAGCGCGCGGATGGCCAGCTCCACCACCTCGCGGCGCGGCTGGCCGTCCAGGGCGCAGACCAGGCCCACGCCGCAGGCGTCGCGCTCGTCGGCGGGGTTGTAGGCGTGGCCCTCGATGAGGCGCTCGCGGTTCGCCAGATAGCGCTGCATCTCGCTCATGGTCTTCACTCCGCCGCGACCAGCGCGGGCGCGCTGACCTGGGCCTGAAGGTAGGAATGGATGGCGTCGGCGGCGTCGCGGCCGTCGCGGATGGCCCAGACCACCAGGGAGGCGCCACGCACGATGTCGCCCGCCGCGAAGACGCCGGGCAGGCTGGTCTCCAGGGTCTTGAAGTTGGCCTTCAGCGTGCCCCAGCGGGTCACCGCCAGGTCAGGCGCCGAGAAGGCGCTGGGCAGGTCCTCGGGATCGAAGCCGAGCGCCTTGATGACCAGGTCGGCGGGCAGCTCGAAGGTCCCGCCCTCGACTTCCTCGGGCGCCTGGCGGCCGGTGGCGTCGGGCGGGCCCAGCCGCATGCGCGCGGCGCGCAGGCCGGCGGCGCGATCGGCCTCGCCCAGCACGGCGCGCGGGGCGGCTAGCCATTCGAACACCACGCCCTCTTCCTCGGCGTGGGCCACTTCGCGGGCCGAACCCGGCATGTTGGCGCGGTCGCGGCGATAGAGGCAGGTGACGGACCTGGCGCCCTGGCGCACGGCGGTCCGCACGCAGTCCATGGCCGTGTCGCCGCCGCCGACCACGACCACGTCGCGGCCCTGTGCGTTCAGCTCGCCGCTCTCGAAGGCCGGCACGCTGTCGCCCAGGCCGATCCGGTTCGAGGCGATCAGGTAATCCAGGGCCGGCGTCACTCCGGCCGAGCCGGCGCCTGGGGCGATGAGGTTGCGGGCCGCATAGACCCCGGTGGCGATCAGGACGGAGTCGTGCGCCCGCCGCAGGTCCTCCAGGGTGGCGTCAGCGCCCACCTCGAAGTTCAGCTTGAACACCACCCCGCCCTCGGCCAGTCGGCGTGTGCGGCGTTCGACGACCTCCTTCTCGAGCTTGAAGCCTGGGATGCCGTAGATCAGCAGGCCGCCGGCCCGGTCGTGGCGGTCATAGACCGTGACCTCATAGCCGCCTTCGCGCAGGCGCTCGGCGGCGGCCAGGCCCGCGGGGCCCGCCCCGATCACCCCGACCGACTGGCCGCGCGGGGGGCCGGCGCGCAGGGGCGCGACCCAGCCTTCCTCCCAGGCCTTGTCAGTGAGATAGCGTTCCACCGCCCCGATGGTGACGGTGCCGTGGCCGGACTGCTCGATGGTGCAGGAGCCTTCGCACAGCCGGTCCTGCGGGCCGTTGCGGCCGCAGATCTCGGGCATGGAGTTGGTCGCCGGGGCCAGGTGATAGGCCGCTTCCAGCCGGCCTTCCGCCGTCATCCGCAGCCAGTCGGGGATGTTGTTGTGGAGCGGGCAATGGGTCTGACAGAACGGGATGCCGCATTGCGAGCAGCGCGAGGCCTGCTCGGCCGCCTTGGCGTCGATGAAGTCGGCATAGATCTCGTGGAAATCGCCTGTGCGCGCGGCGGCCACGCGCTTGGCCGGCGTGGTCCGCTCGACGGTAGTGAATTTCAGCATCCGTTCGGCCATGGCGGCGCCTCCCGCCCGACCTGGGCGCGGTAGGTTTCTACAGAAGAACAGGCGAGACGAAAACCACATGATCCATAAATTAGACCATATGAGAGGCGGCCGAGAGGTTACCGCTGTCAAAATCAGTCTTGAGGCGATATTTAGTCCAATAATTGGATAAACGCCATATTTACCCTGTTCGCCGCCTTTTCCCACCCTGTCTCAGTAAGGAGTTCCGCCGTGGCCGATTGGATCTACGCCGTCATCCTCGGCCTCGTCGAAGGCCTGACGGAGTTCATTCCGGTCTCCTCGACGGGGCACCTGCTGCTGACCAAGACCCTGCTGGGCCTGCCGGACGGCTTCTGGGACACCTTCAGCGTCATGATCCAGCTCGGCGCGATCCTCGCCGTGGTGGTGCTCTATTTCCAACGGCTGTGGGGGGTGTTCCTGCGCCTGCCGAGCGACCCGCAGGCGCGCTGGTTCGCCGCCAGCGTGGTGATCGCGGTGATCCCCTCGGCCGTGGTCGGTTTCGCGCTGCACGACTTGATCAAGAACGTGCTGTTCGAGAGCGCGCCGCTGATCTGCGTGTCGCTGATCCTGGGCGGTGTGGTGTTGATCGTCGTCGACCGCTGGTCGCCGCGACCGCGCGAGGGAGACGCCATGGCGCTGTCGTTCTGGCGCGTCGTGGGAATCGGGCTTTTCCAGTGCCTGTCGGTCGTGCCGGGCGTCTCGCGCTCGGGCGCGACCATTGTTGGCGGCACGCTGATCGGTATCGACCGCCGCGCGGCGACCGAGTTTTCGTTCTTCATGGCCATTCCGACCATGGTCGGCGCCTTCGCGCTCGACTTCTGGGAGAACCGCGACGTGCTCACCGCCGACAACCTCGGCGTCATCGCCGTCGGCTTCGTGGTCAGCTTCGTCTCCGCCGTCCTGGTGGTGAAGACCATGCTGGGTTTCATCGCGCGCTTCGGCCTGACGCCCTACGGCTGGTGGCGGATCGCGGTGGGGGTCGTGGGCCTGGGCATCATCCAATTCGCCAGACCTTGAAATATATAGTATACTATTGTATATACGATCTTGACGTTCGCCAGCGTCTCCGAGGATGTGACGTTCTTCCGGTCTGAGGCTGACGATGTCGTATTTTGAGTGGGATGAGAGCAAGGCCGAACGCAATCGGCTGCTTCACGGCATCGGCTTCAACGATGCTGCACATGCATTGCTCGGAATGGCGCTGACCAGGCCGAGTCCGCGAGGCGAAGAGAATCGCTTCTCCTCGATCCACGAATGCGATGGGCAGATGATCGTCGTGGTTTGGACGCCGCGAGCTGGCTTCATCCGTATCATCTCCGCCCGGAGGGCCCGACGGAATGAGAGAGCGCAATTTGATCAAGGTGTCAGCGGGTCGGCTGCGACGCGGCGACACTGATTGGGCACGGGTCGACGCCCTGACCGACGAAGACATCGAAAGGGCCATCGCCGAAGATCCCGACGCGGCGCCGATCCTCGACGAGGAATGGTTCCGCAATGCGGAATTGGTCATCCCCACCAAGACCGCCACCTCCATGCGAGTCGACAGCGACGTGATGGACTGGTTCAAGAGTCAGGGGCGCGGCTGGCAGACCCGGATGAACGCGGTCCTGCGGGCCTACGCCAAGGCCCAGGGCGGCGTGAAATAGGCGGCTAGACCGTCGCGGAATCCTGTTGGTCGGCGAACTGGCCGCCCTTGCGGAAGCGGTAGAGATAGGTCGGCAGGATCGCCTCGACCGTCGTCGGCTCGATCCCGAGCTCGGCTAGGCCCGGATGGGCGCCGGAGACCACGTTGTCGGTCTTCAGGGATTCGACCTGGTCGGCGGTCAGCGGCGGAGCCCAGGGCGTGAAGACGGCCAGGGGCGAGCACAGCACGCCGATCACCCGCGCGATCGGGAAGGGCAGCGGCAGCAAGATGCGCTTGCGCTCGATCTCCTTCAGGATCAGCTCCAGGATCTCGCGGAACGAGAAGACCGCCGGGCCGCCCAGCTCATAGGTCTTGCCTTCGTGGCCGGGCTCGGAGACCGCGCGGGCCACGGCCTTGGCCACGTCGCCCAGGAACACCGGCTGGAACTTGGTCGCGCCGCCGCCGATCAGCGGCAGGACCGGGCTGATCACCGCCATCTCGCCGAACTTGTTGAAGAAGTCGTCGCCCGGGCCGAACACCACGGAAGGCCGGACCAGTACGGCCTCGGGAAAGGCGGCTCGCACCGCGGCCTCGCCGGCGGCCTTGGTGCGGGCGTACTTCGAGGTCGAGGCCTCGTCCGCGCCCAGGGCCGAGATCTGCACCAGGCGCTCGACGCCCAGCTCCTTGGCGATGGCGGCGACATTGCGCGCGCCGTCCACGTGGACGGCCTGGAACTTCTGGCGCCCGGTCTCGTAGAGCACGCCCACAAGGTTCACGCAGGCCACGGCGCCCTGCAGCGCCCGGCGCACGGAATCGGTGACGCGGACATTGGCCTGGACCACCTCGATCTGACCGACGTCGCCCATCAAGCGCATGGTGTGGGCCAGATGCGGCTGGCGGACCGCGACGCGGACGCGCAGGCCCTGGCGGGCGAGCGCCCGCACCACCTGGCTTCCGACGAAGCCCGACCCGCCAAAGACGGTGACCAGATCCTGCATGGCGCCTGCTTGAAATCAGTGAGTTCTAGGCCGCCCGGATAGACGATGCGCCGCGCCGCCGCAATGCGAGCGATCCGCGCGGGCGCTTCAGGCGTTATGATGCGGCGTCAGGAGGATGCCATGTCTGTCATGAAGATTGGATCCGGCGAGCCCTTCGAGGCCGTCTACGGTTATTCGCGGGCCGTCCGGGTGGAGAACCAGGTGTTCGTCGCCGGCACCACGGCGCGCGCCGCCGACCTCGAGGCCAGCGCCTATGTCCAGGCGCGCTCGGCCCTGGCCATCATCGCCTCGGCCCTGTCGGAGGTGGGCGCCCACTTGGACGACGTGGTGCGCACCGTGACCTACGTGGTCGACCTCGCCGACCTGGATCATGTGGCGCGCGCCCACGCCAAGGTGTTCGGCGCCACCCTGCCGGCCGCCAGCCTTGTCCAGGTCTCGGGGCTATCGCCTCCCACCGCCCGGGTCCAGATCGAGGTGACCGCCGTCATCTCGTCGCAAAGGGGCGTTGACCCGGCCCAGACGGCGCCCTAAGGAACGCGCCTCGCGCGATCCGGCGGATCGGGCCCAGGTGGCGGAATTGGTAGACGCGCTGGCTTCAGGTGCCAGTGGCCGTAAGGTCGTGAAGGTTCGAGTCCTTTCCTGGGCACCATCCTCCTCTCTATAGTGAGAGGACACATACTGATCCGGAGCGTGAGGCCCCTTGGCTAATTTCCTGCACGAAGGCGATCTGCCGGCGGGTGTCCTTGTGGACGCCGAGGCCGTGGCGGTGGATTCCGAGACCATGGGCCTGCGGCTGGGCCGCGACCCCCTGTGCGTGGTCCAGCTCTCAGACGGCAAAGGCGACGCCCATGTGGTGCGCCTGTCGCGGCCCGACTACGACGCGCCCAACCTGAAGCGGCTGCTGACCGATCCGGAGATCGTGAAGATCTTCCATTTCGGCCGCTTCGATATCGCCATGTTCCACCTGCACCTTGGGGTCATGACCGCCCCCGTCTACTGCACCAAGATCGCCTCGAAGCTGGCCCGGACCTATACCGACCGCCATGGGCTGAAGGACGTCTCGCGGGAGCTGCTGGGCGTCGACATGTCCAAGGCCCAGCAGAGCTCCGACTGGGGGGCCGCCAAGCTTTCCGACGATCAGCTCGCCTATGCGGCTTCCGACGTCCTGCATCTGCACGCCCTGCGCGCGCGGCTGGACGCCATGCTGGTCCGCGAGGGCCGCGACCACCTGGCCCGCGCCTGTTTCGACTTCCTGCCCCACCGCGCCATGCTGGACGTCGCGGGATGGGAAGAGGTCGACATCTTCGCCCACGCATGAGGTCCTAGGTGACCGAAGCCGCCATCTCCGCCGCTCCAGGATCGCGCCGGGACTTCGCCCGGTGGCGCCGGCGTTCGCGGATGATCCGGCGGCTACGGATCCTGCTCCCGGGGGCGATCGCGCTCATCCTGCTCACCATGGGCGGCTTCGTGGTCCACGCCACGGTGATGGGCGGGCGCGCGACGCCGGCCGAGGACGATGAACCGATCCAGCTGGTCAACCCCCGCTTCGTCGGCCGCGACGACAAGGGCCGGGCTTTTGTCCTGACCGCCAAGGTGGCGGTCCGCGACGAAGGCGACTATCAGCGTGTGGTGCTGGAGACGCCCACCCTGATCCTCGACGAGGAGGGGGCCAATCCCACGCGGATCACGGCCAAGTCGGGCGTCTATCGCGAGGATCGCCGGGTGCTGAACCTGGATGGCGGCGTCAAGATGAACGGGTCCAACGCCAATTTCGACACGGCGAGCTCGATCTTCAACACCGCCACCGGCGAGCTGGAAGGTCAGGGCCAGATCTCGGGCGTCGGATCGCTTGGCGAAATCACCGCGAAGTCCTATGGCGTGTACGACAAGGGTGAACGCCTGGTCTTCAAGGGCGGCGTGCGCGGCCAGATAAATTCGAAGTAGACTTCCACGGACTGGGTTTGGGGTGCGGGGCTTCCCACATGGGCTTCATGAGCATGAGCAAGCTTGAGATGACACGCTGGGCCGTCGGGGCCTGCGCCCTGGGCCTGCTGGCCGCGGGGCCGGCCGGCGCGCAGCTTTCGCAGGGTTCCGACGCCCCCGTCGACATCACCGCCGACTCCCTCGAGGTGGTCAACACCGAGTGCCTGTCGATCTGGAGCGGATCGGCAGAGGCCCTGCAGGACCGCACCCGCCTGCGTGCCGACGTGCTGAAGACCTACAGCAAGAAGGGTCCCGCCAAGGCCGGCGGCAAGGGCGCCACCTGCGGCGAACTCGACCGCATGGAGGCCGTCGGCAACGTCTATTACGTGACCCCCCAGCAGAAGGTGCGCGGCGACGCGGCCGACTATGACGTGCCGGGCGAGCGGATCGTCATCACCGGCGACGTGGTGGCGGTGAACGGCCAGAACGTGCTGCGCGGCGAGCGCCTGACCGTCAACGTCGCCACCGGCGACGCCCAGATGCAGTCCAACTCGAAGGGCCGCGGCGGCAAGGCGCGGCCGCGGGCGGTGATCTATCCCGAGAAGCAGCAAGCGGCGGGGCCGTCCGCCCCGCGTCGCTAGGGTGCGCCCCGAACGCTTCGCCACCCTGCCGGAGCTCGCCGGCGAGGGCCTTGTGGTCGACAATGTCGGCAAGTCCTTCCGCGGTCGCCCGGTGGTCAAGGGCGTCTCCCTGCGGCTGGCCCGCGGCGAGGTGGTGGGTCTGCTGGGTCCGAACGGCGCGGGCAAGACCACCTGCTTCTACATGATCACAGGCTTGATCCCGGCCGACTACGGCTCGATCTTCCTGGACGGCGAAAACATCACCGGCCAGCCCATGTACCAGCGCGCCCGCATGGGCGTCGGCTACCTGCCCCAGGAAACCTCGATCTTCCGCGCCATGAGCGTTGAGGAGAACGTCATGGCGGTGGTGGAGCTGCGCGAGACCAGCGCCGCCCGCGCCAAGGCCACCGTCACCGAGCTGCTGGAAGAGTTGCGCATCGAGCACCTGCGCAAGGCGCCAGCCATCTCGCTGTCGGGGGGCGAGCGCCGCCGGGTGGAGATCGCCCGGGCGCTGGCCTCCGAGCCCTCCTTCATGCTGCTGGACGAGCCCTTCGCCGGGATCGACCCCCTGGCCATCGCCGACATCCGCGAGGTGATCGCCTATCTCAAGGGCCGCGGCATCGGCATCCTGATCACCGACCACAATGTCCGCGAGACCCTGGACATCATCGATCGCGCCTCGATCATCCACGCCGGCGAGGTGCTGTTCGAGGGCTCCCCCGCCGAGATCGTCGACAATCCCGAGGTCCGCCGCGTCTATCTGGGCGAACGCTTCGGCTGAGGGTTCCGGCCGTCTGGACAAAACCGACCTGAGGTCTGTCTATGGGCGCCGCCGCAATGGGGCGGCAGGGACCTTCCTGTTTCATGCGTTCGATCAGCTTGCTGCTCACGGCCTGCGCCGTGCTTGCCGTCACACCCGTCGCCGCCCAGGTCGCCGAGGCGCCCACCCGGCTGTTCACGCCGCGCGACCTGTTCGGCCTGGAATACGCCACCGACCCGCAGTTCCGTCCGGACGGCGGGGCGATCGCCTATGTGCGGGTCGCCAACGACATCATGAGCGACCGGGGCAAGCGCTCGATCTGGCTGGTCGATCCCAAGTCCGGCGTCCAGACGCCGCTGGTGGCCGACGAGCGGTCCAACAGCCGCCCACGCTGGTCGCCGGACGGCCAGCGCCTGGCCTATGTGGTCTCGGGCCCAGACGGTGGGCCGCAGATCCATGTCCGCTGGATCACCAGCGGTCGCTCGGCCCAGGTCGCCACCCTCGAGCAGGCGCCGGGTGACCTGGCCTGGTCGCCGGACGGCAAATCCCTGGCTATCACCATGCTGACCCCCGGCGAGCCGGCCAAGCTCGCCGCCCCGCCGGCCAAGCCGGAAGGGGCTAGGTGGGCCGCGCCGCTCAGGGTCGAGGACCGCATGACCTGGCGCGCGGACGGCGATGGGGAGCTGAAGCCCGGCTTCAGCCACATCTTCGTGGTCTCGGCCGACGGCGGATCGCCCCGTCAGCTGACCTTCGGCAAGTTCGACGACAACGGGCCGCTGACCTGGAGCCGCGACGGCCGCCACGTCCTGTTCGCAGCAAACCGGGGCAAGGACTGGGAGCGCGACCCCAACGAGAGCGAGATCTGGCAGGTTGGCGTCGCCGACGGGACGATGACCCAACTCACCACCCGGGTCGGACCCGACGCCGCCCCGGAGGTCTCCCCCGATGGCCGCTTGATCGCCTATCTCGGCTACGACGACGCCGCGCGGCGCAGCTACGAGAACGTCCAGCTCCATGTCATGGACCGCGACGGCAAGAACCCCCGCTCGCTGACCGCGGGCCTGGACCGCAGCATCGACGGCGCCCAGTGGTCGCGCGACGGCCGCAGCCTGGTGGTCAGCTATGACGACCAAGCTGTGAAGAAGCTGGCGCGGATAGGCTTGGACGGGAAGATCACGCCCCTGGCGCAGGGGCTGACCGGCGCCTCGCTCGACCGGCCCTATACCGGCGGCGAGTTCTCGGTGGCGCAGACCGGGGCGGTGGCCTTCACGCAAGGGGGCGTGGACCGGCCCTCGGACCTGGCGGTGACCAGCGGCGGGGCGGCCAAGCGGCTTACCGCGCTCAACACCGACCTGTTCACCGGCAAGGCCCTGGGCAAGGTCGAAAAGCTGCCGACCACCTCGGCCTATGACGGCAAGGCCATCGACGCCTGGATCGTCACTCCGCCCAATTTCGACCCGGCCAAGAAATATCCCCTGATCCTGGAGATCCACGGCGGGCCGTTCTCGGCCTATGGCCCGTCCTTCTCCACCGACAACCAGCTCTATGCGGCGGCGGGCTATGTGGTGGTCTATTCCAACCCGCGGGGCTCCACGAGTTACGGCCAGGCCTTCGCCAACGAGATCGACAAGAAGTACCCGGACCACGACTATGACGACCTGATGAGCGTGGTGGACGCCGCCGTCGCCAAGGGCTTCGTCGATCCGGAGCGGCTCTATGTGACCGGCGGCTCGGGCGGCGGGGCGCTGACCGCCTGGATCGTCGGCAAGACCGACCGCTTCCGGGCCGCGGCCACCCAGAAGCCGGTGATCAACTGGACCAGCCAGGTGCTGACCGTCGACGGCGCCAACTTCATGGCCGCCTACTGGTTCGGCAAGATGCCGTGGGAGGACCCCCAGGGCTATTGGGCCCGCTCGCCGCTCTCCCTGGTCGGCAATGTGAAGACCCCCACCCTGGTGGTGGTCGGCGACAAGGACCTGCGCACCCCGGTGGGCGAGTCCGAGCAATACTACCAGGCCCTGAAGCTGCGCGGCGTGCCCACGGCCTTCGTCCGGGTGCCCGACGCCTCGCACGGCGGCATCGCCATCCGCCCGTCCCAATCCGGCGCCAAGGCCCAGGCCATCCTCGCCTGGTTCGAGCGGTATAGGAACTAGCCCCCTGCGAGTGGCGCAACCGCCTCCTCTCCCCCCGAAGACGGGTGGAGAGGAGGAGTTCACGCGGCCGTTACGGGAGCCGGCCGCGGCGGCGGCGGCCGGTTGGGCATGCTGGCCCGCCACTTTGCGCGCAGGGTGGCCGGGCGTTCGGGGTAGCGGTCTTCCAGGAAGGCCGCCTCCTCAACCCGGTCGGTGCGGAAGCTGCGGAAGTCCTGGCGCAGTTCGCACCAGCCGATCAGCAGGCGGACGGTCTGCATGTAACCCACTGTGATCGGCCAGATCAGCCGCTCGGTGGGGCGCTCCTGCTCGTCACGGTACTTGAGGTGGATCTTGCGACCGCCGCGGATGGCCAGGCGCACCTGGGCCATGTCCACCCGGTCGGGCTCGGTCATCCAGGCCGGCGGCACCCGGCTGGTGGGCTCCAGGGCATAGGGGCGCAGGCGCTCGGGCACGGCGGCGGCGATCTTGGCGATCAGGTCCTCGGCGGCGCGCGCCAGGGCCGGGTCGCCGCGGCCGATCACCCACTGGGCGCCCAGGACGGCGGCCTCGATCTCGTCCGGCGTCAGCATCAGGGGCGGCAGGTCGAAGCCCTGGTCCAGCACATAGCCCATGCCGGCCTCGCCGCGGATCGGCACCCTCTGGCCCATTAGGGTGGCGATGTCGCGATAGACCGTGCGCTTGGAGGTCTCCAGCTCCTCGGCCACCTTGTCGGCGGTGATCGGCCCGCGCGATCGGCGCAGGATCTGGATGATCTGAAACAGCCGATCGGCGCGTCGCATGGAAATCCGCTTCGTCATATCCGCAGCATGCCGCCACGCTGCTGACAGCATGGTGGCAGCAGATGCGCTCTAAGCCTAGGGGGTCAAATCAAAGGAGGGACCCCAATGATCATGCTCCACGGCTTCGGCGCCGGTTTCGGACTTCCGGAAATCAGCCCCTATGTCACCAAGACCGAGGTGCACCTGCAGATGGCGGGGGTCGCCTATGAGCGGGTGCAGGCCCAACGGGAAAGCTCGCCCAAGGGCCAGCTCCCCTGGATCGAGGACGACGGCGAAATGATCGCCGACAGCCATTTCATCCGCCTGCACCTGGAGCGGAAGTACGGGGTCGACTTCGATGAAGGGCTCTGCCCGGTGCAGCGCGCCCAGGCCTGGGCCATCGAGCGGATGATCGAGAACCATTTCGCCTGGACCACGGCTCATGTGCGTTGGCTGACACCCGAGAATTTCGCTAAGGGCCCGGCGATGTTCTTCAAGGATTTGCCGCCGGAGATGCAGGAGGATCTGCGCAAGCAGATCCAGCACGAGATCGCCGGCAATATCCGCGCCGTCGGGGTCGGCCGCCACTCGGAGGCCGAGATCCTCGGCCTGGGCGTGCGTTCGCTCGCCGCGCTCTCGGCCCTGCTGGGCGACCAGGCGTTCATGATGGGCGAGCGTCCGACCGGGGTCGACGCTATCGCCTTCGGCGTGCTGTCGGGCCTGATGACGCCCTATTTCGACGCCCCGATCCGCAACCGGGCCATGCGGCTCGACAACCTGGTCGCCTATGTCGATCGGATGATGGCCGGGGTCTATCCCGACCACCGCTGGACCCCGCTGTTCCGCGCGCCCGAGGCGGTCGCCGCGTGACAGTGGCGCGCGGACGCCGCTCCCCCGGCGTCCGCGCGGCAGTTCCTGTTTTTGGGGGGAGAGTTAACCAATCGGTGGGGATGGGCGCCCTAGGCTTGAGCAAGATTCAGGCCAGGAGGCGGATTTGGCGCTCGGCGCGCGTTTGGAACTTCGGCAAGGCCAGGGGCTGGTCATCACCCCCCAGCTGCAGCAGGCGATCAAGCTGCTGCAATTGTCGAACCTCGAGCTAGAGGCCTATGTCGAGGGCGAGCTCGAACGCAATCCGTTGCTGGCCCGCGACGAGACCGACCACGAGCCCGATCGTGAGGAAGCGCCGCGCGAATCGGACGACTTCTCCACCGACCAGATTCCCGACAGCGGCGCTGAGCCGCACATGGACATCACCCACGACCAGGCCTCGCCCGGCGAGGTCGCCACGGGCGATTCCGAGGCCCAGCAGGCCGGCGGCGCCATCGACTGGTCCAAGGCCGGATCCGGTGGCGGCGGCTTCGAGGATGGCGACGACTTCGAAGGCCGGCTGAGCAGGGACAAGACCCTCGGCGAACACCTCCATGACCAGCTCGCCGTGGCGGGCCTGTCGCCGGCCGAGCTGGTGGTGGCCACCGTGCTGATCGATTCGGTCGACGAGGGCGGCTATCTGCGCTGCGACCTGCCGGAAACCGCCGAGCGGCTGGGCTGTGGTCTGCCGATGGTGGAACAGGTGCTGACCGCACTGCACGGTTTCGAGCCCACCGGCGTCTTCGCCCGCGACGTGCGCGAGTGCCTGATGCTGCAGCTCAAGGAGCTGGATCGCTGCGATCCGGCCATGATGGCGCTGCTGGACAATCTCGAACTACTGGCCAAGCGCGACATGCCGGCTCTTCGCAAGATCTGCGGCGTCGACGACGACGACCTGCGCGACATGGTCGCCGAGCTGCGGGCGCTGACGCCCCGCCCCGGCGCGGCCTTCGGCGGCGAACCCTCGCAGCCGGTGGCCCCCGACGTCCACGTGCGCGAGGGCCAGGGCGGCCTGTGGCACGTGGAGCTCAACACCGACACCCTGCCCAAGCTGCTGGTCGACCAGCGCTACCACGCTCGGGTCTCGGGCGCGGCGCGCACCGACCAGGAGAAGGTCTTCGTGGCCGACTGCATGGCCAGCGCCAACTGGCTGGTGAAGAGTCTCGACCAACGCGCCAAGACGATCCTCAAGGTGGCCTCCGAGATCGTCCGCCAGCAGGACGGCTTCCTGGCCTATGGCGTCGAGCACCTGCGACCGCTGAACCTCAAGACCGTGGCCGACGCCATCGGCATGCACGAATCCACCGTCAGCCGGGTGACCTCCAATAAGTACATGGCCACCCCGCGCGGCATGTTCGAGCTGAAGTTCTTCTTCACCTCGTCGATCGCCTCGTCCTCGGGCGGCGAAGCCCACTCGGCCGAGAGCGTGCGCCACAAGATCAAGCAGCTGATCGATGCCGAGCGCACCGACAGCGACGTCCATTCCGACGACGCCATCGTCGACATCCTGAAGGAGACGGGAGTCGATATCGCCCGGCGCACGGTCGCCAAGTACCGCGAGGCCCTGCGCATCCCCTCCTCGGTGGAACGGCGACGGGCGCTCAAGGAAACCGCCTAGCCTGTTTCCAAGAATTTCTATCTTGAGCACGGCGCATGTCCGGCTAGGGATGGCGCGTGATCAGCTTCCAAGCCGTCGGCAAGACCTTTCCCCGCGCGCCCTCGCCGGCGCTGAAGGACGTGAGTCTCGAGGTCCGTCCCGGCGAGGTGTTCGGGGTCATCGGCCAGTCGGGCGCTGGCAAGTCGACCCTGATCCGGCTGATCAACGGCCTGGAGCGGCCGAGCGTCGGCCGGGTGGTCACCGACGACGATGATGTCGGCGCCCTGGACGCGGCGGCCCTGCGGGCCCTGCGCCGCCGGGTGGGCATGATCTTCCAGCACTTCAACCTGCTTTCGTCCAAGACGGTGGCGGCCAATGTGGCCTATCCGCTGAAGGTGGCCGGCATGCCGAGCTCGGCGATCGGCCCCCGGGTGGCCGAGCTGCTCGACCTGGTGGGCCTGGCGGACCAGGCTGCGAAATATCCCGCCCAGCTCTCCGGCGGCCAGAAGCAGCGGGTCGGTATCGCCCGCGCCCTGGCCAACGGTCCGAAGATCCTGCTCTGCGACGAGGCGACCAGCGCGCTGGATCCCCAGACCACCGAACAGATCCTCGACCTGCTGGCCCAGCTCAATCGCGAGCTCGGCCTCACCATCGTCCTGATCACCCACGAGATGGAGGTGATCCGCCGGGTCTGCCATCGCGTGGCCGTGCTCGACGCCGGATCGGTGGTGGAGAGCGGCGAGGTGGCCGAGGTCTTCCTGCATCCCACCCATCAGGTGACGCGCCGCTTGGTGGCCGACGCCGCCGGCCTGGCGGCGGCCAAGATCGAGGGCGGGCCGCCCACCCTGAGGCTGACCTTCCGGGGCCAGGCGACCTTCGAGCCGATCCTGGGGCGGATCGCCCGCGACACAGGCGTCGACTATTCGATCCTGGCCGGCCGCATCGACCGCATACGCGACGAACCCTACGGGCAGCTCCTGGTCTCGCTGGTGGGCGGCGACGTGGCCGCCGCCCGCGCCCGCCTCACCGCCGCCGGCGTGCGGCTGGAGGAGGCGTGATGGAGGCGTTGCTGGCCAACGTGGTCTGGGCCGACATCGCCCAGGCCCTGCTCGACACCCTGATCATGCTGGGCGGCTCCCTGGCGTTCAGCGTCATCCTGGGCCTGCCGCTGGGGGTGATCCTGTTCCTGACCGCCCCGCGCCAGCTACTGGCCAACCGGGCGGCCAACGCGGCCCTGTCGTTCACGGTCAATGTCCTGCGCTCGGTGCCCTTCGTGATCCTGCTGATCGTGATGATCCCGCTGACCGTGTTGCTGGTTGGCACTTCGCTCGGGGTGGCCGGCGCCATCCCGCCGCTGGTGGTGGGCGCCGCGCCCTTCTATGCCCGACTGGTGGAGACCGCCCTGCGCGAGGTCGACCGCGGCGTCATCGAGGCCGCTCAGGCCATGGGCGCCACCCCACGCCAGATCGTGTTCGGGGCCCTGCTGCCGGAAGCCATGCCCGGCATCCTGGCCGGGGCGACGGTCACCGCCATCGCGCTGGTGTCCTACACGGCCATGGCTGGAGTGGTGGGGGCCGGCGGCCTGGGCGACCTGGCGATCCGCTTCGGCTATCAGCGGTTCCAGACCGACGTCATGGTGGTCACCGTGCTCATGCTGCTGGCCCTGGTCCAGGGGCTGCAATGGGCGGGGGACCGCCTGGTCATCAAGGTCAGCCGGCGCTGATGAAGGAGTTCCCATGTTCCGCACCCTGATTCTGAGCGCCGGGATCCTGGTGCTGGCCGCCTGCGGCCGCGAGGCGCCCCAGAGCGCCCCCGACACCCTGACCATCGCGGCCACCGCCGTGCCCCACGCCGAGATCCTGGAAGTGGTCCGGCCGATCCTCGCCGAGCAGGGGCTCAAGCTGGATGTGAAGGTGTTCAACGACTACGTGCAGCCCAACCTGCAGGTCGACCAGAAGCAGCTCGACGTGAACTATTTCCAGACCGCGCCCTATCTGGACGAATTCAACAAGGCGCGTGGGACCCGCCTGCTGCGGGTGGTCGGCGTCCATATCGAGCCGATCGGCGCCTATTCCCGCAAGCACAAGGCGCTCGCCGACCTGCCACAGGGCGCCAACGTCGCCATCCCCAACGAGCCCAGCAACGGCGGTCGCGCCCTGTTGCTGCTGCAGAAGGGCGGGCTGATCACCCTGAAGGATCCCAGGAACCCGCTCTCGACCCTGAACGACGTCGTGGGAAATCCCAGGGGGCTGAAGTTCCGCGAGCTGGAGGCGGCCACCCTGCCCCGCGTGCTGGGCGAGCTGGACTTGGCGGTGATCAACACCAATTTCGCGCTCGACGCCAAGCTGGACCCGGCCAGGGACGCCCTGATCCTCGAGGACAAGCAGAGCCCCTATGTGAACTTCCTGGTGGCCCGGGAAGACAACAAGGATGATCCGCGCGTGCAGAAACTCGCCAAGGCGCTGACCAGCCCCGCGGTGAAGGTCTTCATCGAGAAGACCTACCACGGGGCCGTCCAGCCAGCGTTCTAGGTCCTTTTCCTCCCACGCAAAGCGGGGGAGGAAAAGAATCTAGCGCGCCAGGACTTCGGCGATCTGCACGGCGTTGAGCGCCGCGCCCTTCAGGAGCTGATCGCCGGCCAGGAAGATCGACAGGGTGCGGCCGGTGGGATCGGACAGGTCGGTCCGGATGCGGCCCACCGCCACCTCGTCCTGGCCCGAGACCTCGTTGGGCATCGGATAGCGGTTGGCGACGTGGTCGTTGACCAGCCGCACGCCGGGGGCGTCGGCCAGCCAGGCCTCGGCCTCACCGGGCGTCACAGGATTCTCGAACTCGACCACCAGCGACATGGAGTGCGCGCGCAGCACCGGGACCCGCACGCAGGTGAAGGAGAGCCGCATCTCCGGGGCCGACATGATCTTGCGGATCTCGGCCATGGCCTTCAGCTCCTCGCCATTATAGCCGCTGTCCGGATCGACCTCGGCGTTGTGGCTGAACAGGTTGAAGGCGTATGGGTGCGGCAGGACTCGCGGGGCGTAGGCCTCGCCCGCCAGGTAGGCGGCGGTGGACTGTTCCAGCTCGGCCATGGCCGCGGCCCCGGCCCCGGACGCGGCCTGATAGGTCGCCCCGATCACCCGGACCACCTTGTTGCGGGCGTGCAGCGGCTGCAGGGCCATGACCGCGATGGCGGCCACGCAGTTGGGATTGGCCACGATGGCCGGGCGGGCGGCCAGCAGCTCGCCGTTCACCTCGGGCACCACCAGGGCGATGTCCTCCTGCATGCGGAAGGCCGAGGAGTTGTCGACCACCAGGCAGCCCGCCGCCGCGGCGATCGGCGCGTACTGGCGACTGATCCCACTGGCGGAGGCGAAGATGGCGATATCCATCCCGGCGAAGCTCGCCTCGTCCAGGGCCTCGATGGCGACGTCGCGACCGTTGAAGGCGAGCGTCTTGCCGGCCGAGCGCGGCGAGGCCAGCAGCCGCAGGTCGCGGACCGGGAACCCACGGCGTTCCAGGCAGCCGATCACTTCGCCGCCGACCGCGCCGGTGGCGCCGACGACCGCGACATTGAACAGCTTCTGGCCGATGGGACGGGCGGGGGCTTCGAGGGTGGACAGCATCAGGTCTCGTCTCCAGTTGAGCCGGAGGATCGGGAGCCTGTCTTCGAAGGAAATCGGCGACCCCGTCCTGGCGGCGGGGTCCTTGGGGGTGCTACGCGGCGTGCGCGCGCCAAACCCCAGGCCCCGCGGGCATGGTGGTTTTAATCGCGCTTTTGATCATCGAACGACGCATGGCCGCGAAATAGTTCGAAGCTGGGTTGCTTGTAAACAGCGCAAAGCAGCGCAAATCCATTTCGTGGTTCGCGCGTTGTCGCTGCGCCACGTTCTTGGAGCTGACGATTGGGAGTCTTGGGGAGCCAAATGCCGCCGGCCGCCAATGAACGCCGGAAGCCGATTTCGATGATCCTGCGCGAACTTGGCGAGCAGGACAGCCTGGCCGTGGGCGAGATCATCGACCGGTTCGGCCGCCGGGCGTTCGGCGCCCTGATGTTCGTCTTCGCCATCCCCAACCTGCTTCCCTTGCCGCCCGGCTCTTCCACCCTGCTGGGCGCGCCCCTGCTGCTGCTGTCGCCGCAGGTGGCCATGGGGATCCCGACGCTTTGGCTGCCGAAAGTCCTCGACGACCGCAGGATGGCGGGCGCCAGTCTCGACAGGATATTCGGTCGGCTGCTGCCGTGGGTGGAGCGGATCGAGCGAGTTTCGCGCCCGCGGCTGACCTTCATGTTCGGGCCGGCCGGCGATCGGTTGATCGGCGTGATCTGCACTCTGCTGTCCTTCGTGCTGATCCTGCCCATCCCGCTGGGCAACCTGCTGCCGGCTCTCACGATCGGCGTGCTGGGCTTTTCGCTGTTCCAGCGGGATGGGGTTTTCGCCCTGGTGGGCTACCTGCTGGCGGCCGTCAGCGGCGCGGTTTTGTTCCTCGCCGCTGACTTGGTGATCGATGGCGTTCGACATCTCGTGAACTGGTTCGGGGCCGCTTGACACCAACCGCGCGGAGGCGCGTTGTTCTTCACATGCAAGTCCTTGTTTCCGGCAAGCATGTCGCCGTCGGGGAGGCCCTGCGCGAGCGGGTCACCGACGAAATCACCGGCTCTATCGGCAAATACTTCGACCGCGGCGGCGACGCCGACGTCGTCGTCAGCCGAGAGGGTCATTCCTTCAGGGTCGACTGCGCGGTGAAACTGGCCTCAGGCCAGGCCCTGCAGAGTCACGGGCTGGGCGGAGACGCTCACGGCGCCTTCGACGCCGCCCTGGCCAAGATGGAGACTCGCATCCGGCGTTATAAGCGCCGGTTGAAGAGCCATTCCGCCGCGGCCTCCGCCCGCCAGGCGGAGACGGCCTCCTATTTCGTGATCCGAGCGCCCGAGGGCGACGAGGACATGGACTGGGACGAGGGCGAAACGCCGCAGTCCGCCCATACCCCGCCGTCGGGAATGGTTATCGCCGAAACGGAAAGGCCCGTTCGCGAGATGACCGTTTCCAGTGCGGTCATGGAGTTGGACTTGACGGAGTCTCAGACAATCGTGTTTAGGAACGCCGCTCACGGTGGCTTGTCCGTCGTGTACCGCCGGCCTGACGGGAATATTGGCTGGATCGACCCTGAACGCACGAAATCCGTGAATGGGAACGCGCTGAACGGAGCCGGGGTTTAAGAGCCCCGGACTTCCGGCGCTCCTGATCCCGGGGTGTGATCGGGGCCACTTTGTTTGGGCGTCACACGTTATGCAGATTGGCGATATCCTGGACCGCGCCGCGATTGCGGCGCGAGCCTCCGCGCCGAACAAGCGCCAAGTCCTGGCCCTGGTGGCCGAGGTCGCGGCCCGCAATTTCGGCATCGACGCCGGGGTGATCCTCGACGCCCTGGCCGATCGTGAGCTCGCGGGCTCGACGGGCGTCGGTTACGGCGTGGCCGCGCCGCACGCGCGGCTGGAAGGCCTGACCCGCATGCGCGGCGTGTTCATCCGGCTCGACACCCCGGTGAATTTCGATGCGGTCGACGACCAGCCGGTGGATCTGATCTTCGCCCTGTTCGCCCCGCCGAACGCCTCGACCGAGCATCTGCGGGCGCTGGCCCGGGTCTCGCGCCTGCTGCGCCAGGGCGACCTGCGCGATCATCTGCGCAAGGCGCGCACGCCCGACGCCATCCATGCCTTGCTGGTGCAGGAGCGGCCGTCCGCGGCGGCATAGAAGCCCACCAAGAGCTGTCATCCCGGTTTGCGAAGCAAGACCGGGACCTATACGCGCGGGGCTATTCCAGATGGCGAGGCGCCGCCGGTGCTTGCGCAATCAGGCGCCTATGGGTCCCGGATAAGCGCTCCGCGCCTTCCGGGATGACAGTTGTGGGATTCTCGCCGTCCTTAGTGGACCGAGACCGGCGCCAGTTCGTGGGCGAGGGCGGCGGCGACGGCGGATTCCTTGTCGGTCAGCACGGCCAGGCGCTCGCCATCGGCCCGGTGGACCGCATAGAGGGTCTGGTTGGGATCGAGATCGAAGCCCTGGATCTGGGCCGTGGGGGTCGAGGCGATGATCTCGGCGGCCTTGATCGGCCGGACATAGACGAGATCGGGACCGCCAAGAGCGGCGAAAGCTTCGGTCGTAAGATTCGGCGTCATCATGACCACCTCCGTAAAACTCAACGCATCCGACGACCGCAGGTTCAGCCGGTCGTCCTAGCTGGGCTGGATTATCCGCCGGTGCGGATGGGAATCCGCTGAACCAGCCGTTCAGGTTCCGGTCGGGTTAGGTCGATATGGAGCAGGCCGTGCTCCAGCAGGGCGCCCTCCACCATCATGCCGTCGGCGAGGACGAAGCTACGGATGAAGCCCCGCGCCGCGATGCCGCGATGCAGATAGGCTTCCTCGCCCGCGCCTTCGCGCTTGCCGGCCACGATCAGCTGGCGGTCCTCCACCGTCACGTGCAGCTGGTCGGGGGTGAACCCGGCCACGGCCAACGTGATGCGCAGGGCCCCGTCGCCGCGATCCTCCACATTGTAGGGCGGATAGCTCTCGGCTGCGGCCTTGGCCGCGCGCTCGATCAGGCTACGGGTGTGATCGAAGCCCAGCAGGAAGGGGCTGTCGAATACGATCGACCGGTTCATTCCAGAGTCCTCGCTCCAAGCGACTCCCCGGAACCTCGCCCGCAATCGGCGCGAAGCCCCGGATGGACTCTATCTGGTGGGCGGGGGGCGGAATTTCAACGGGGATGGAAAAGGCGGCGCTAGGGCGGCGCGGACGCTCAGGCCGCATCCTCGAGGAAGTCCGTGATCGAGTCGCGGCTCGGGGCGAGGCCCTTCAATTGCAGGACGGCGCCGGCATTGCCCCGGTGATAGGTCCCGTGCAGGCAGACGTGCAGGACAATCTCGCCCCGCCGCATCCGCGCTGGCTTTCCGCTGGTGAAGACGAAATCGAGAGGCTGTTCGAAATCGTTCGCCGCCAGACCGGCCACATAGGTCGCGTACCAGTCGTCGATCTCCCTAGCGCTGTCGGCCAACGCCTGGAACTCCGGCATTTCTTCAGACCGCGCCGCCTGGAACGCGTGCGTGGTCCCCAGCAGGTGGTGCTGGAAGATCCTGTCGACCACATGGATGTGGTCGAGGATGCGGAGCATGATCGAGGTCTCCTCGTCGGTCAGCCGGTCGAGGTTCTGGCTGACCGCGTCGTAGAGGCCGCGATCGGCCCACCGCTTGATGTCGATGAGTTGGGCGTAGGGCTGGCGGATCATGGGGACGGGCTCCGGTGGCGTTTCCTGTCTCGTCCGGCTAAGATACGAGTGATAGCTCGTATCTTCTACTCGCTTCCGGAACGCGGAACATGGCGCGCAGGCCGCTCACCAATCCCAGGAAGCAGGCCTCTCAGGAGCGATCGCGTGCGACGGTCGACGCCCTGATCGAGGCGACCGCTCGCATTTTGGTCCGGGAGGGCTTCGACAAGGCCAGCACCAACCGCATCGCTGAGGAGGCGGGGGTCAGCGTCGGCTCGCTCTACCAATATTATCCCAGCAAGGAGGCCCTCGTGGCCGCTGTCATCGATCGCCACAACGAAGGCGCCCTGACGCTGGTCCGCGGCGTGCTGGCGGAGGTCGCCGCCCAGCCGATCGAGATCGCGGTGCGCAAGGTCGTCGCCGCGGCGATCGACGCCCACCGCATCGATCCCAAGCTGCATCGCGTCCTGACGGAGCAGATTCCGCGCACCGGCCGGCTGGACAATGTCGAGGCGCTTAATCGCGAGGCCTACGCGCTGTTTCGGACCTATCTCGAGGGGCGTCGCGACGAGCTGCGCGCCCTCGACCTGGAGTTGGCGGTCTTCGTCTGCGTGACCTCCATAGAGGCGCTGACCCACACCGCGGTCCTGCACCATTCCGAAGGCCTTACGGACGAAGCGGCCGAGACCCTGGTCGACGAGGCCACGAGGCTGGTGGTGCGGTATCTGCTGCCCTAGACGCGGCCGAAACCGAGGCCCGGAAAAGGCGAAGGCCCGCAGCTTTCACTGCGGGCCTCCATGGTGGAGCTAAGCGGAGTCGAACCGCTGACCTCTTGAATGCCATTCAAGCGCTCTACCAGCTGAGCTATAGCCCCGAGGTCTCGGGTCTCTGACGGGGTCCCCGCCGAAGAGGCGCGGAACCTAGTCTGAGAGTTTGGCGCGATCAACCCGCCCAGAGGGCTTTTTTTCGGGGCGGGTTGTCGCGCCTTGGATCCTAGCGGTCGTCGTCGCCCTCGCCGGGCAGACCTTCGATTTCGGTGTCGTCGAAATCGTCCTCGTCCTCGTCTTCCAGGAACGGCACGTCGGCGTCGTCCTCGTCCTCGAGGTCGTCGTCCTCGGTGAACTCCGAGAGCTGGTCTTCCGGCGCGGCGTCGGGCGCCTCGTCGTCGTCGTCGGAGATCAGGGGAACGTCAGCCACCGCCTCGTCGAGTTCGGGGGTGACGACTTCGTCCTCCTCTTCCTCGTCTTCGGCCTGGGCCTTGGCGCGGACTTGATCTTCGGCCTCCTCGGCGTCGTGATCGACGGGCGCCGCGCGGGCGCGGACACGGCGATTGCGGACGGCTTCGTCAGGGTCGAATTCGTGGTCGCACTTGGGGCAGTGAGCCGGGCGACGGGTCAGGTCGTAGAATTTCGCTTGGCAGTTGGGGCAAAGCTGTTTTGCACCCAGTTCGGGATTGGCCAAGGGCGGGCCTCTGGACAGGGGTTCAAATGAAGCCGGCTCCCTTGCCACGCGC
>NZ_JAUYOJ010000052.1 GCF_030697925.1 Phenylobacterium sp. | reverse complement strand
GGGGCTGGAGGGCAAGGAGCACGACCAGGTGCTGCTGGGGGTCACCGGTTCCGGCAAGACCTTCACCATGGCCAAGGTCATCGAGCAGACCCAGCGCCCGGCCCTGATCCTGGCGCCCAACAAGACCCTGGCCGCCCAGCTCTATTCCGAGATGAAGAGCTTCTTCCCCGAGAACGCGGTGGAGTTCTTCGTCTCCTATTACGACTACTACCAGCCCGAGGCCTATGTGCCGCGGACCGACACCTACATCGAGAAGGATAGCTCCATCAACGAGCAGATCGACCGGATGCGCCACTCGGCCACCCGCGCGATCCTCGAGCGCGACGACGTGATCGTGGTCGCCTCGGTCTCCTGCATCTACGGCATCGGCTCGGTCGAGACCTATACGGCCATGACCATGACCCTGGAGCCCGGCCAGCGGATCGACGAGAAGCGGCTGATGGGCGACCTGGTGGCCCTGCAGTACAAGCGCAACGACGCGGCCTTCGAGCGCGGCTCCTTCCGCCGCCGGGGCGACACCCTGGAGATCTTCCCGGCCCACTACGAGGACCGCGCCTGGCGCATCAGCCTGTTCGGCGACGAGATCGAGACCGTCACCGAGTTCGACCCCCTGACCGGCAAGAAGACCGCCGACCTGGAGGGGATCAAGATCTACGCCAACAGCCACCACGTCACCCCGCGCCCGACGCTCAACCAGGCGGTCATCGCCATCAAGGCGGAGCTGAAGGAGCGCCTCGACTGGCTGGTGGCCAACGGCAAGCTGCTGGAGGCCCAGCGCCTGGAGCAGCGGACCAATTTCGACATCGAGATGATCCAGGCCACCGGCTCCTGCGCCGGCATCGAGAACTACAGCCGCTATCTCTCAGGCCGCCGCACCGGCGAGCCGCCGCCGACCTTCTTCGAATACATCCCCGAAAACGGCCTGCTGTTCGTCGACGAGAGCCACCAGTCGGTGCCCCAGATCGGCGGCATGTACCGCGGCGACTACCGCCGCAAGTTCACCCTGGCGGAGTACGGCTTCCGCCTGCCGTCCTGCCTCGACAACCGCCCGCTCAAGTTCGAGGAGTGGGACGCCATGCGGCCGGCGACGGTACACGTCTCGGCCACCCCGGGCGACTGGGAGATGGAGCGCACCGGCGGTGTGTTCGCCGAGCAGGTGATCCGCCCCACCGGCCTGATCGACCCGCCGGTGGAGGTGCGCCCGGTGACCACCGGCGGCTTCAGCCAGGTGGACGACGTCATCGACATGGTCCGCCAGACCACGGCCAAGGGCTATCGCAGCCTGATCACCGTGCTGACCAAGAAGATGGCCGAGGATCTCACTGAGTACATGCACGAGCAGGGCCTACGCGTGCGCTACATGCACTCCGACATCGACACCATGGAGCGGATCGAGATCATCCGCGACCTGCGGCTAGGCGCCTTCGACGCCCTGGTGGGGATCAACCTGCTGCGCGAGGGCCTCGACATCCCCGAATGCGGCCTGGTGGCGATCCTGGACGCCGACAAGGAGGGCTTCCTGCGCTCCGAGACCAGCCTGATCCAGACCATCGGCCGCGCGGCGCGCAACGTCGACGGCCAGGTGATCCTCTATGCCGACCGCATCACCGGCTCCATGGAGCGCGCCATGGCCGAGACCAGCCGCCGCCGGGAGAAGCAGGAGATCTACAACCTCGAGCACGGCATCACGCCCGAGAGCATCAAGAGCTCGATCAAGGAGATCCTGGCCAGCGGCTACGAACGCGACCGCCCCCTGGTCAGCGCCGGGGTGGCGGAGGACTCAAAGCCGTTCCTCGGCGACAACTTCAAGGCCACCCTGCGCGACCTCGAAGCCAAGATGCGCCAAGCCGCCGCCGACCTGGAATTCGAGACCGCCGCGCGGCTAAGGGACGAGATCAAGCGGCTGAAGATGCTGGACCTGGAGTTTGCGAACGACGTGCTCACGGCGCCGGGCGAAGAGGTGGATCGCGGGGCGGTGAAGCGGGTGAAGGCCGAGGCTCGGGCGGAGGCGGCTGAGCGGTTCCGGAAGGGGAAGTTGTAGGGGGGGTCAGGCCGCGCGGACCGCCAAGGTCAAACCCGAAGCCCGCTGAAGCTCGCCGATCACCGCGAACAGGTTCTTCGCCGCCGGATTCCCTTTGGGCCCAAACATCCGCATCAGGCTCTTCGACGGCGTGCCGGTCCTCTCGGCCAACGCCTCGAAGCCGACTGTCGCCTTGATGTAGTCGCGTAGAACCGCCTTGCCGGTCTCGACATCACCTTCGAGCAGCGCGTTGACTCCCTCTGTCAGCAAGGCTTCCCGGAACGCAGGATCGCTTTGGACCCGGGCCAGAACGGTCTCCTTGAATGCACGAGTGAGCGCCATCAGGTCTTGCCTTTCTTTCGCGCCTTGTAGTCGGCCCAACGCGCCCTGGCCGTGTAGATGTCGCGTTGCTGGCGCTTCTTTGTCCCACCGCAAAGCAGGATCACCAACTCCAGGCCGTCTTTGCCAAAAATAGATTCGATAGCCAGGTCCGAAATCGAGCTTGCACTCCGACACGCCCTCGCCCACCGGCTCGACGTTCGAGATATTCCCGCGCTCGATCCTGGTGAGAAACACCACAATCCTCGCAGCGGCCTGAGGGTCCAGTCCACTGAACCACTCACCAAAGGGACTGCGACCCGACGCGTCGAGATACTCGTCCAATCTAATCCTATGGTTCCATATATGTTACCATTTGTCAATCCGCGAGCGTGAAAGACGAGTTCATCATGCCTGGCGACACGCGGGCGGCCAACACAATGTTGCTATTTTGTTCCCATCCGACTAGCTTTGATTGGTCACATCTTGGGGCGCTCCAATGCCGTTATTCCAGGTGCTCTGTCGCGTAGACGCCTTCGTGGACTACTGCGCGGAGGTCGACGCGGACTCCGCGATCGAGGCGGCAGCGGTAGCACGGAACACCCACCGCGCCGTCGAGTGGAGGCGCGCTGGCGGGCACGAGTTCGAAGCGGCGCGCTACATAACGCTCGACGCGGACGGCGAAGAGATTCCTGAAACGGAGTGCGGCGATATCTGATGCTTAGGAGCCGTTAAGAGGCAGGGCCGCAAGCTCGGACTCATGCCGAGCGACGAACACGATGCGCCCGCGTTCAGCCTGGGTTTTGGAGAGGCGCCAGCGCATTTCGAAAGCGCGTCGCAGAAGGCGCGCGTATGGACCGAGCATTGGGTTCTGGCCTCGCTGTTCTGTCCAAATTGCGGTGCCGACCGGTTCGACAAGTTCGAGAACAATCGACCTGCCGCGGATTTCTTCTGTCCTCGGTGCTGCGAAGAGTATGAACTCAAGAGTCAGAAGGGCCGCTTTGGCGCGAAAGTCGTCGACGGCGCCTACGGTTCCATGCGCGACAGGATCGCCGCCCGAAACAACCCAAACCTGATCCTCCTGAATTACGATTTGGCGAGTCACGGCGTGACGGACGTGTTCGTTGTTCCCAGGCACTTCTTCGTCGCCGACATCATCGAGGAACGAAAGCCACTCGCGCTTACCGCGCGGCGCGCCGGATGGGTCGGATGCAATATCCTGATCGACCGGATTCCGGCTGCGGGCAGGATCGCCCTCGTTCGCGACCGCCAACAGCTGCCTCGAAAGACCGTCTTGGACGCTTGGCAAGACACGCTCTTCCTACGCGACCAAGCGCTTGAGTCTCGGGGTTGGCTGATCGAAGTGATGAAGGCCGTCGAGGACATAGGCCGCCTGGAATTCACCCTGGCCGACGTCTACGGGTTCGAGGATCGCATCGCCGCGCGCTACCCCAACAACCGGAGCATTCGCCCGAAAATCCGCCAACAACTCCAGGTCTTGCGTGATCAGGGCTATCTCGAATTCTGCCGACGAGGCGTCTATCGCCTTCGCACCTCATAGCTTCCCCTCCCGCCGCCCGTGCCGCAATCGCGCTAGACATCAAATGATGCTATCATCCGTGCCTATCCCCGGAACCCCACCATGCGCACCACCCTCGCCCTCGACGACCATCTCCTCGCCGCGGCCGAAGAGCTGACCGGCCTCAAGGAGAAGTCCGCGCTCGTGCGCGAGGCGCTGAAGGCGCTGATCGAGCGGGAGAGCGCGCGGCGGCTGGCGCGGCTGGGCGGTAGCCAGCCGGATCTGAAGCCCGTTCCCCGGCGGCGGTCCGCTTGATCCTGGTCGATACGTCGGTCTGGGTCGATCACCTGCGGAGCGGCGACCCGGACCTCGCGGGACGGCTGGAGACGGGCGAGGTGCTGAGCCATCCCTTCGTCATCGGCGAACTGGCGCTCGGGAACCTGGCCCAGCGCGCGACGGTGCTGGAGGCGCTGCGCAACCTGCCCCAGGCCACGCCCGCCAGCGACGATGAAGTGCTGGGCTTCATCGAGGCCGAGGCGCTGCACGGCCTGGGCGTCGGCTATGTGGACGCGCACCTGCTGGCCTCGGCGCGCCTCACGCGCGACGCCCGGCTCTGGACCCGCGACCGGCGATTGCAGGAGATCGCGGCGCGATTGGGTGTCGCCTGGACGCACCCCGCCTAGCGCGACGCCAGCACGCTCATCGACGGCAGTTCGGTCTGCAGGCGGACCACGGTGGGGGCCTTGAGCTTGGTCGCGGCCCGCTGCGCCATGTCGCGGCGGCACTTCAGGGTGGTCACGTCCATCTCACGCGCCCCGTCCAGGCCGCGGGTCTCGCAAAACAGCGACGCGGCGTCGTTCATGCGCTGGACGGCCAGATAGGCGCCAGCCTTGGTGTCCAGGTTCAGGTCGCGCACCTTGACGACCATGGCCGATTCCGCGTGAGCGACTCCGCTCATCAGCAGCGACATGAGGGCGAGGTTGGCCAGGTGTTTCATCGCGATCCCCCTGTCAGGCGGGCGCTTTCCCAATGGCGATATGCGTTCCCGCGCGGGTCTCGACACCGAGGGGGAAGGTGCGCGGGCGCACCTTCCCTTAGGCGTTCAGCGTTCCGCCAGAATGATCGGCGGCCGTGCTCCGGATTCATCGTACCGAGCGGTCACCAGCGGCGCGTCGAGCTTGTTGACGGCGAGGTACATCATCCTGTCCCGGCACGCCCGGGCGTTCGAGCGTTCCTGGAGGGTCGTCACCCGCGCAGTGTCCTGGCAGAAAACCTTGGACGCGGACTTGATGCGGCGTAGCGCCCGCTCGGCGCCGGTCCCGGCGCGCAGGTTCAGGTCCCCGACGGCGACCTTCATGTCGGCCCGCTCCCCCTGCGCCAACGCAGGGGTTCCGACGAACGCCGCACCCAGGAACGCGGATGCGGTCACAATGGCGATTAGCTTCGATTTCATGGTCTGAGCCCTCGTTTTGGTGGATGGCTTCAAGTCAAGGGACCCGCGCAAGCAGAAGCTGTCGCCCGCCCTCTCAACCAGAAGCGAACGCCAGGCGAATTCCTCGGCGATCAGGCCGAGCGCGGGTCGAGTATGCTTGTGCGGCGCCGGACGCTTGCCGAGCGTGGCCGGGGGGATCGCCGCTGTGTGACGGTCGGGCGGCGCGGGCGCGCCGCTTCATACCCTACGAAACAACGCACCTGGATTGCCGATCCAGAGGCGCACACGTAAGTGGAGAGCCATGACACCCCCTCCTACAGTCTAGGATCGCAAGTGATTGAGTTTTCGTCCCTTGCGGGTAGTATTACTACCGCATTTCAAATATACCATCATCTCATTAGCTGTCATCTGGTTTATTGAAGATAAATACTATTTAATATGTTCAAAGCTAAGCTTTCTACACAGCCCAGGTTGCTGGAACGGTCTGGAAGCTTGGCTAGACGCGCAGCGCCCCGCCTCACCCGAACCAGCCCGCCTTCTCCAGCGGGATCTCCGCCACCACCCTCACCACCCCGCCCTGGCGGCGCTCCACCTGCAGGGTGTCGATGAGGCCGGTGATGGAGAGGTCGCGGGCGTTGATCGCCGCGGCGGCCTTCCGGGCGGCGGCGTAGTCGTGGTCGGTGGTGACGGTGATGTGCGGCAGGTAGGGCATCGCCGGCCGCAGGGCCGCCTCGATCGGGCCGACGTGCAGGCGGTCGTGCAGGCGGGCGATGGCGCCGAACCCCTCGTCCGGGATCAGGAACACGTGGAAGCCCCCGCCGGCCGGCTCCGGCGCAACCAGGGCGCAGCGCAGGTGGAAGCGGATCGGGGCCACACCCTTGACCTGGGCGGCGACCAGTTCGGCGAAGGCCTTGGGCGGCATCTGGGCGCCCGGGAAGACCAGGGTGAACTTGGGCGGGCCTGGATTGCCGGTGCGCTTGCGGCGGATATCGGTCAGCCAGGCCAGTTCGGCCTTGTGGAACTGGGGTCTGGCGACGACTTCGAGCACTTCCATGGATATCCCCGCCGCGGCCGGCTGTTCGGCGATGCTACACCGATCTCCACCTAGACGCGCGAAGCTGGGCTGCTGCGTGTCACCCAAATTCAACACCCGACGAATAGTCGTGCTTAACGCCGCGCCATCGGCTAGCGCGGGTGGAACTTCGGCCCCACCTCAAACGTAGGCACTACAAAGGGCGTCCCAAGTCGAAGCGGTCCATGGGGGACCTCAGGCGCGCCTCGGGGATAGACATATGTCGCCTCCGCTCTCCGTCGTGGCCGACAACTCGGCCCCTCAAGCTAAAGCCGCGCCGAAGCTCAACGAGCTGTCCGAGCGCATCCGCCACCTGCAGGCCGAGGCCAAGCACTTGGCCCGCGAACATATCCGCAGCCTGGAAGCCGCGCTGATCGAGGTCGAGCGCCTGTCGGCCGAGATCTCCGAGGGCGGCGAGGCCTATCCCGCCGGGGTGCGCGACATCGCCCGCCGGCTGGCCGAGGACTGCGAGCACAAGGTCCAGGCCATCGAGGCCATCGCGTCGCGGAACTAGACATCTCCAGATCCTCCCCTTCTGGGGGAGCAACCATGTTCAAGTTGCGGGTTGTTTGACCCATGGCTGGCCGCGTCCGAGGACGAGGTTGGCGGCCTCGATGAGTTTTCGCATGACCGCGACGATGGCGAGCTTGGCGGGTTTGCCACGCTTGAGGAGTTG
>NZ_JAUYOJ010000044.1 GCF_030697925.1 Phenylobacterium sp. | reverse complement strand
ATCCAAGGTGTCGCGGCCGGTTTGGTTGCGGCGCCGAAAATCGCGTGCTATCAGGCGCGCGGCTTCGGGCCAGGGGGCTCTACCAGTCCCGACGGCCAATGTGCTTTTCCAAGCGCTTTCAAGCCTTTAGGCCGCTGCGGGGTTCCCCCGCCGCGGCTTTCGACACGCATCGGGCGGACATAATAAGTGGCGGACGATTCCAAGGCTTCGAATGTGGGCGGCAGATATGCCCAAGCCCTGTTCGATCTCGCGAACGACGAAAAGAAACTGGCGGCCGTGGAGGCCGACCTGAAGGCGCTGAAGAAGATGCGCGCCGACAGCCGGGACTTCCATGTCCTGCTGGCCTCTCCGGCGTTTGGCGCGGCGGACAAGGGCCGCGCCCTGGCCGCCATCGCCGACAAGGCGAAGCTCAATTCGACCACCAAGAAATTCCTGGGCCTGCTGGCCGCCAACGGCCGCGCCTCGGTGCTGCCGGCGGTGATCGAGGCCTTCGAGACCCTGGCCGCCAAGGCGCGCGGGGCGGTCTCGGCCCAGGTGACCTCCGCCATCCCGCTGACGCCCGCCCAGACCAAGGGCGTCGCCGCCGCCTTGCGCACCGCGCTGGGCAAGGACCCCGAAATCGAGACCCGCGTCGATCCGTCCATCCTGGGCGGCATCAAGGTGCGGGTCGGTTCCCGACTGTTCGACGCTTCGCTTCGTTCGAAGCTCGACTCCCTCAAGTTCGCCCTGAAGAGAGCGTAAGCCCATGGACATCCGCGCCGCCGAGATTTCGGCCATCCTCAAGTCGCAGATCGCTAATTTCGGCGAAGAAGCCGACGTCTCCGACGTCGGGCAGGTGCTGTCCGTCGGTGACGGCATCGCCCGCGTGTTCGGGCTCGACAACGTCCAGGCGGGCGAAATGGTCGAGTTCCCGAAGGCCGGCGTGAAGGGCATGGCCCTGAACCTGGAACGCGACAATGTCGGCATCGTGATCTTCGGCGACGACCGCGCCATCTCGGAAGGCGACGAAGTCCGCCGCCTGGGCGAGATCGTGGACGTGCCGGTCGGCAAGGGCCTGCTGGGCCGCGTCGTCAACCCCCTGGGCGAGCCCATCGACGGCAAGGGTCCGATCGTCGGCGCCGCCGAGCGCCGCCGCGTGGACGTCAAGGCGCCTGGCATCATCCCGCGCAAGTCGGTGCACGAGCCCGTGCAGACCGGCCTGAAGGCCATCGACTCGCTGATCCCGGTCGGCCGCGGCCAGCGCGAACTGATCATCGGCGACCGCCAGACCGGCAAGACCGCCGTGGCGATCGACACCATCCTGAACCAGAAGTCGATCAACGCCGGCACGGATGAGAGCGCCAAGCTCTACTGCATCTATGTCGCCATCGGCCAGAAGCGCTCGACCGTCGCCCAGATCGTCAAGACGCTCGAAGAGCGCGGCGCGCTCGACTACACCATCATCGTCTCGGCCACCGCGTCCGAGCCGGCCCCGCTGCAGTTCCTGGCCCCCTTCGCCGGCTGCGCCATGGGCGAGTGGTTCCGCGACAACGGCATGCACGCCGTCATCATCTATGACGACCTTTCCAAGCAGGCCGTGGCCTATCGCCAGATGTCCCTGCTGCTGCGCCGCCCGCCGGGCCGCGAAGCCTATCCGGGCGACGTGTTCTACCTGCATAGCCGCCTGCTGGAGCGCGCGGCCAAGCTGAACGAGGACAACGGCTCCGGCTCGCTGACCGCCCTGCCGATCATCGAGACCCAGGCCAACGACGTGTCGGCCTATATCCCGACGAATGTGATCTCGATCACCGACGGCCAGATCTTCCTGGAAACCGACCTGTTCTTCCAGGGCATCCGCCCGGCTGTGAACGTCGGCATCAGCGTCAGCCGCGTGGGCTCCTCGGCCCAGATCAAGGCGATGAAGCAGGCCTCCGGACCCATCAAGGGCGACCTGGCCCAGTATCGCGAGCTGGCCGCCTTCGCCAAGTTCGGCTCCGACCTCGACGTCACCACCCAGCGCCAGCTGGCGCGGGGCGAGCGCCTCACCGAGCTCCTGAAGCAGCCCCAGTACTCGCCGCTCGCGGTCGAGGAGCAGGTTGCGGTGATCTATGCCGGCACGCGCGGCTATCTCGACACCATCCCGACCAATCAGGTCGGCCGCTTCGAGGCCGAGCTGCTGGGCCGCCTGCACTCCAAGCACCAGGGCATCCTCGACGCCATCCGCACCTCCAAGGAGCTGAAGGCGGATACGGAGGCCCAGCTCAAGGAAGCTCTGGAAGCCTTCGTGAAGACCTTCGCCTAAGACGACGCTGGAGCATTAGGAGATGGCCAGCGTCAAAGAGATGCGCGATCGGATCAAGAGCGTGGATTCCACGCGGAAGATCACGAAAGCGCTGCAGATGGTCGCCGCGGCCAAGCTGCGTCGTTCGACCGAAGCCGCCCAGAACGCCCGGCCCTATGCCCAGCGCATGGCCGCGGTGATCGCCAACCTGGCGGCGGGCGTCTCCGGCGACGGCGCGCCTAAGCTGCTGGTCGGCACCGGCGCGGACCAGAAGCACCTGGTGGTCGTGGCGACCTCGGACCGCGGCCTGGCCGGCGGCTTCAACACCGCCATCCTGCGCGCCGCGCGCGAACGCATCCGCACCCTGATCGGCGAAGGCAAGGATGTCAGCATCCTGACCGTCGGCAAGAAGGCCCGTGATCTGCTGCGCCGCCAGTACGGCGACCGCTCGGTGGGCGCCTTCGAGGCCGGCGTGCCGTCCCTGGCCGTCGCCCAGCCGGTGGCCGAGAAGATCACCGAGCTGTTCGAGGCCGGCGAGGTCGACGTGGTCACCCTGGTGTTCAGCCAGTTCAAGTCGGTGGTCACCCAGACCCCGACCATCCGCCAGCTCATCCCCGCCCAGATCGGGGGCGACGCGCCCACGGTCGACCTGAAGGGCGCGGCCTACGAATACGAGCCCGACGAAGGCGCGATCCTCGAGACCCTGCTGCCGCGCAACCTGACCGTCCAGGTGATGTCGGCCATGCTCGAGAACCAGGCCGGATTCTACGCCGCCCAGATGGCGGCCATGGACAACGCCACCCGCAACGCCGGCGACATGATCGCCGCGCTCAACCTGCTCAAGAACCGTACTCGCCAGGCGCAGATCACCAAGGAGCTGATCGAGATCATCTCCGGCGCCGAAGCGCTCTAACCGAAAGAGTCCGACCATGGCTACGACCCCTAAGGCCCCCGCCAAGAAAGCCGCCGCCCCGAAGGCGGCCGCCGCTCCCAAGGCCGCCACGGCCAAGGCGCCCGCCGCCAAGGCTGCGGCTGCCAAGGCCCCGGCCGCCAAGAAGGCGTCCGCGCCGAAGCCGGCGGCTGTCGCCGGCGTCGCCACCGGCCGCATCTCGCAGATCATCGGCGCGGTCGTCGACGTCGAGTTCGAAGGCGCCCTGCCCTCGATCCTCAACGCGCTGGAAACCACCAACACCGACCAACGGACGGGCGCGCCCTTCCGCCTGGTGCTGGAAGTCGCCCAACACCTGGGCGAGAACACCGTCCGCGCCATCGCCATGGACACCACCGAGGGCCTGACCCGCGGCGCCCCGGTGATCGACACCGGCCGCGCCATCACCGTCCCGGTGGGTCCGGCCACGCTCGGCCGCATCATGAACGTCATCGGCGACCCGATCGACGAAGCCGGTCCGATCGACACCAAGTTCTATTCGCCGATCCACCGCGACGCCCCGTCCTTCGCCGAGCAATCGACCTCGGCCGAAGTGCTGGTCACCGGCATCAAGGTCGTCGACCTGCTCTGCCCCTACACCAAGGGCGGCAAGATCGGCCTGTTCGGCGGCGCCGGCGTGGGCAAGACCGTGACCATGCAGGAGCTGATCAACAACATCGCCAAGGCCTACGGCGGCTATTCGGTGCTGGCGGGCGTCGGTGAGCGCACCCGCGAAGGCAACGACCTCTATCACGAGATGATCGAGTCCAACGTGAACCAGGCCGGCGGCGGCGGCGACAGCCGCTGCACCCTGGTCTACGGCCAGATGAACGAGCCCCCCGGCGCCCGCGCCCGCGTGGCCCTCACCGGTCTCGCCCAAGCCGAGTATTTCCGCGACGAAGAGGGCAAGGACGTGCTGCTCTTCATCGACAACATCTTCCGCTTCACCCAGGCCGGCTCCGAAGTGTCCGCCCTGCTGGGCCGCATCCCCTCGGCCGTGGGTTATCAGCCCACCCTGGCCACCGAGATGGGCAACCTGCAGGAGCGCATCACCTCCACCGCCAAGGGTTCGATCACCTCGGTCCAGGCCATCTACGTG
>NZ_JAUYOJ010000040.1 GCF_030697925.1 Phenylobacterium sp. | reverse complement strand
TGGCGCCGGACGACTTCGAGTCGATGCTGGACCTGGACCGCTACAACAACCGCTCGACGGCGTTCGACAAGATCATCTCGGCGACCCACGACCACTTCTGGGATCCGCTCGACCCAAAATACATCGACTTTTCCGCGCCCTGGGACATGGACAACGACGCCCTGATGCCGGAGGAGCTCAGCGCGGCCCTGCAGACCGACTACGTGAAGGAGAAGCTGAACACGCCGTCGCTGCGCGCCCAGTTCCTCAACAAGTCGCTGCTCTATTCCTTCTCCTCGATCCTGCATGGCGAGCAGGGCGCGCTGAACCTCTCGGCCTCGCTGTGCCACGTGCTGCTGGACCAGGGCGCGCAGGAATACGCCGCCAACCAGACCCGCGAAGAGGCCCGCCACGTCACCGCCTTCGCCAAATACATCAAGGCCCGCTGGGGCCGGCCGGTGGCGTGCAGCAAGGTGCTGCAGGACCTGCTGGTCGACATCATCGGCAGCCCCGAGGTCTACAAGAAGATCATCGGCATGCAGATGCTGGTGGAGGGCCTGGCCATGGGCGCCTTCGCCACCTTCTATCAGAAACTCAACGACCCCCTGGGCCGCCAGCTCATGCAGCTGGTGATGACCGACGAGGCCTTCCACCACAAGTTCGGGAAGATTTGGGCCGACCGCACCATCCCCAAGCTGTCGGAAGCCGAGCACATCATCGTCGAGGACTGGGCGGCCCACTGCTTCCAGGCGGTGCTGTTCAACCTCGTCTCGCCCTCGGAACAGGTCGCGCTCTATGAGGAGTTCGGCCTCGATCCCGCGCGGGTCCTGGAGGAAATCCAGCTGATCGCCACGGACGAGGCGCGCCGCGAGGACATGAAGGAAGCCAGCAACATCTTCCGCGTGCTCATCAAGACCCTGCTGAACGCCGGCATCATCACCGACCGCACGCGGGCCTTCTACGGCATGTATGTCGATATGGAGGAGCTGAAGGCGGAAGGCGACAAGATGGTCGGCGACGACATCGCCGAGGAGGGAATCAAGTACCTCCAGAAGATCAACTTCAAGGACCGCATCGCCGCGAACGTATCCATCGCCGCGGAATAGCCCTTTTTCGTTCGGATTGAGTTCATGCGCCCGCGGGCATGGTCCGCGGGCGTTTACCTTTTCCCCCCTGAAGCGTTAGCCATACCGCCCATGCGTTTTCCGAACCTCCCTCTCGCGTTCGTCGCCGCCTGTTTCGCGTTCGCCGCGCTCTGCATCGCCGCCGTTCCCGCCCTGGCCGCGCCCCCGCAGCCGACGGAGCGTATCGAGCTGACCAAGATGACGGGGCGATGGTACGAGGTCGCGCGCCTGCCCAACAAGATCCAGACGGGCTGCCAGGGCGGCACCTCAGACTGGGTGCGCAACGGCGAGGGGTTCTCTGTGCTCCAGGCCTGCCACAAGGGCTCGCTGGCCGCGCCTCCCACCGAGTGGAAGGCCAAGGCCAAGGTCATCGATCCCAAGACCAACGCCAAGCTGCAGATGACCTTCTTCGGCGGGCTGGTGAAGCAGGAATACTGGGTGCTGGAACACCGTCCCGACCAGGGTTGGCTGATCCTCGGCACGCCGGGCGGCCGGGCCATGTGGCTGATGTCGCAACGTCCGACCCTCGCCGCCGGCGTCCGGGCCCAGGCCCTGAGCCGGGTGAAGCAGCTCGGCTACGACGTGGCCCGCCTGGAATTTCCGCAGCCCGCCAAGAACTGAGGGTCTTGCGCCCGGAACGAAGCCGGAACATAAATTCGGCATGGGCGTCACCATCGTCACCGTCACCCGACCCGAGATCACCGCCGCGGTCACCCGGGGCGCGGCGCGGCTGCTGGTCGACCTGGGCTACGCGCCCCTGAGCGAGGTGACCCTGCCCAACGGCCGGCGCGCCGACCTGATGGCCCTGTCGCCCAAGGGCCACGTGGTCATCGTCGAGGTGAAGTCGGGGCTTGAAGACTATCGGGTGGACCGCAAGTGGCATGAGTACATGCCCTATTGCGACAGCTTCGCCTTCGCCGTGGCGCCCGAATTCCCTCGCGAGATCCTGCCGGAGGAACCGGGCCTGATCGTTTGCGACGCCTTCGGGGGCGCGGTGTTGCGCGAGGCGCCCAGCGTTCCCCTGGCCGGCGCCCGGCGCAAGGCCTTGACCATCGCCTTCGGCCGCCTGGCCGCCATGCGCGCGGCCGGCGTGGTGGTGACCCAGCTGGAAGGCTAGTTCCCCATCGGCTGTCGTCCCGGTTTGCAAAGCAACACCGGGACCCATACGCGCCGATCTTTGCAGAATGCGGCGAGGCCGCGCCAAGGCTTGCGTGATCAGGTGTCTATGGGTCCCGGCTCTCCGCTTCGCTGCGGCCGGGACGACAGCTTTAGGTGCGTCCTATCTCGGCGCGCGCTTGGCCAGGATCCGCTGCAAGGTGCGGCGGTGCATGTTCAGGCGCCTGGCGGTCTCCGAGACGTTGTGGCCGCACAGCTCATAGACCCGCTGGATGTGCTCCCAGCGAACGCGGTCGGCGCTCATGGGGTTTTCCGGCGGCGGCGGCGACTCGTCCTTGCGGGCCAGCAGGGCGCGGGCCACGTCGTCGGCGTCGGCGGGCTTGGAGAGGTAGTCGATGGCCCCGGACTTCACCGCAGCCACCGCCGTGGCGATGTTGCCGTAGCCGGTCAGCATGATCACCTTGGCGTCGGCGCGGGCGTCGCGGACCGCCTCCACCACCTTCAGGCCGGTCCCATCCTCCAGCCGCATGTCCAGCACGGCGTAGGCCGGCGGATGGGCCTTCACCGCGGCCAGGGCCTCGCTCACGCTGCCCACCAGCACGGGCTCGAACCCGCGTTGTTCAAGGGCGCGCCCCAGCCGCGTACGCAGCGGGGCGTCGTCGTCGAGGACCAAAAGGCTTCGATCCGGCAGTGCGGCGATGTCGGCGGAGAGATCGGTCATGCGCAACCTCCGATAGGGGCGTTGGCGTCCACGCCTCCTGCGGCATCATGTCGCTGCTTGGCGACGATCCGCAAGGGCCTTCAGCCGTTTCCGCCCAGCGCCTCGATTCGCGCCCTCGGCCAACGGGCCGCGACCACGGCGCCGCGCGGGCGACCGTTCTGGAAAGTCACTACAGCGCCGGTTCGTTCCAACAAGGTCTTGGCGATGAAGAAGCCAAGGCCCATCCCGATGTGGCCGGTGCGCCCTCCGGCCACCCCCGGACGGCTGGTGACATAAGGCTCGCCGAGCTTGGCCAGCACCTCGGGCGGGAAGCCCGGCCCGTCGTCGCGCACCTCCATCCCGACGCTTTGGGCGTCGAAGCGGACGGTCACCAGGATCTCCGAGGCGGCGAAGTCGACGGCGTTCTCCACGAAGGAGGTCATGGCGTGCAGCACCTCGGGCATCCGCCAGATGTTGGGCGCGGCCACCCCGGGGGCGCCGGAGACGATCGCCTCCACCCGCACGCCGCGGACGTCGGCGTGTGGTTCGATCACCTCGTTCAGCAGTTGCAACAGGCTCATCCGCTCGTGGACTTCGTCGGAGGCCGCGGCCGGGGCGTCGGTCAGTCGGCGCAGAATCTCGCGGCAACGCTCCGACTGGGCGATCAGCAGTTCGGCGTCCTCCTTCACCTGGGCGGTCGGCGCCTCTCTCGCCAGCTCCTTGGCGACGATGGAGATGGTGGCCAGCGGCGTGCCCAGCTCATGGGCCGCGGCGGCGGCCAGCGCCCCCAAGGCCGAGAGCCGCTGCTCGCGCGCCAGCACCGCCTGGGTGACGTCCAGCGCCAGCGCCATGCGCGAGGACTCCTCGACCGCCTGGCGGACGTTGCCGGCGATGACGATGACGCCCGCAACATTGGCCGCCGCCGCCCCGATCATGAAGCTGAGCGGCAGCTCGACCGCGGCGCCGGAGGGGCTGGGCAGGGGCAGGTGGATGAAGGCCAGCGCGATCGAGGCCGCGATCGCCTCGGCCCCCAGCGCGGTCACCGCCCGCGGCGCCAGGGTGGCGGCCGCCAGGGTCACCGGGGCGATAAGCATCAGGATGAACGGGTTGGACGTGCCGCCGGTGAGGAACAGCAGGATCGAGATCTGGGCCACGTCGAAGCTGAGTTGGCCTACCGCCTCCCAGTCGCCGATCAGCCGCTGGCCCGGCGAGGCCACGCCGGTCAAGAGATTCACCCAGGCCGCGGCCCCGACCACGGCGAAGCAGATCGGGTAGGGGGCCTCGAAACCGAACCCCAGGCCCGCCACCGCCAGCAACAGCAGTTCGCCGGCCACGATCATCCAGCGCAGGGTGACCAGGGTCCGCAGGCGCAGCCGCCCGCCGCGCACGCCGCCAAGGCCCCAGTCGTCGCTGGCTTGCGCGGGCGCGGCGCTTTGCCTATCGAGGCCGGGCGACGGCTTCTGCGGCGACGTGTTCTTTGTGGACGCCATGGACCGCGACCATCGCGCGTTGCGCCCCGCCTGACGAGCCCCAAAGGCCCCCATGCCTACGAAACCCCGACACCTGATTCTGCTCGCCGCCTGCCTCGTGGGCCTGGCCGTGCTGGCCGGCATCGCCTGGCGCACCGGCGCTTTCGACAATCCCGGCCCCGCCGCGGTCGGCGGCCCCTTCCAGCTGGTGAACCAGGACGGCAAGCCGGTCGACGAAACCGTGCTGAACGGCAAGTGGACGGTGGTGTTCTTCGGCTTCACCTACTGCCCGGACGTCTGCCCCACCACGCTGCAGGCCGTGGAGCGGGCCCAGGCCCTGCTGGGACCGAAAGCCGAGCGGACCCAGGTGGTGTTCATTTCCGTCGACCCCGAGCGCGACACCCCCGCCCAGCTCAAAACCTATCTCGCCGGCGCGGCCTTTCCGAAGGGGACCATCGGCCTGACCGGAACCCCGGAACAGGTGGCCGTCGTGGCCAAGGCCTACCACGTCTACTACAAGAAGAACGGCGAGGGGCCGGACTACCTGGTCGACCATTCGACCCCGGCCTATCTGATGGACCCCAAGGGCCGCTTCGACCGCATCCTGCCCTACGGGATCACGCCCGAGGAGATCGCCCGCCAGATCGGCCAGGCCATGGGGTGAGTCGGCAGCCCCACGACACCGGCGTTGACGCTTCTGGTGTCCTTCTCCCCTTGCGGGAGAAGGTGTCGGGCGAGGAGCCCGACGGATAAGGGGTCTCTCAGAACTCGCCGGTTAGCCTGGCGAAGCAAAGATCGACCACGGAAAACATGGAAAGCACTGACCTGCGCCGAGTCCGACGGCGCCCTGTGTCCGTGCTTTTCGTGGTTTCGGTGGTCAGTTTTCCTGGACGCGCGCGGCTGCGCCGCCGCCAATCGGATAGGGCTTTCGACCCCTCATCCGACCCCGCTCTCGCGGGGCCACCTTCTCCCGCAAGGGGAGAAGGTGGTGTGGCGACTAGCCTCCGAGCCAGGCGCCGCAGGTGCGAAATTTAATCCGGAGCGTCGAAGCGCCGCAGCGGGAACCGGTTACCGCTGGACATCCTTAAGTATGGTCATGCTACGCTGCGACGCAGCACAAGGACGTCTTCTACGATGCTCTACACGCTCTACGAGGCAGGCTATTACGCCTCCACCCCGCTGCGGTTCGCCACCCGGGCCATGCGGGAGTTCTGGTCCTCGCCCCTGAACCCGGCCAAGGACAGCGACATCGGCCGCCGGCTGTTCGCCAATGCCGACCTGTTCGCCAACCTGACCCGCCGCTACGGCAAGCCCGCCTGGAACATCGACCGCGTCGAGATCGACGGCCAGCCGGTGCGCGTGCGCCCGGCCGAGGTCTGGTCCAGCCCCTGGGTCAAGCTCATCCATTTCAGTCGCGACATGGCCGACATGCGCCGCGCCGGCCACCGCGAGCTGGAGCCCGCCGTGCTGATCGTGGCGCCGCTCTCGGGCCACTACGCCACCCTGCTGCGCGGCACCGTCGAGGCCTTCCTGCAGGATCACGAGGTGTTCGTCACCGACTGGTCCAACGCCCGCGACGTCCCGGTCCTCGATGGCCGCTTCGACTTCCATGACTATGTGGACCATGTCCGCGAGATGCTGCGCCAGCTGGGCCCGCGTCCGCACGTGGTCGCCGTCTGCCAGCCGGGTCCCGCCGTCCTGGCCGCCGCGGCCCTGATGGCCGAGGACGGCGAGGAAAGCCGCCCCGGCACCATGACCATCATGGGTTCGCCCATCGACGCGCGCCTCTCGCCCACGGTCACCAACAAGCTGGCCGAGGAAAAGCCCTTCGCCTGGTTCAAGTCCAACATGATCGACACCGTCCCGCCGCCCTATGCGGGCATGGGGCGGCGGGTCTATCCGGGCTTCGTCCAGCTCTACAGCTTCATGTCGATGAACATCGAGAAGCACCAGGACGCCCACCTGCGCTACCTGCAGGACCTGATGGAAGGCGACGGCGACGGCGCCGAGAAGCACCTGGAGTTCTACGACGAATACCTCTCGGTGCTGGATCTGCCGGAGGAGTTCTATCTCCAGACCGTCGACTACGTGTTCCAGCAGCACCTGCTGCCGAAGGGCGAGCTGAAGCATCGCGGCCGCGCCGTGCAGCCGGGCTCGATCCGCGATATCGGCTTGCTGACGGTCGAGGGGGAGAATGACGACATCTCCGGCATCGGCCAGACCCAGGCGGCGCACGCGCTCTGCACGGGCCTCTCGGACGACTTCAAGGAGGACTATGTGCAGCCGCATGTCGGCCACTACGGGGTGTTCAACGGCCGGCGCTTTCGCGAGGAGATCTATCCCCGGGTGCGTGCGTTCATTCGCCGCCAGGCGGCGGGCATCGAAACGAAGCGCGACGCAGCCTAGATAGGTTGCATGAGCTTGTTCGGCCGTACCCTGGCCGACGGCGATCGGCTGGAGGTGGCCGGGGCCGTCGTGCGCCTGAAAGTCCATTCCCGCGCGCGCCGCGTCTCCCTGCGGCTGGACCGCACCAAGCGCGAGATCGTCGCCACCGCCCCCAGCGCCCGGCGGCTGCCCGAGGCCGCCGCCTTCGCCCGCGACCGTGCCGGCTGGATCGCCGAGCGCCTGGCCGAGCTGCCGCAGTCGCAATCCATCGCGCCCGGCATGACCATCGTGCTGTTCGGCAAGCCCTGCCGCCTGGAGGCCAGCACCAAGCCGGCCCGCTTCCATCCCGCCACCCAGGATGAGCCGGGCCGCATCTCCGCGCGCGGCGAGGGGGCGGTCTACGCCAACGCCGTGGTCCGCATGATCAAGCGCGAGGCCCTGCGGGTGTTCACCGAGCGCACCGCTTTCCACTGCGCCAGGTTGGAGGCCAAGCTGCCCAGCGTCACCGTGATGGACGCCCGCGCCCGCTGGGGCTCCTGCCGTCCGGGCCTGCCGGGCAAGCCCGCGGCGATCCGCTATTCCTGGCGTCTGGCGCTGGCCGAGTTCGAGGTCGCCGACTACGTGGTCGCCCACGAATGCGCCCACCTTCTGGAGCTGAATCATGGGCCGCGCTTCTGGGCCCATGTGAAGGCCCTGGTCGGCGATGAGCGGCCGCACCGCGCCTGGCTGAGGGCCGAAGGCGCGAGGCTGCACGCCTTCGGGCGTTAACAACATCTGTCATCCCGGCCGCAGCGAAGCGGAGAGCCGGGACCCATACGCGCCGATCGAATCCAGATGGCGAGGCGGCGCCATCGCTTGCGCTATCAGGTGTTCATGGGTCCCGGTCTTGCTTCGCAAACCGGGATGACAACCGTTGTGGTCAGTAGGGCGGCGCTTCGGCGGGCGCGCGTTCGGGCGGCGGCGGGTCGTTTCCGATCCCGATGGCGTCGCCGATGCCATCGATGACGTCGCCGATCGGATCGGTCTCGGGCGCAGGGGCGGCGGTTCCGCCGGGTATCTCCTGGGTCTTCAGCCGGGGCAGGGCGGCGGCCATGAAGTCGCGCCAGATGCCGGCCGGCGCGTTGCCGCCGGTAACCCGCTTCATCGGCTTGTTGTCGTCCTTGCCGACCCAGACGGCCGTGACGAAGCCGCCCGTATAGCCGACGAACCAGGCGTCGCGGTAGTCGCTGGTGGTGCCGGTCTTGCCGGCCAGGTCGTAGCCGGGAACATTCGCCCGCGTCCCGGTGCCAGAGACAATCACCTGGCGCATCATCTGGTTCATGTACTGCAGGGCTGGCGAGCCGATCACCGCCTGGCGCTGGGCCTTCTCCACGGTGTGGTCGTAGAGCACCTTGCCCGAGGCCGTACGGATCCGGGTGATGCCGTAGCCCTTGGCCAGAAAGCCGCCATTGGAGAAGGGCGCATAGGCCTGGGCCATCTCCATCGGGCTGACCTCGACGGCGCCGAGGGCCATGGAGGGGTCGAGCTGGATGTGGGAGGTGATTCCCAGCCGGCGGGCGGTGGCGGCCACGTTGCCGGTGCCGACCTCGTTGGCCAGGCGCGCGGCCACGGTGTTGATCGATTGGGCCAGCGCGCTCTGCAGGGTCATCTGGCCGCGGAAGTCGCCGGTATAGTTGCGCGGCTCCCAATTGCCGATCTTCAGCGGCTCGTCGACCACCTGGACGTCCGGCGTGCGGCCGTTCTCCATGGCGGTGAGATAGACAAAGGGCTTGAAGGCCGAGCCGGCCTGGCGTCGGGCCATGGTCGCGCGGTCGAACTGGCTTTCCTCATAGGAGACGCCGCCCACATAGGCCCGGATGCGGCCCTCGCCGTCGATGGCCACCAAGGCCGCCTGCTGCACGCCCTGGCCCTTGGCGGCGGCCACGCCGCGGCGTACGGCCTGCTCGGCCGCGGTCTGGATGGGCAGGTCCAACGTGGTCTCCACCACCAGGTCCTCGGTGGGCTCGCCCAGCAGGGAGCGGACCTGGTCGTCGACCCAGTCGGTGAAATACTGCGCCCGCTGGCTGGCCAGGGTCGGATTGACCTTGACCGGGGTCTTGAAGGCCTCGTCCCGCTCGGCCGCGGTGATGGCCCCGGAGCGGACCATCTCGTTCAGCACCACGTTGGCCCGCTGCTCGGCGCGCTTGGTGGCCGAGACCGGGCTGTAGCGGGACGGGCCCTTCATCAGCCCGGCCAGGAGGGCGCTTTCGCCCAGGGTGAGCTGGCTGGCGGGCTTGCCGAAATAGCGCTGGCTGGCGGCCTCGATGCCGTAGGCGCCGGCGCCGAAATAGACCCGGTTCAGATAGAGGGAGAGGATCTCCTTCTTGCTGAACTTGGCCTCCAGCCACATGGCCAGGATCAGTTCCTGGGCCTTGCGCCGGTAGTTCTGATTCGGCGTCAGGAAGAGGTTGCGGGCCAGCTGCTGGGTGATGGTCGAGCCGCCGCGCAGGGGGCCGCCCTTGTGGGTGGTGTTGTAAATCTGCGAGCGCAGGATGCCCCAGGGGTTGAACCCGATATGCCAGTAGAACCAGCGGTCCTCGATGGCCACGAACGCCTTGGGAACGTGCGGCGGCAGCTTGTCCAGGTCGACGGGCGGCGCGTACTGGCTGCCGCGCACGGCCACCACGGCGCCGGACTGGTCCAGATACGAGATCGAGGGCTGGCGCTCGACATCGTAGAGCTTGGAGGTGTCAGGCAGGTCGGTGGCGAAGACCGCGAAGAAGGCCACCACGAAGATCAGGCCCCAGACGCCCAGCACCATGGTCCAGTACAGGAAGGCCTGGAGAGGGGTTCTCGCTGGGGGTCGCTGCGGGGTTCGCGGGGCCGGCCGGCGAGAATCCGGTCCTGATCTGGCCATGTGTCGTCCTAAGTCGCCGTGGATCGCCCCCGCTCCGAGGCGACAGATAACCTAGGCGCACCAAACGCGCGACAAGATTGACGAGAGATGAACGGGGACTGTGGGCGGGCCGCCCGCGTCGCGCTGCAGCGCGGCCTCGCGGTGCGATCACGTCATATGGGAACCGGCCGCGCCGATTGCACCCCTGCATTTTCGCATAGCTGACCACAGAAATTATCTATTGCCCTCAATCTAAGCAGTGTTATCTTAGCGATGCTTAGTTCTTTTCGCGCCATCGGTGGGGATACCGGTGGCGGATTCCCGGATTGCGCCGAGCCAGGCCCGAGGCCTGCCTTTTCTCCCCGAAACGCTGGAGGGCTTTCATGAAGCTCCGTACCCTTGCGGCCGCCTGCGCCGCCATCGTCTCTGTCTCGTTCGCCGGCGCCGCCCTGGCCGACGATCCGATCACCGCCAAGCTGCAAGCCCCGCTCGCCGCCAAGACCAAGGTCATCGCCGGCGGGGCCGTCTTCCTCTGCGAAGGCGACACCTGCGTGGCCTCGGCGCCGTCCTCGCGCACCTACGCCACCGCGACCTGCAAGGACCTGGCGAAGGAACTGGGCGCGGTCGCCTCCTTCGGCGGCGCGCGCAAGCAACTGGACGAGACCAAGCTCGGCGCCTGCAACGTGGCGGCCCTGCCGGCCACCCAGGTGGCCAACCGCTAGGCTCCGACACCACGACCAGGTTCGCGCACCGATAGGCGCGCCTCCCAGCCGCTGTTTCCAGTCGAGCCTGTAACTTGGGCGCCGGGTATGCCCCCCGGCGCCCTTTTTCTTTGAGTTTCGCGCGCGCCCGCGTAAGGGACCGCCTCCATGATCTCAGACACCACCCTCGAACGCCTGCGCCGCCAGGCGCGCCTGCCCGACGCCCCGGCCGCCGTGGCCAGCCTGATCGAGCCGCTGCTGCTGGAAATCGCCGGCCCCGGGGCCGAGCCGGTCTCGCTCACCCTGGACTACGGTCCGACGGCGTCGCCGGGCGCCGCGGTGGTGGTCGAGGCCGCCGTCGAACGGGCCACCCGCACGCTCATCTTCGCCCACGGTCGCCTCCTGACCCCCGAGGGCGCGGTCCTGGCGGTCGCTTCGGCGCTATTCCGCCGATCCTTGGAGACTTCCAAGGCCGTATAATCCAAGGTGTCGCGGCCGGTTTGGTTGCGGCGCCGAAAATCGCGTGCTATCAGGCGCGCGGCTTCGGGCCAGGGGGCTCTACCAGTCCCGACGGCCAATGTGCTTTTCCAAGCGCTTTCAAGCCTTTAGGCCGCTGCG
>NZ_JAUYOJ010000035.1 GCF_030697925.1 Phenylobacterium sp. | reverse complement strand
GGGGGACTAAAATGCCCTTCAACGGAGGTTCGACCGGTCTGAGCAGGAGTCAAAGTCCCCCTCAGGCCCTTCGGGCCAGCTCCCCCAGAGGGGGAGCATCTAAGCTCCGCCGCATATGCGATAGCCCTGCCTCGAGCGGGGAGAGGAGGTGACTGGACCGCGTGGGTCAGGTCGACTTCTTGCGCCAGGCCTTTTCCTCGAGGCCTGAGCGGCCCTCGCGGCTTTCCAGCCAGGCGGCGACCTCGTCCAGGCTGACGCCCGAGCGGGCCAGCAGGACCAGCCAGTGATAGAGCAGGTCGGCGCTCTCGGCGGCCAGGCCGTCCTTGTCGCCCTGCATGGCGGCGATGACGGCCTCGAAGGCCTCCTCGCCGAACTTCTTCGCCGAGCGGTCCAGCCCCTCGGACAGCAGCTTGGCGGTGTAGGAGCTGGCCGGATCGCCGCCGCGGCGGCTCTCGATGGTGGCGGCCAGGCGGTCCAGGGTCTCTGAGAAACGGCTCATGCGGGCTCCACCATGCGGACCGGGATAGAGGCGGCGGCCATCGCCTGTTTGACCTCGGAAACCGAGACCTCGCCGAAGTGAAAGATCGAGGCGGCGAGCACTGCGTCGGCGCCCCCCTGGGTCACGGCCTCGACCATGTGCTGCGCGTTCCCGGCCCCGCCCGAGGCGATGACCGGCACGTTGACCGCGTTCGTCACGGCTTTCAACAGGTCGAGGTCGTAGCCGATCTTGGCGCCGTCGCGGTCCATCGAGGTCAGCAGGATCTCGCCCGCCCCGCGCTTCACCACGTCGACCGCGTAGTCGATGACGTCGATGCCCGTGTCGTGGCGGCCGCCATAGGTGAACACCCGCCAGCCGTGATTGCGCCCGTGGCCGGACACGGCGGGACCGTGCTTGGCGTCGATGGCCACGACCACCGCCTGGCTGCCGAAGGCGTCGGCGCAGGCGCTGATCAGGTCGCGGTTCTCCACCGCGGCGGTGTTGACGCTGATCTTGTCCGCCCCGGCCAGCAGCAGCCGACGGGCGTCCTCCACCTGGCGGATGCCGCCGCCCACGCTGAGCGGCATGAAGCAGACGTCGGCGGTGCGGGCGATGACGTCGAGGATGGCGCCGCGGCGCTCGTGGCTGGCGGTGATGTCCAGGAACATCAGCTCGTCGGCGCCGGCCGCGTCATAGGCCCTCGCCTGCTCCACCGGATCGCCGGCGTCGCGCAGGGACACGAAGTTCACGCCCTTCACCACGCGGCCGTCCTTGACGTCCAGGCAGGGGATGACGCGGACTTTCAGCATCAGGCGGCGACCTTGAGGGCTTCCTCGGGCGAGATGGCGCCGTTGTAGAGCGCCCGGCCCAGGACCGCCCCGGCGATCGGCACGCCCTTACGGGCCTTCAGCCGCACGATGTCCTCCACGCTGGCCAGGCCGCCGGCGGCGATCACCGGGATGGCCACCGCGTCGGCGATGGCCCCGAAGGCCTCGACATTGAAGCCCATGACCGTGCCGTCGCGGTCGATGTCGGTGATGATCAGGGCGCCGACCCCGGCGTCCTCGAAGCGGCGGGCCACGGTGACTGCGTCGAGGTCGGAGCTCTCGGTCCAGCCCTGGGTCGCCACCTTGCCGGCGCGCACGTCGACCGAGACGGCGATCTGCTCGGGCCAGAGCAGGGCGGCTTCCTTGACGATGTGCGGCTCGGTGACCGCGATGGTGCCCAGGATCACCCGGCTGACCCCCGCCTCGATCCAGCGCTCGATGTCCTTGAGGTTGCGGATGCCGCCGCCCAGCTGAACAGGGATCGACACCGCCTCGAGGATCGCCTCGACGGCCTTCTCATTGATCGCCCGGCCCTGGACCGCGCCGTTCAGGTCGACCACATGCACCCAGTGGAATCCGCTCTCCACGAAGCTGGCGGCCTGGGCGGCCGGCGAGGTGTTGAACACCGTGGCGGTGTTGAGGTCGCCATGCAGGACGCGCACGCACTGACCGTCTTTCAGGTCGATCGCGGGATAGAGGATCACGGTCGCCACTCCAGGAATCGCGCCAGGAGGGCAAGCCCGGCGCTCTGCGACTTTTCAGGGTGGAATTGTACGCCCGCCACATTGGCCTTGGCGACCGCGGCGGGGAACTTTCCCCCGTGGTCCACATAGGCCGCCACGTCGGCGGGGTCGTCCGGATAAAAGGCGAACGAGTGGGTGAAGTACATCGGCGCCTCGCCGATCCCGGCGATGGGCGGGGGCCCATGCGGATCGATCAGCTCGTTCCAACCCATGTGCGGGACCTTGGCGGCCGGATTGTCGGGCGCGATGCGGCGCACGTCGCCAGCGATCCAGCCCAGGCCCTTGGTCTCTCCGAACTCCAGGCCGCGGGTGGCGACCAGTTGCATGCCGACACAGATGCCGAGGAAGGGCCGCCCCTTCTCCCGCACGGCCTCGTTCAGCGCCGCCTCCAGCCCCGGACGGGCCTGGAAGGCGCGCATGCAGGCGGCGAAGGCCCCGACCCCAGGCAGGACGATGCGGTCGGCGGCCAGGATCACGGCGGGGTCGCTGGTGACACGAATCTCCGCCGACCCGTTCGCCGCGCGGACGAGGGCCTTTTCGGCCGAGCGGAGATTGCCCGACCCATAGTCGATCAGGGCGACGCTCTGCATGGATGAGATCCTAGAGCACGCCCTTGGTCGACGGCGCGTGACCATGGGTCTTGGGGTCGAGCTCGATGGCCGCGCGCAGGGCGAGGCCCAGGGCCTTGAAACCGCTTTCGGCGAGGTGGTGGCTGTTGTCGCCGTAGAGGGTCTCGAGGTGCACGCAGGCGCCGCAGTTCATCGCGAACGCCTGATGGAACTCCTTGAACAGCTCGGTATCCATCTCGCCGATCTTCGGCGTCTTGAAGGCGACCTTCCAGATCAGGTAGGGGCGGTTGCAGAGGTCGAGGGCGCAGCGGGTCAGGGTCTCGTCCATCGGGACATAGGCGTGACCAAAGCGGCGGATACCCTTGAAGCCGTCCAGCGCCTGCTTGATCGCCTGGCCGATGACGATGCCGGTATCTTCCACGGTGTGGTGGAAGTCGATGTGCAGGTCGCCCTTGGCGCGGACATGGAGGTCGATCCCGCTGAATCGCGCGAGACCGTCCAGCATGTGGTCGAAAAAACCGATGCCGGTCTCGACATCGGACACGCCAGAGCCGTCCAGATCGACGCGAACCGTGATCTGGGTCTCCTTGGTGTTGCGGGCGACTTCCGCCGTGCGCGCCATCTAGAGTCCTTTCGACGCCGCCAGGTCCTTCAAGGACACCAGCGGACGCGGGCCGTAATGCGAGATCACCTCGGCGGCCGCGAGCGAACCCAGCTGGCCGCAGACATTGAGCGGCCGGCCCGTCGCGAGGCCGTACATGAACCCGGCTGCGTATTGGTCGCCAGCGCCCGTCGTGTCCACGACTTTCTCCACCGGGAACACGTCGACGGCGAAGGTTTCGCCGCCGGCGGCGATCACCGAACCCTGGACGCCCCTCGTGACGGCGGCGATCTTCACCTTGGCGCGCAGCTGGTCGACCGCGGCGTCGAAGTCGTCGGTCTGGAACAGGGCCGCGATCTCGGTGTCGTTGGCGAACACCAGGTCGACCTGGGTCTCCAGGAAGCCCAGCAGGGCCTCGCGATGGCGTTCGACCACGAAACCGTCGGAGAGGGTGATGGCGATCATCCGGCCCGAGGCCCGCGCCAGACCCGCGGCCTTGGCGAAGGCTCGGCGGGCAGGCTCGGCGTCGAACAGGTAGCCTTCTAGATAGACGATCTTGGCGCCCTCGATCACCGCGGCGTCGACGTCGTCGGCCGTGAACTCGACGGAGGCGCCGAGGAAGGTCGACATGGTCCGCTCGCCGTCGGGCGTGACATTGATCATCGAGACGGCGGTGGCCTTGCCGCCCACCAGGGGCGGGGTGTCGAAGTGGGCGCCGATGGCGCGCATGTCGTGGGTGAAGACGCCGCCGAGCTGGTCGTCGGCGACCTTGCCCAGATAGGCCGCGCGGCCGCCGAACGAGGCGACGCCGGCGATGGTGTTGCCCGCCGACCCGCCCGAGGCCTCCACGCCGGGCGCCATGGCCGAATAGAGGGCGGCGCTGCGGGCCTCGTCCACCAGCATCATGGCGCCCTTGTCCATGGCCTGCTCGCGGAGGAATTCTTCGGTCGCCGGGGCGATCACGTCGACGATGGCGTTGCCGATGGCGGCGACGTCGTAGAGCTCGGGCATGTGGGGAGGTCAGCTTTTGCGGAGGACGGTGGCGGGCTGACTACAGGCAAAAGGCCGTCGGGGCAACGCAGGCGGCCTGCAACCCCCGCCGCGCCGAAGAGTTCTTATGGCTGAGTTGGGAGAACGACCATGCCCGCGTCCGACCGTGAAATCTCCAAGGCCAAGCCGCGCGATCCGATGAAAGGCCAGGGCGGGGGAGCCGCCGACGCCGCCGTCGAGGGCAAGCCCCGGCTCGGCGACCACCGGAGCTTCGCGCCCCACGCCCGCAGGGTGAAACCCCTGGTCGAGGGTCAAAAATACGATCAGCTCGCCGATAAGGAGGCCCTGGCCGAGGACCGCCAGGAAGCCCTTCTGGACGAGGCCCTGGAAGAAAGCTTCCCGTCCAGCGACCCGGTGAGCGTCAAGCGGATCACCTAGGGTTTGGCCGCCCTACCAGATCGTCATCCCCGGGCGTGTGTTGACCGGAACCGACGATTCCTGGCGGCGGCGATCAGCTGAGCCCACCACCCACAGCCGTCATTCATGAGGCCTGCCGGCATGAGGTCTGCTGGCGTCTCACCGTCGCGTCAGCCGCAGCCAACGCCCCAATGGCGACGAGCCCCACCAATCCTCCCATCGCGATCAAGGTCGAGACTTCCAGCACTCCCGGCGCCAACTGCTTGGCGGTTACGTCGAAAGGCAGCTTCCGAATTGTCTGGGCCATGTGGAAGCTATTCATCGCTCCGACCAACAGCCCCAAAGCGGGCCCGGCAATGCGCAGATCGGATAGCAGGCGACGCCAAGGGCCGCTGTTGGAGCGCGCAAGAAGGGCCAAGAAGGGAGCCAAGAATATCGCCGCCGTCAGGATGGCCAGAACGATCTTTTGAGGCGTTGCCGCGTCGGTGAATACAGATCCGAGCGCCTGTCCAAACATCCTCGCGGCCCTTCCTTCATGCCCAAAGATTACGCATGTAATTCCACGTGTCAACTCAGCATGACTGTTGTCGGCGCGGGCGGCGTTCCCCGAGCGCCGCGTCGACGCATGGCCGGCACAGAGGCCGGCCATGACGATCCTGGGGATTGGGTACGTCGGGCCTTCAGTAGGGAATCTGGGACCACACGTCGGGCTCGCGGGCGGAGACGTCGGCGAGCTCGAGGCTGTCGGGGGAGGCCGCCTGTTCGCGGCGCACCTGGATGACCCGCGGCCGCTCCGGTTCGTAGGCCGGGACCTCCGGCGGCAGTATGGCCGGGAACCAGTCGAAGTCGCGGACGGGCAGGCCACGGTGGGCCTCGACCATGAAGCGGCGCCAGATGTCGGCGGGGATCTGGCCGCCGGTCACCCGGGCCATCGGCCGATTGTCGTCATTGCCGATCCAGACCGCGCAGAGCCAATCGGGCGTGAAGCCGACGAACCAGGCGTCGCGGTGGTCCTGGCTGGTGCCGGTCTTGCCGGCGGCCGGACGGCCGAAGCCCGCGCCGCGCGCCGTGCCCGAACGAATGACGCCTTCCATCATCCGCACCATCTGGGCGGCCTCGAACACCGGATAGACCGGGATCGGCTCGCCGGCGTGGCGGGCGTAGAGCAGGCGACCGCGCGCGTCGGTGATGCTGGAGATCAGGTAGGGCCCGCTCTGGCCGCCGCCGGTCTGCAGCACCTGATAGGCGCCGGCCAGCTGCAGCAGGCTGACCTCGTAGGCGCCTAGCGCCAGGGAGGGCAGGGGATGGGCCGGGGTCTCCACCAGGCCGAAGCGGCGGGCCAGGGCCCCCACCTCTTCGAAGCCGGTCTCCCGCGCCAGCCGCACCGAGACGGTGTTGATCGACTGGATGAGCGCCGCCTGGACCGTGACCTCGCCGCGATAGCCGCCGCCATAGTTCTGTGGCCGCCAGGCGCCCAACCGGATCGGCGCGTCGTCGCGCCGGTCAAGCGGCCTGACCCCGCGCTCAAGGGCCGCGGCCCAGACGATGGGCTTGATGGCCGAGCCTGGCTGGCGCCGGGCCTGGATCACCCGGTTGAAGCGGTCGGTGTCACGGCTGACCCCGCCGATCATGGCGCGGATCGCGCCATCGGGAGCCATGGCCACCAGGGCGGCCTGGCGCGCGCCGCGCCGGCGTCCGTCCCTGGCCATGGCGCCGCGAACGATGGCCGCGGCCTTGGCCTGGGCGACCGGATCGACGGTCAGGCGGACGATCAGGTCGGGGGTCGCATCGCCCACCAAGGCAAGCGCCTGGGCCTGGGCGGCGTCGAGCGCCCAGCCCATGTCGCCCTCGCGGCCCATGGCCTCCTGGACGATGGCCGGCGGCGGGCCGGCCGCGGCGGCGCGGGCGGTCTTGGGATCGATCCAGTCCATCTCCGCCAGCCGTTCCAGCACCAGGCGGGCGCGGGCCCAGGCGGCGGCGGGATCGTTGCTGGGGGCGAGCTTGCTGGGGGCGCGGGGCAGGGCGGCCAGCAGGGCCGCCTCCGACAGGGTCAGGTCCGAGGCCGGCTTGCCGAAATAGGTCTGGGCGGCGGCCGAGATCCCATAGGCGCGGTCGCCGAAATAGATGCGGTTCAGATAGAGCTCGAGCACCTCGTCCTTGGTCAGCATCCGCTCCAGGCGGGCCGCCAATATGGTCTCCTGCACCTTGCGGCGCAGGGTCTTTTCCGGGGCGAGGAACAGGGTGCGGGCGAGCTGCTGGCTGAGCGTCGAGCCGCCTTCCACCGTGTGGCCCGCCTGCTGATTGGTCCAGGCGGCGCGAAGGATGGCGTGCAGATCGACAGGGCCATGCTGGTAGAACCGGCGGTCCTCGATGGCCAGGAAGGCCAGCGGCACATGGGCCGGCAACTCGGCCAGCTTCACCGCCTTGCCGTGGCGCGGGCCGCGATAGGCCACCACCTTGCCGTCGGGTCCGAGGAAGGTGATCCCCGCAGGCCGGCCCATGGCCCACAGGGCTTCGCGCTTGGGCATGGGCGGCAGGTCGCGCAGGAAGGCGAGATCGAAGGCCGCCCAGCCGCCCAGCAGCAGGTTGACGACCAGCAGGACGACCGCGCCGGCCAGCGGCCAGTTGACGGGTCGCCGCCTTGCCGCCGCCTGGCCTTCACCGGGTATGACTGGAGGGGCGTCGGCCATACCAACTCATGGCCGAGCCGGAAAACGGGGGCAAGCCCCCGCGCGTCCTAGGCGAGCGCCAGCAGGAACAGCGGCGCCGCGATCACGGCGATGGCGATGGCGAGCACCAGGTCGTGGGTGACGCGGTCGCCTTGGGACGGGGCCGGGTCGGTGGGGATGCAGGACATGGGGAGGCTCCTGGGTTGAGGTTGACGCCAGGATCAAACGCCTTTGGCCGCTGCGCGACAAACGACCAATAGGCCTTTCAGGTGACTTCAGGTCAATCGCGGCGCGGCAGGCCGTCGGCCGCGGCCTGGTCCAGGAGCCAGGTTCTGAAACGGCGGATATTGGGCTGGTCGGCCTTTTCCGGCAGCGACAGGACCCAGTGGCTGAACGGGCTTTCCAGCGTGACGCTGAAAGGTTTGACCAGCCGGCCGGACGCCAGGTCGTCGAGGATCATGGCGTCCTGGGCAAGCGCCACCCCGCGTCCGCTGAGCGCGGCCTCGATGGCCAGATAGGAGTTGGAGAACTGCGGGCCGGTCCCGGTATCGACCTCCGGCGCCCCGGCGGCGGCCAGCCATTCCGGCCAGGTGGGTTCGTTCTGCGCCATGCGGATGTCGTGCAGCAGGGGCGCGCGGGCCAGGTCGTGAGGGGTTTCGAAGGGCCCGTAACGCGCCAGCAGGTCAGGGCTGCAGACCGGGACCAGCATGGTCTCGATCAGGTGAGTCTCGTGCAGGCCGGGATAGGGGCCCTTGCCCAGTCGGATCGCCACGTCGACGCCGTCACGGGCCAGGTCGGCCGGGGCGTCGGAGGCGTCGATCAGGATCTGGACGTCCGGATGGCGGTGCTGGAAGTGCTGCAGCCGCGGCACCAGCCACTTGGCCGCCAGGGAGTGCACCACCGAGACCACCAGGGGCGCGTCGCGGCGCGAGCGCACGGCGTCCACCGAGCTCTGCAGGGTGAGGAAACCCTGCCGCACGCCTGTGGCCAGCTGCCGGCCGGACTCGGTCAGCCGAACCGCGCGGTTGAACCGGTCGAACAGCCGGACCTCCAGCTCGGCCTCCAGCGTCTTGATCTGCCGCGAGACCGCGCCGGGGGTGATGTTGAGCTCCTCGGCGGCCTTCAGGAAGCTGCCGTGCCGCGCGCAGGCGTCGAAGACGCGCAGGGGGTTGAGCGGCAGGCGGCCGGTCACGGGGCGACGAACAGCAGCTTCGACGGGCAGAGGTCGGCCACCGGGCAATCCTCGCACTTGGGCCGCCGCGCCACGCATGTATAGCGGCCGTGCAGGATCAGCCAGTGGTGGGCCCGGGTCAGATAAGGCTCGGGGACCACGGCCATCAGGTCGGCCTCCACCTGGTCGGGCGTCTTGCCGCTCGACAGCTTCAGCCGGTGAGCCACGCGGAAGACGTGGGTGTCGACGGCGATGGCGGGCTCGATGCGCAGCTCGTTCAGCACCACGCTGGCGGTCTTGCGGCCCACCCCGGGCAGGGCTTGCAGGGCCTCGCGGTTGAGCGGCACCTCGCCGCCGTGCTGGTCGATGATCATCCGGGCGGCGGCCATGACGTTCCTGGCCTTGGTCCGGTAGAGGCCGATCGAGGCGATGTAGGGGATCAGCCCCGCCTCGCCGAGCGCCAGCATCTTCTGGGGGGTGTCGGCGACCGCGAACAGCTTGGCCGTGGCCTTGTTCACCGAGACGTCGGTGGCCTGGGCCGAGAGCGCCACGGCGGTGACCAGGGTGTAGGGGCTGTCATAGCTGAGCTCGGTGCGCGGGTCGTCCGACAGCGCCAGGAAGCGGTGGAAGATTTCCTCGATCCGCGCCCGTTCGGCCGGGGGCAGGGGTTTGCGCTTGGCGGGGGGCTTGGCCATGACGCCGACCATCGCTTGCGTCGGCGGGCTCGCCAAGGCCTTGGCTCGGCCACAAACAGGTCTATGGTCAGCGGGCGATGGATGGCCTCGTCTATATGGACGCCGTGATCACCCCCAACCGCTCCTTGTCGCAGCGGGGGTTCATCGTGCTGATCTGCATCGTCACCTTCTTCAACTGCGCCGCCGCCGCCGTCTTCCTGGCCATGGGCGCGACCCTGGTGCCGTTCTTCCTGGGCCTCGACGTCCTGGCGGTGATCGCCGCCTTCCTGGCCAGCTATGCGGCGGCCCGTCGGGTGGAGCGCGTGCAGGTGACGTCCCGTGAGGTGCGGGTGGTGCGGGAGACGCCGAACCATAGCGAGGTGGTCTGGGAAAGCCCCACCGCCTTCACCCGCGTGGCGCTCGAGCTGGACGAGGACGAGGTGGTCCAGGCCGTGCGCCTGACGGTCTCCGGCCGCCACGCCTCGGTGGCCATGGCGCTCAGCCCGCCGGAACGCGCCGACTTCGCGCGGCACCTGGAATGGGCGATCTATGAGGCGCGCCGGGGGTAGCTCCACACCCCCCGCTGTCATCCCGGAGGCCGCGCAGCGGCAATCTGGGACCCATGAACACCTGATGGCGCAAGCTGCGGCGCGGCCTCGCCATCTTCCGGGGGCCCAGCGCGTATGGGTCCCGGATAAGCGCTTCGCGCTTTCTGGGATGACACATTGGGGTGCGACCTCAGCGCTTCTCGCGCAGGGCCATGCCCTTGACGATCATCATCTTGGCCAGGTTCGCGCCGGGGATGACCATGTTCAGGGTCTCGGCCCCGACATCCAGCAGGAACTGGGTGTCCATCACCTTGCCCAGGTATTGCTCGAAGGTGGCGCCGCCGGTGCGGACCTCGCCGGTCACGGCGTCGAACTCCACCACCGCTTCCTTGCCGGCCCGCCGATAGCGGAAGGCGTGGACGGGCCGGTAGTAGAGGTCCACCGCCTCCACCCGCACCAGCTCCTCCAGCACCCGGTCGGCGTCGATCTTGCCGATGGCCGCGGCGATGACGTCGCGCACCACCATGGAGGCCTTGGCCTCGGGCGGCACGACCACCAGGCCCTCGGCCGTGGCGGCGGCGAGCGCATCGGCGTCGATCTCGATGGCGTCGTGCTGCAGATAGGCCGAGAGACCGGGCGCGACCTGCTTGGAGAGCCCGTCGATCAGGGTTTCACGGCGGGTCTCCTCCTTGCAGCTCTCCAGGCCGCGGACCTTGAACTGCCCGGCGACCACGGGCAGCACCTGCTCGCCAATGGTGACCTGGCGGACCTCCGGCAGGACTTTCATCTCGTAGTCGCGGGCCCGCTCATAGGTCGTGGAGGTGGAGACGGTCAGCCGCCAGAACGGTTGCAGCCGCCGCTCGCGATAGACGACCTCGAACTCATCGTCCTTGGGCTGGGCGAACAGGCCGGTGACCCGCGCCATGGCGCCGAAGGCCTCGATCCGCTTGGACCAGGCGCGGCCCTCGGCGTGCTCCAGGGTGAACCGGTCGGTCATCCGGAACACCCGTTCCTCGGCGAGTTCGACCTGCATGCCATCCTCACAGGCCCCGTCGCGGGGCTGTGCGGATTAGGGGCTAGAGAATGAACCGCGACAAGTCCGTGTTCTTGGCGAGGTCGCCGACCCGGGCCTTCACATAGGCGGCGTCCACGGCGACGGTGTCGCCGCCGCGGTCGGAGGCGGTGTAGCTGATCTCCTCCAGCACCTTCTCGATCACGGTCTGCAGCCGGCGGGCGCCGATGTTCTCCACGGCGTTGTTCACGGTGACCGCGGCGTCGGCCATGGCGTCGATGGCGTCCTCGGTGAAGGTGAGCGTCACCCCCTCGGTGGCCAGCAGAGCCTGGTTCTGGCGCACCAGATTGGCCTCCGGCTCGGTGAGGATGCGGCGGAAGTCGTCGCGGCTGAGCGCCTTCAGCTCCACCCGGATCGGCAGGCGGCCCTGCAGTTCCGGCAGCAGGTCCGAGGGCTTGGCCACGTGGAAGGCGCCCGAGGCGATGAACAGCACATGGTCGGTCTTCACCGGCCCGTACTTGGTGGAGACGGTGGTGCCCTCGATCAGCGGCAGCAGGTCGCGCTGCACCCCCTCGCGGGAGACGTCGGCGCCGCCGGAGCGCTCGCGGGACGAGGCCACCTTGTCGATCTCGTCGAGGAAGACGATGCCCTCGTTCTCGGCCAGCGCCAGGGCTTCTTGCACCAGCGCCTCCTGGTCGAGCAGCTTGTCGCTCTCCTCGGCGATCAGCGGGGCCCAGGCGCCGGAGACCGTGGTCTTGTGGGTCTTTGTGCGACCGCCGAAGGCCTTGCCCATCATCTCCGACAGATTCATCACCCCGAGCGAGGCGCCGGGCTGGCCGGGAATCTCGAAGGTGGGCATGCCGCCGCCGGTGTCGGCCAGGGTCAGCTCGACCTCCTTGTCGTCCAGCTCGCCGGCGCGGAGCTTCTTGCGGAAGCTTTCGCGGGCGGCGGTGGAGCCGGGGCCGGTGAGGGCGTCCAGCAGCCGCTCTTCCGCCGAGGCCTCGGCCCGGGCGCGGACGGCGGCGCGGCGCTTGTCGCGCACCATGGCCATGGCGCTCTCCACCAGGTCGCGGACGATCTGGTCGACGTCGCGGCCCACATAGCCCACCTCGGTGAACTTGGTGGCCTCGACCTTGAGGAACGGGGCGTGGGCCAGCTTGGCCAGTCGCCGGGCGATCTCAGTCTTGCCGACCCCGGTGGGGCCGATCAGCAGGATGTTCTTGGGCGTCACCTCGTCGCGCAGGTCGGCGGGGACCCGGCGGCGGCGCCAGCGGTTGCGCAGGGCCACAGCCACGGCCTTCTTGGCCTCGGCGTGGCCGACGATGAAGCGGTCGAGCTCGGAGACGATCTCGCGGGGAGAAAATTCGGTCATCCCCGCGATATAGGCGTCCGTGCGGGCATGTCACCTGCCGCCGGTCAGGCGGGCGGCTTGGGCGGGCTGGGCAGGATGGCGTCGTAGACCAGCTTCCAACCCGCCTTCCGGTCCTGCCAGACCCGGATGTAGCGGCCTTCGCGCGGCTGGCCGTCGCGGACCCAGGCCGCCTCGCCGTGGGTCCAGACCAGGTCGCCGGCCTTGGAGGCCTCCGATCCGATCGCGCGGAGGGCCATGGTCTTCGGCCGTGTCGCCAGTTCTCGGGCCTGGCCGGCGGGGCTGTTCTCCGGCGCGGTGCGCGAGCCGGCGATCCGGCCGTCCGGCGCCGTCACCGAAGCGAAGGCCTGGGCGAGGTCAACCGCCGCCGCCGTGTTGAGCCGGGCCTCCAGCGCCGCGACCTGCGCCTTGGCCTTGTCGGCCGAGCCGGCCTTGGCAGTGGCGAGCGGCAGATAGGCCACGGGACTTCCCGCCGGGGCGGCGCCCGTCGGGTCGCTGCCCGGCCCGCCGTCATAAATCCACTTCCAGCCGCCGTCGGGTTGCTTGCGCCAGACGGTGAAGTAGTAGCCGCCCGGCTTGCCGCCCACCGCATAGGGGCCGGTGGTGAAGCCGAGGTCGCCGGAGACGGCGATCCCCGCCCAGAGCGGCCACCAGACGAGCGGCGGACCGCCCTTGTCGGCCGGCTGCTTGGGGAAGGTGTCGTGGACCCTGGCCAGGTCCGGCTGGAAGACGATGGCCTCGGGCGCCGCGTGCTTGAGGAAGGAATCGCGCATCCCGAGCGCCAGGCCGTCGGCGGCGAAGGCCCGCTCGGCGGCCACCACCGGGGCGGGATCGACCTGGGCCGCGGCCGGGGTGGCGAACAGGGCGAGGGCGAGGATCAGGCGCACGCGGTCTCTCCGGAGAGGTTCAGGCGTGACCATGCGCCGTCGGCAACGCGGCGAAAACGCGAAAACCGCCGCCCCGACGCGCGTTCAGAGCGTTTCGACGGTCAATTCGCCGTTGGTGTAGACGCAGATCTTGGCGGCGATCCCCATGGCCTTGCGGGCCACCTCCTCGGCTGACAACGTGCTGTCAGAAAGCGCCAGGGCCGCGGCCAGGGCGTAGTTGCCGCCCGAGCCGATGGCCGCCATGCCGGTCTCGGGCTCCAGCACGTCGCCGACCCCGGTGACGGTGAAGATGGCGTCCTTGTCGGCGACCAGCAGCATGGCCTCCAGCCGGCGCAGATAGCGGTCGGTCCGCCAATCCTTGGCCAGGTCGACGCAGGCCCGCGCCAGCTGGTCGGGATACTGCTCGAGCTTGGCTTCCAGGCGCTCGATCAGGGTGAAGGCGTCGGCCGTGGCCCCGGCGAAGCCCGCCAACACCTTGCCGCCCGCCAGGGTGCGGACCTTTCGGGCGTTGCCCTTGACGATGGTTTGGCCCATCGAGACCTGGCCGTCGCCGGCGATCACGGTCTTGCCATCCTTGCGCACCGCCAGGATGGTCGTGCCGTGCCAGTCCGGAAAATTGCTGTTCGTCATGTCCTGCGATGTGGTCAGGGCGGCGGGTAAGGTCAAGCGCGATGAGTTTCACCGACGACGAGGTCGAACGCTATGCCCGCCATCTGGTGCTGCGCGAGGTGGGCGGTCCGGGCCAGCAGCGACTGAAGGCCGCCAGCGTGCTGATCGTCGGCGCGGGGGGTCTGGGCGCGCCCGCGGCCCTCTATCTGGCCGCCGCCGGGGTGGGCCGCATCGTGCTGGCCGATCCCGACGTGGTGGATAGCTCCAACCTGCAGCGCCAGGTGATCTATGCCGACGCCGATGTGGGCCGGCTGAAGGTCGAGGCCGCCGCCGAACGCCTGCGGGGCCTCAATCCCCACGTCCATGTGGACTGCGCGCCGCTGCACCTGGAACGCTGCAACGCTGGACCCCTGGTGGCGGGAGTCGACCTGGTGCTGGACGGCACCGACGATTTCGCCACCCGCTTCGCGGTCAACGCCGCCTGTGTGCAGCACGAACGCACCCTGGTGTCGGGGGCCATAGGCCGTTGGACCGGCCAGGTGGGCGTGTTCCGCGGCCGGCCCTGCTACCGCTGCCTGGTCCCGGAGATCCCGCCCGAGGCCGAGACCTGTTCGGCGGTTGGCGTGGTCGGGGCCCTGGCCGGGGTGGTCGGCTCGATGATGGCGCTTGAGGCGATCAAGCTCATCACCAGCGCGGGAGACCCCCTGGCCGGCCGGCTGCTGATCTACGACGCCCTGGCAGCCGAGACGCGGACGGTCAGGATCGGCGCCGATCCGGAGTGCGAGGTCTGCGGCGGCGGCTAGGCAATAGCTGTGCTGATGAAGGCCACCGACTTTGCGAGAAGTAGCCGCTCGTCGTCATCGTCCCAGCTCGAGTGGCCAGCGCCGCGCACCTCGACGTGCTCAACAGGCTTGCGAGCTGCCCTTAGTGCATCGGCCATGATGCGCGATTGGTTTGGCAAGACGTTGCCGTCGCTGAGCCCGTGGATCAGCAAGATGGGGGCCTCGATCTCCGCGGCGCGACGGGCCGGCGAGAACCGCTGAAGATTGGCCGCGTCGGCCTTCGGGTCGCCGACGAGATCGACCCAGTAGCTGTAGTAGGGGTCGTCGGCCGCTCCGGCGGGGCGCCTGTCGTCCATGAACCGGATCAGGTCGGACGGTCCCGCGATGGAGACCGCGCAACGATAGCGATCGGGATTGCGGACGGTCTGCATTAGGGCGGCGTACCCCCCGTAGCTGGCGCCCCATAAGGCCACGCGTTTGGGATCGGCGCGACCAGTGGCGAGAACCTGAGCGACGGAGTCCTCGATGTCCTCCTGCATCAAGTCTCCCCACCGACGCCGGCCAGCGTCGGTGAACGCCCGGCCATAACCGCTGGAACCACGGAAGTTTGGCTGGAGCACCAGCCAGCCTTGCGCGGCGAACACCTGGGCGTAGAGGTCGAAGCCGTAGGAATCGCGCATCTCCGGTCCGCCGTGCGGCATCACGATCAAGGGTCTCGGGCCCGCCGCCAGGGGCTGGGTCAGATAGGCCCGGATCGTCCCGCCGTCCCGGACTCGCACGTCGAGCAGGTCGACCTTGGCGAGCCGCTCTTCATTCAGCCACGGCCTGGCGACGCCAAGGTTCTCCAGGCGGCGGGCCCCGATGTCATAGAAGTAGTGCGCCTTAGGCAGGCGTGGTCCGTCGACCTCCAGCAGGAGGCGATTGTGGTCCCGGCTGATGTCGGAGATCGTGACGTTGCACTCGCGCCCGAAGAAGCTCTCGATTCCCCTGACGTGCGGCGCCAGCTTCTTGTCGAAGAAGTCGTAGGACGCCCGGTCGTCGATGAACTTGGCGGCCACCAGCTTGCCGTCCTGATCGAACAGGGCGTCCTCCACGTCGAGATTCGGACGCTGCGCCACGATCTCGCCGACTGCGCCGGTGCGGACGTCCCACTTGCGGATCGCCACGGTGGCGTCGTCGTCCTCGCGGACTGCAACAAGGAAGACGCCGGCCTCACCGCCGTCGCCCAGGAGGTCGAAGTCCGGCCGCACCAGTTCGTACCGGTGGACCTTGCGAACGCTGGTCCATTCCGTCGCGCCTTCCGGCCGGCTGAGGATCGAGCCATACCCGTTCTGGCTGAAGAATTCCCAGCGCAACACGGCCCGTCCGTTCTGGATCTCCCAGTTGTTGGTGTTCGGGCCACCCCGCTCAACTAGTTCCGCCGCGCCCGTGTTGACGTTGAGGCGATAGAGGTTGAACCGGCTGGCTTCCTGAGCGCGCATCAGAATGTGGCCGGGATCGTCCGGTAAGTCGTGCACGACGTAGGCCAGATTGAAATTGGTCCGCTGCAGCGAGAGTTCATTCGCGAACATCAGCGCCGGTTCCCGGCCCTCGGCGGTGATGCTAAGGAGGCGGCGGACCCTGGCGCCGTCGACGTCGCCGACCCAATTGGTCTGCTTGCGCTCGTAGTCGGTCATCTTCCGGACGGTGCGCAGCAACAGCCGCTCATCGTTGGCCCAGGACATCGCCTCAATGTCGTGGTCCCCCACCGCAATCTTGGTTCGGACCAGTTGCGGGTCGTCGGTCCGGATCAGATCGATGTAGGCGCTACGCTTCTCGCCGGACCAGGTCTCCCCTACCACGGCCAACCGCTTGCCGTCCGGCGAGATTGCCGCGCCCCGCACAGCAGGCTTGCGAAGGAATTCGTCGATGGTCGGCGGCCTGATCCCCTCGGCCGCGCGCGCCGATCCGGCCAGCGCCAAGCTGGCGCCCGCGGCGATGGCCGCGCGTCTCGTGAACATGATTTGTCCCCCAACAACTCCGAGTAGTATCCCGGAGCGTCGAGTCCCTGGTCAAGCTTGTTCGACGGCGCGCGCGCCTACAGCATCGAGACCAGCACCCGGTCCGGCGGCCGGTGGCCGTCCATCCAGGTCTTGAGGTTGATGATCACCTTCTCGCCCATGTCGGTGCGGGCCTCGACCGTGGCCGAGCCCAGGTGGGGCAGCAGGACGGCGTTGGGCAGCTTGAGCAGCTTGGGATTGATCGCCGGTTCGAACTCGAACACGTCCAGGCCGGCGCCGCCGATGGCGCCCTGGGTCAGCAGATCGGTCAGCGCCCCCTCGTCGATGATCTCACCGCGGGCGGTGTTGACCACGATGGCGTGGGGCTGCAGCAGCTTCAGCCGCCGGGCCGAAAGCAGGTGGTAGGTGGCCGGGGTATGGGGGCAGTTGACCGAAATGATGTCCATCCGGGCCAGCATCTGGTCGAGGCTCTCCCAGTAGGTGGCCTCCAGCTCCTCGGCGATCAGGTGACTGACCGGCTTGCGGTTATGGTAGTGGATCTGCATCCCGAAGGCCCGCGCCCGGCGGGCCACCGCCTGGCCGATCCGGCCCATGCCGATGATCCCCAGTCGCTTGCCGTTGACCCGGCGGCCCATCATCCAGGTGGGGGTCCATCCCGTGAAATGGCCGGCCTGGACCACATTGGCCCCCTCCACGATCCGACGCGAGACCGCCATGATCAGGGCCATGGTGAGGTCGGCGGTGTCTTCGGTCAGCACGCCCGGCGTATTGGTCACCGCTATGCCGCGGGCGTTGGCGGCGGCCACGTCGATGTGATCGACCCCCATGCCGAAATTGGCGATCAGCTTGAGCTTGTCGCCGGCCTCGGCGATCAGGTCGGCGTCGATCCGGTCGGTGATGGTGGGCACCAGGGCGTCGGCGCGCTTCACCGCGTCGACCAGGGCCGCGCGGCTCATGGGCGCGTCGTCGAGGTTGAGCTCGGTGTCGAACAACTCGCGCATCCGGGTCTCCACCACATCGGGGAGTCGGCGGGTGACGATGACTTTCGGCTTGCGGGCGGCCATGGGCGTCTGAAAGGAATCTTTAACTGCGCGCGGCGCGCTTTGAGTTGTTAGCAGGAACCTCTAGCAAAGCCCCCATGGACGGCCAAGGCGAGCCTCAACTGATCGAGCGTAACAATTGGGCGGCGCCTGTCCTGGCGGCGGCGCTGGTGCTGGCCCTTTCCTGCCTGCCGGCGCGGGCGGCGGAGCGGGCGACCCCGTCCGGCTATCCCGTGCCCCGCTATATCACCCTGAAGTTCGACCAGGTCTATGCCCGGGCCGGTCCCGGCGAGGATCACCGCCTGCTCTGGGTCTACCGGGTGAAGGGCCTGCCCGTGCAGGTGGTGGCGGAAAACAGCGAGTGGCGGCGGATCTGCGATCCGTCCGGCGGCATGGCCTGGGTGCACAAGCGCCTGACCGACGGGCGGCGCAATGTGCTGGTGGCGCAAGGGTCGCCGGTGGCGATCCGCAAGAAGCCCAAGGCCGAGGCCGAGATCGTCGCCTATCTGAACCCGAGATCGATGGCCGCGTTGAACCGGTGCGAAAAGGGCTGGTGCAAGGTCAAGCTGGACGGCGCCGCGGGCTGGACGCCGGCCCGCGGGCTCTGGGGCGTGTCCGACGCCCTGCAATGCAAGGCGCCTGCGCGCCGTTGACCTCCCTGGCGTTGAGCAACGGCGTCGGCTCTGCTAGGGCCTGACCGTCACATTTCACCGGCCCACCGGGCCGCCGCCAAGAAAGCCGACCATGAGCCAGGGTGTGAAGGCCAAGGACCACTACAGTTTCGAGGAGCTGATGGCCTGCGCCCGCGGCGAGATGTTCGGCCCGGGCAACGCCCAGCTGCCGGCCCCGCCGATGCTGCTGTTCGACCGCATCATCGAGATCACCGACGAGGGCGGGGCGCACGGCAAGGGCCGGATCGAGGCCGAGTTCGACATCAATCCCGCCCTCTGGTTCTTCGACTGCCACTTCATCAACGACCCGGTCATGCCGGGCAGCCTGGGCCTCGACGCCCTGTGGCAGCTGGTCGGCTTCTACCTCGGCTGGATCGGCGGCAAGGGCCGCGGCCGGGCGCTGGGTTGCGGCGAGGTGAAGTTCGGCGGCGAGGTGACGCCCTCGATCAAGAAGGTCACCTACAAGGTCGAGATGAAGCGGGTCATCAACCGTCGCCTGGTCATGGGCATCGGCGACGGGGTGTTGGAAGCTGACGGCGAACCCATCTACTGGGCTCAGGATCTGCGCGTCGGCCTCTATCAGCGGTAAGGAACGTAGCATGCGCCGCGTCGTCGTCACCGGGATCGGCATCGTCTCGTCGATCGGAAACAACGCCAACGAGGTCCTGGCCTCGCTGCGCGAAGCCAAGTCGGGCGTGAGCGCCGCGCCCGAATATGCCGAGCTGGGCTTCCGCTCGCAGGTCCACGCCGCCCCCGCCATCGAGTGGGAGAGCATGGTCGACCGCCGCGCCGCCCGGTTCCTGGCCCAGGGCACGGCCTTCGGCCACATCGCGATGGAACAGGCCATCGCTGATTCCGGTCTCACGGAGGGCGAGGTCTCCCACGAGAAGACCGGCCTGATCGTCGGCGCGGGCGGACCGTCCACCAGGGCGATCGTCGAGGCGGCGCACACCGCCAAGGAGCGCGGCCCCAAGCGGGTTGGACCCTTCGCGGTGCCCAAGGCGATGTGCTCGGGCGCCTCGGCGACGCTCGCCACCTGGTTCAAGATCAAGGGCCTGAACTTCTCGATCTCCTCGGCCTGCGCCACCTCCACCCACTGCATTGGCACCGGCTACGAGCAGATCCTGATGGGCAAGCAGGACATCGTCTTCGCCGGCGGGACCGAGGAGCTGGACTGGACCCTGTCGGTGCTGTTCGACGCCATGGGCGCCATGAGCTCCAACTTCAACGACAAGCCCTCCACCGCCAGCCGCGCCTATGACGTGGCGCGCGACGGCTTCGTGATCGCCGGCGGGGCCGGGATCGTGGTGCTGGAAGATTACGAGCGCGCCAAGGCCCGCGGGGCCAAGATCTACGGCGAGATCGTCGGCTACGCCGCCAATTCCGACGGATTCGACATGGTCGCCCCGTCCGGCGAGGGCGCGGTGCGCTGCATGCGCCTGGCCCTGGAAGGCGCTGGCAATCGCAGCGTCGACTATCTCAACCCTCACGGCACCTCGACACCGGTAGGGGATTCCAAGGAGATGGGCGCTGTGCGCGAGGTGTTCGGCGCCAAGCCGCCGCTGATCTCGTCGACCAAGTCGCTGACCGGCCACAGCCTGGGGGCGGCCGGGGCGCAGGAGGCGATCTACTCGCTGCTGATGCTCAACAACGGCTTCGCCGCCAAGAGCGCCCACATCGAAAACCTTGATCCGGAGTTCGCCGACCTGCCCATCCTGCTGGAACGCAAGGACGTCGAGTTGCAGACGGTGATGTCCAACAGCTTCGGCTTCGGCGGCACAAACGGCTGCCTGGTGATGGCGAAGGTCTAGGGCCGCTCACGCGAACGCGGGTTGCGCAGCTTCGCCGCCCCGTCCACAAACCCGCACGAAAAACGCGAGGGAGACGCGCATGGCCAAGGATGGCTGGGACTTGCCCACGGGCGAGCTGATGAAGGGCAAGAAGGGCGTCGTGATCGGCGTGGCCAATCACGACTCGATCGCCTGGGGGATCGCCTCGCAACTCGCCGCCCAGGGCGCCGAGATGGCCCTCTTCCACCTGCCTGGCATGGAGCGCCGGGTGCAGCCGCTAGGCGAGAGCATCGGCGTCAAGACCATCGTGCCGGTGGACGTGACGCAAGACGACCAGATGGACGCGGCCTTCGCCGCCGCCGAGCAGGCCTTCGGGACCATCGACTTCTTCGTCCACGCCATCGCCTACGCCCCGCGCGACCAGATCAAGGGCAGCTTCGTGGACAACGCCAGCCGCGAGGGCTTCCTGCAGGCCATGGACATCTCGGCCTACAGCTTCGTCGACTGCGCCCGGCGCGCCGAGAAGCTGATGCCCAACGGCGGCTCGATCATCTGCCTGACCTATATGGGCTCGGAGCGGGCCATCCCGAACTACAACACCATGGGAGTGGCCAAGGCCGCCCTGGAGGCGGCTTGCCGCTATGTGGCCCGCGACCTCGGCCCCAAGGGCATTCGTGTCAACGCCTTGTCACCCGGCGCCATGCGCACCCTGTCCCTGGCCGGGATCTCCGGCGGCAAGGGGATGCTGTCCAAGGGCCGCGACCTCTCGGCCATGAAGCAGGACACCTCCATGGAGGGGGTGGCCGGGGCCGCGCTGTGGCTGCTGTCGGACCTCGGCCGCTCGACGACTGGCGAGCTGATCCATGTGGACGCCGGCTTCCACATGATGGGCTTCACCGAGGATGAAGAAGGCTAGTCGGCATAGGCCTTCATGAACCGCCGCGCCGCCTCGCAGGCGATGCGGTCTATCTCGCCGGCCTCCAGGTCGCGGCCGACACCGAGCAGGTGGGCGATCTGGTGCACGCCGATGACCATGCCGGCGAAGAACTCCGCCGCCAGGGCCGGATCGTCCACCGCCATTCGGCCGGCGGCGGTCTCGAACTCCAGGAACCGGGCCAGGCGACGGCGGGAGGTGACGGGGCCGGCCTCATAGAAGGCCCGCGCCAGGTCGGGCAGGTCGATGGCGCCTTGCACCGTCATGCGCAGCATGGAAGTCCCGCGCGGTTTCATCACCGCCTCGATCATCACCCGGCCGAAGGCGGCCAGCGCCTCCTCGGGATGCTCCTCCGCGCCGGGGACCAGCAGGGGGGCGGTGATCTCGGCCACGCGGCGGGCGACGATGGCGCGCATCAGCTCGGCCTTGGAGCCATAGCGGTTGTAGACGGTCTGCTTGGAGACCCCGGCCCGGCGGGCGACCTGGTCCATGGAGGCCGACAGCCCGCGCTCGCCGAACACCATGGCGGCGGCGTCGAGTATGGCCTCGGTCTTGGCCGGGTCGATCTGTCCGGCGAGGCGCGGCATCAATGGCCTCCTGGGCGGACGACGGCGGCCTTGGCCGGCTTGGCCAGGACGCCCAGCGCGGCGGCGGCGGCGCAGGCCAGGGCCAGGAAGGCGAAACCGTCGGCGAAGCCCATGACGCTCGCCTCCCGCCGCAGCATCATGCCGAGCGCCTTGTTCGCCGCGCCCTCCGGATCGGCCATGCCGCGCTCCCTCATCATGCCGGTCAGGCCTTCCACCATGCCCTGGGCGGCCGGGCTGGCGCTGGTCACAGCCGCCGAGAGGTCGCCCAGGTGGACGGCGGTCTGGTGGCTGAGCACCGTGGTCAGCAGGGCCATGCCCACCGCCCCGCCGACATTGCGCAACAGGTTCACCAGGCCCGAGGCGTCCTTCATCATCGAGGGCGGCAGGGTGGAGACCGAGAGCTGGGAGGCCGCGATCATCGCGGTCATGACCCCCATGCCCCGGAACACCTGCAGCACCGCGAAGTCCCAGAACCCCCAGTCGGCGGTGACGTAGGAGCCCAGGCCGATCCCGTAGGCGGTCACGCCGAAGCCCACCACCAGGGGAATGCGGGCGTCCAGGGCGCGGACCATGCGGCCGGCCACCGGCGCCATGGCGAACATGACCAGGCCGGAGACCAGCATGGTGGTCCCGACCTCGGCGGCGTTGTAGCGCAGCACCTGGCCCAGGAAGAGCGGCAGGATGAAGGTGCCGCCGAACAGCCCGGCCCCAGCCACGAAGTTCATCACCGCGCCCAGGGCGAAGTTGCGGTCCTGGAACGGCTTCAGCGACACGATGGGCTGGTGGTAGCTGAGCTGCCGCAGGATGAAGCTCGCGCCGGTGAGCGCGGCGAGAAGGGTCAGGCCCAGGATCAGCTCGTCGTCGAACCAGCTCTCGCTGGCGCCCTCCTCCAGCACGTACTGCATCGAGAGCAGCGCCACCGTCATCAGCACCAGCCCGAGCCAGTCGACGCCCTTGCCGAACCGGGGATCGCCCCGATCGAAGTCGGCGTAGCGCGAGACCAGGAACATCACCACCAGCCCGATGGGCGCGTTGATGAAGAACAGCCAGCGCCAGGACAGGGCGTCGGTCAGGTGGCCGCCGAGGGTTGGCCCGACCGTGGGGGCGAGCGTCACCACCAGGCCGAACACCACATTGGCGGTGACCCGCCGCTCCTGGGGGAAGACCGTCATGGCCGTGGCGAAGGCGGCCGGGATCATCGCGCCCGCCGCCAGGCCCTGCAGCGTGCGCGTCAGGATCATCATCTCGATATTGGTCGAGAAGCCGGTGAGGATGGAGGTGACGATGAAGGCGCCGCAGGCCCAGACATAGACTGTCCGGGTGCTCCACATCTTCGAGAGGTAGGCGGTCAGCGGAATGATCACCACCTCGGCCAGCAGGTAGCTGGTCTGCACCCAGCTGATCTCGTCGGCGGTGGCGCCGATCCCCGCCTGGATCTGCGAGAGCGAGGCCGCGACGATCTGGATGTCCAGCACGGCCATGAACTGGCCCAGCACCATGCCGCCGAAGCCCAGGAAGACCGCGATCCAGTTGACCTCGCCCGACGGCTTGCGATGACGCACCAGCGGATCGGCGTCGTGGGCTCCGTGGGGCAGGGCTTCGAGGGCCACGGGACGGCCTAGCGGGAGACGCCGTGGCGGGCGTATTGCGGCGCGGCGCTGGTCTCGGCGAAGCTGGGGCCCGTGTCGGCGGTGACGTCGACCTTGACCTGGACCGAAAGGCCCGGCCGCAGGGCGCCGGCCAGGGGCGATGTGGGATCGACAACGATCTTCACCGGCAGGCGCTGGGCGATCTTGGTGAAGTTGCCGACGGCGTTCTCCACCGGGATCATGGCGAATTCCGAGCCCGTGGCCGGAGCGAAGCTGTCGATGCGCCCGGGAATGACCTGCTTGCCGAAGGCGTCGGCGCGGATGGTCACCGGCTGGCCGATGCGCAGGCGCGAGACCTGGGTCTCCTTGAAATTGGCCACCACATAGGCCTCGCCCAGCGGCACCACGCTCATCAGGGCCGAGCCTGGCCGCACATACTGGCCAGGGCGGACGGCGCGGGCGCCGATCACGCCCGCCACCGGCGCGCGGATCTCGGTGCGGTCGAGGTCGAGACGGGCCTGATCGACGGCGGCGTGGGCCGCCTGGGCCTGGGCCTGGGTCTGGGCGCGGGCCGAGCCCAGGGAGGCGGCGGAGCGGCGTTCGGCCTCCAGGGTGGCGCGGGCCTCGGCGACGCCCGCCGTGGCCTGGCTGGCGGCGGCGCGGGCGGACTGGGCGCGCTGGGGCGAGACCCAGCCCTGGTTGGCGAGCGTCCCGTAGCGGGCGAGTTCGGCCTGGGCCATCTGCGACTGCGCATCGGCGCTTTGCACGCCGGCGGCCTTCTGGGCGATCATGGCCTGTTCCAGCCGCGCCTTGTCGTCCACCCCGCGGACGGCGGCGTCCAGGGCCGCGGCGTTGGCCTCGGCCTGGGCCAGGCGCGCCTTCAGCGGCGCGGCGTCCAGCCGGACCAGGACCTGGCCCGCGGCGACCCGGGCGTTGTCGCCCACCAGCACCTCAGCGACATAGCCGTCGACCTGGGGCGCGACCGTGACCTTGTCGGCCTCGACGAAGGCGTTGTCGGTGTTCTCGTGCTTCTGCTTGTCGACCCACCACAGACCGCCGCCAACAATGATGACGGCCACCACCAGGGACGCCGCGGCGATGGGGACGAGGTTCTTCGGAAGGGCCATCGGGTGAGCTCGAAAAGGGGCAAACAGACAAAGGTCAAAATTGCTCGCGGGCCGGCGGCCCGGGCGCGGTAATGCACCATACTTAAAGTGGACGGGTTGGTCCAAAAATCAACCCGCTTGGCGCCGGCCCCTGAACATCGGCATATCCGCCCATGGTTGAGAGCTACGATGCGGACGTGATCATCGCCGGCGCGGGCATGGCCGGCGCGACCCTGGCCCTGGCGCTGGAGAGCGGCGGCCTGACCCCGATCCTGATCGATCCCATCGTCTTCGACGCCCAGCTGGCGCCCACCTTCGACGGGCGCGCCTCGGCCATCGCCTTCGCCGCCTTCCGCCAGTGGCGGACGCTGGGCCTGGCCGCCGACATCGAACCCCACGCCCAGCGGATCGAGCAGATCCTGGTCACCGACGGGACCTCGCCGGGCGCCGCGGCCGGCGGGCCCAGCCCCTTCTACCTGCGGTTCGATTCCGCCGAGATCGCCGAGCGTTCGGACGGCGAGCCTCTCGGCTACATGCTGGAGAACCGCCGCACCCGCGCCGCCCTGGCCGCCGCGGTGGGCCGGGCCGGGATCGAGGTCCTGGCCCCGGCCAAGGTCGCCTCCGTCGCCCTTGAGCCCCGCGCCGCGCGGGTCACCCTGGAGGACGGCCGGGAACTGACCGCCCCACTGGTGGTGGGCGCCGAGGGCCGAGGCTCGGTGGTGCGGCGCGAGGCTGGGATCGGCGTGGTCGGCTGGGACTATTCCCAGACCGGGGTGGTGGCCACCGTGCGCCTGGCCAGGCCGCACCAGGGCGTGGCCCACGAATATTTCCTGCCTGGCGGTCCCTTCGCCATCCTGCCGCTGACCGACGATCGGGCGAGCCTGGTCTGGACAGAGCCCACGGCGCGCGCAGCGGCGCTGAAGTCCGCGCGGCCGGAGGTGTTCCACGCCCACCTGCAGCGCCGGTTCGGCGACCTGCTGGGCGAGGCGACCCTGGACGGGCCGGTGTTCAGCTATCCCCTGTCGCTGCAGCTCGCCGAGCGGCTGACGGGCCCAAGGGCCGCCCTGCTGGGCGACGCGGCCCACGGCATCCACCCCATCGCCGGCCAGGGGCTGAACCTGGGCCTGAAGGGCGCCGCGGCCCTGGCCGAGGTGTTGGTGGAGGCCTCGCGCCTGGGCGAGGACATCGGCTCGGAGCTGGTGCTGGAACGTTATGCCCGCTGGCGAAGTTTCGACACCGTGATGCTGGCCGCCGCCACCGACGTCTTCACCCGGCTGTTCTCCAACGACCATCCGCTGCTGCGGCTGGCGCGGGGCGCGGGCATGGCGGCGGTCAACCGCATCGCCCCGGCCCGCCGCTTCTTCATGCACGACGCCGGCGGCGCGCTGGGGGATTTGCCAAGGCTGCTGCGCGGCGAGGCGTTGTAGGGTCCCAACGTTCGTCATCCTCCGGTCAGCCGCAGGCTGACGAGCGTGGGGTGGGGTCGCCGTGGCCCCTAGCCGATCTCCCGCGCCTCTTCCGGCAGCATGATCGGTACGCCGTCGCGGATCGGATAGGCGAGCTTGGCGCCCTTGGAGATCAGTTCGCCGGCCTTGCGGTCATAGGTCAGCGGCCCGTGGGTCACCGGGCAGACCAGCACCTCCAGCAGGCGCGGATCGACCTCGACGGTCAGGGAGAGGGGCACGGAAGAAGTCATGGGCGACCTCTACTGCATCGAGTGCGGCTCGTCATCGTCGCCCTCCAGGGAATCGATCTCCAGCAGGGCCGTCAGCGCGTCGCAGCGCTCCAGCATGCCGGGCGCCTCCAGCAGGGCCTGCTTCTCGGCGGGCTCGAAGGGCAGGCCCATGGCCAGGCTGGTGACCAGGGCCTCCAGCGGCGCGGTCTCGGCGGTCTCCCAGTCGATGTCCAGCTCGCGGCGGTTCAGGTAGCGTTTGAGCGCGGCGGCGAACCGGCGGCGGTCGAAGGCCGGGATGTCGGCCTCTTCGTCCACCATGTCCTCGGCGAAGGTCTCGAAGGCGGCGCGGACCTGGCGATAGGGGGTGCGGACCGGCACCTCGGCGCCCACGGCGAAGCGGCAGACCCCGGTGAGCGTGATCAGGTAGCGGCCGTCGGAGGTCTCCGAGAAGCTGGTGATCCGCCCCGCGCAACCGACGCTGGCCAGGTTTGGCCGCGCCCGCTCGCCGCCGGCCCGGGTCTGGACCATGCCGATCATCCGGTCGCCGGCCATGACGTCGTCGATCATGTTGAGATAGCGCGGCTCGAAGATCTGCAGCGGCAGGTCGCCGCCGGGCAGCAGCAGGGCGCCGTCCAGCGGGAAGACCGGGATGACCTGGGGCAGGTCGGCGGCTCGACGATAGGGCGCGGCCGGCATCTTCAGCCTCACGAGAACAGGATCGAGGACAGCCGCCGCCGCCCCGTCCGGGTGATGTCGGAGCCGGCCCCGGCGGCCTCGAAGATGGTGATCAGCTGCTTGCGGGCCGCGTCCTCGTTCCAGGTGCGGTCGGCGGCGATGATGTGCAGCAGGTGGTCGCTGGCCTGGGCCCAGGCCCCGTGGCCGGCCAGGGCCTTGGCGATCTCATAGCGGGCCTCGTGGTCGGTCGGGTCCTTGGCCAGGCGCTGTTCGAACTCGGTGGTCTCGGCGGGCGCCTCCTGGGCGAGCGCGAGGGCGGCGCGGACGCTGTCGAGGTCGGGGTCCCTGGCCTCGGGCGGCGCCATGGCGGCGATATCCCTGGCCCGTTCCGGATCGCCGCCCGTGAGGTAACAACGGGCGAGGCCGCCCAGGGCCTTCACATTGGCCGGGTCGGCCTGCAGCACCTGGGCGTAGGCCTGGGCCGCTCCGCCTACGTCGCCGACCTCCATCGACTCCTTGGCCATGGCCAGCAGTTCGTCGGTCTCGTTGGCCGGCGCCTGGCCGGCGATGCGGTCGACGAACTGCTTCACCTGGCTGTCGGGCAGGGCGCCCATGAAGCCGTCCACCGGCTTGCCGCCGACGAAGGCGAACACCGCCGGGATCGACTGCACCCTAAGCTGGCCGGCGAACTGCGGGTTCTTGTCGATGTCGACCTTGACCAGCTTGACCTTGCCCTTGGCGGCGAGGACGGCCTTCTCGATCGAGGGGCCGAGCTGGCGGCAGGGGCCGCACCAGGTGGCCCAGAAGTCGACGATGACCGGGGTGTCCTTGGAGGCCTCGATGACGTCGGCCACGAAGCTGGCGTCGGTTCCGTCCTTGATCAGGTCGGCGGCGGCATGGGGCGCGGTTTCGCCGATCAGGCTCATGGCGGTGTTTCCCGTCTTGTCTCTACCCAGGCCCACAACGCGCCTGGCGGCTAAAATGGTCCCTTCCGGCGCGCTCTTCAACGCCGCTCAGGGTCGCTCAGGCATCCTCGACCACGGCCATGGCCGCGAAGTCCACCACCAGGGGGGTGATCCCCAGCGCCGCCAGGAACCGGCGGAAGCCCGCCTTGGACACTCCGGTGGTGGCGGTGTTCTCCAACGGATGGAAGTTCACCCGTTCGGCCGCGGCCAGGTCGCGATCCAGCACGAAGCTGACGGCGCGGGCCGTATCATTGATCAGGGCGAAGGCGGTGACCGATCCCGGCGTCACGCCCAGGGTCGCCTCCATCAGCTCCGCATTGCCGAACGACAGCCGGGCCGAGCCGATCACGGTGTGCAGGCGCTTGAGGTCGATCTGGGCGTGCTCATGGGCCGAGATCAGCCACAGCCGGGCCTTGGCGTCCTTCAGGAACAGGTTCTTGGTGTGGGCGCCCTCGATATTGTCCTTGAGGCCCGGCGCCTCGCCCACCCGGAACACCGCCTGGTGCTCGACGGTGGCGTGGTCGATCCCCTGGGCGTCGAAGAAGGCGAGCAGGTCGGCGCGGGTTTTCATGATCTCCTGATTAGCGAACTGGACGCGGGCGCGACAGCCGCTCTAGACCTGATCTTCAGTTTGCTGGAGGAGCCCATGGAGCTCGAGTGCTACCCCACCGCCGAGCGCCCGCCGGAAATCGTGCCGGGCCGCCCGCAGCGCGCCTGGATGGACCGGTTCTCCGACCGCCATCCCTATCGCTGCCTGCCGCTCAGCATGGCCAACACCACCGGATGGGAGATCCTCTGCCCCATGGCCTTCACCGCCGAATGGAACGGCGGGCTGATGCAGAGCGACATAACGTTGACCTCCGACCGGCCCAATCCGGATTTCCACAACTTCGTGAAGACCCATTTCAGCCATGGGGTGCTGACCTTCCACCCGGGCTACCTGTTCCGCACCCCGCCGGGCTGGTCGATGATCGCCCAGGGGCCGCCCAACCACATCAAGGACGGCATCCAGCCCCTGGCCGGCCTGGTGGAGACCGACTGGCTGCCCTTCCCCTTCACCATGAACTGGATCTTCACCCGGCCGGGCAAGGTGCGCTTCGAGAAGGGCGAGCCGTTCTGCTTCATCACGCTCACCCAGGATCGCCAGCTCGCGGAGTTCCAGCCGGTGATCAAGCCGATGGCGCGCAACCCCGAACTGCGCGAGCAGTACGACACCTGGGAAAAGCACCGTAGCGAGTTCAACAAGCGCATCTTCCGCGCCGATCCGGACGCCACCAAGGAGGCCTGGCAGCGGTTCTACTTCAAGGGCGAGTTCCCCGAAGAGGTCGCCGAGGCCCCCAAGGACCACGTGAACAAGCGCCGCCTGAAGGCCCCCAGATTCACCTAGGCGGATTTGACCCCATGAGGGGTGTTGCAATGGGTCGGACCCTCTGCCATAAGCCCGCTCTCGATTTTCGGGCGGCCGGTCTTCCGGCCTCTCGCGGATTGCGGGCGTAGCTCAGTGGTAGAGCACAACCTTGCCAAGGTTGGGGTCGAGAGTTCGAATCTCTTCGCCCGCTCCAATTTCCTCCAGGAAGTTGCAGCGATCAAAGCGGTCCTTCGGGGCCGCTTTTTGCGTTCCGGTCAG
>NZ_JAUYOJ010000016.1 GCF_030697925.1 Phenylobacterium sp. | reverse complement strand
GCCCGGGCTCGTGGTCTCGCTCGACGTCGCCATCGGCCAGGAGGTCAAGACCGGCGAGCAGGTCGCCATCGTCGAGGCCATGAAGATGCAGAACATCATCCGCGCCGAGCGCGACGGAACCGTCAAGACTGTCGGAGCCGCCGCCGGTGACTCCGTCGCTGCAGATGAAATCCTTGTGGAGTTTGCCTGATGCACCTGTCGATCCAGAGCCGCGTGCAAATCTCGGCCCTCACCCGCCGCTACGGGGTCTCGCCCCGTGCCATCCGCTTCTACGAGGAGGAGGGGTTGATCACCGCCGCGCGCGACCGCCAGAACCGCCGCATCTACGACGCCGACGCCCAGGCCCGACTGGCCCAGATCGTCGATTTGCGCCGCTGCGGCCTCAGCATCCCGGAGATCCGCGAGGGGCTGGAGTTGCAGGACAGCGGCGCGCCGCCCGAGAACAATCTCGACTATGTGCTGCGCCGGCTACGCAACCGCCGCAGCCAGGTGAGCGCCGAGCTGGAGGCGCTGGACCGCCAGATCGAGACCCTGGCCCGCGACGGCCGCCAGCTGCGGGCGCGCCGCGTGGTCTGACCTACTGCATGTACCAGCCGTGGCTGACCACGATCGACTGACCGGTCAGGGCGTTGGTCGGGAAGCCGGCCAGGAACACCGCGGTGCGCGCCACATCGTCCACCGTGGTGAACTCGCCGTCCACGGTATCCTTGAGCATCACCTTCTTGATCACATCGGCCTCGCTGAGGCCGAGCGCCTGAGCCTGCTCGGGGATCTGCTTCTCGACCAGGGGCGTGCGCACGAAGCCCGGGCAGATGAGATTGGCGCGGACGCCATGGGAGGCGCCCTCCTTGGCCACCACCTTGGTCAGGCCTTCCAGTCCGTGCTTGGCGGTGACATAGGGCGCCTTCAGCACCGAGGCCTCCTTGGAGTGGACCGAGCCCATATAGATCACCGTGCCGCCGCGGCCCTGGGCGTACATGTGCTTGAGGCAGGCGCGGGTGGTGAGGAAAGCGCCGTCCAGGTGGATGGCCAGCAGCTTCTTCCAGTCGCTGAACGCGAAGGTTTCCAGCGGCCCCACGATCTGGATGCCGGCGTTGGACACCAGGACGTCGATCCCGCCGAAGCGGGCCGCCGCGGCCTCAATCCCGGCATCGACCTGGGCCTCGTCGGTCACATCCATGGCCACGCCGAAGGCGCGTTCGCCGGTCGCGTCGAACGCCCTGGCGGTGGCGTTGGCGGCGTCGATATTGAGATCGGCGATGACCACCTTGGCCCCCTCGGCGAGGAAGGCCTTGGCGATGTCCTTGCCGATGCCGCTGGCGGCGCCGGTGACGACGGCGACCTTGTCCTTGAGGCTCATGGATTGTCTTCTCTGCTGCGATGCGGCCGGTGGCGTTGCTGCAATGCAGCATCATAGGGCTGCTATATCAAGTCGGGCTGGCCGATCCAGCAGCCCCCAGCTAGGAGGCGACATGCTGACCTCGCAACGTCACCTGTTCGAGATCCCCGCCGGGATCGCCTATTTCAACACGGCCTATAACGCCCCGCTGCTGAACGCCTCGCGGGACGCCCTGGTCACGGCCGCGGGCGCCAAGAGCCGGCCCTGGGAGCGGACTGCGGACGACTTCTTCGCCGACGCCGAACGGGCGCGGGACCTGGCCGCGGACCTGTTCGGCGGCGGGGCCGATGGCTGGGCGGTGATCCCGGCGGCCAGCTATGGGATCAGCGCCGCGGCCCGCGCCATCGAACCGACCTTGCGGCCCGGCGATCAAATCCTGCTGCTGGACGAGGAGTTCCCCTCCAACGTCCTGCCCTGGCGGCGCACGGCGAAGGAGCGCGGGGCGGAGGTGGTCACTGTCCCCACCCCGGCCGACGGCGACTGGACCGCCGCGGTTCTGGCCCACCTCGGGCCGAAGGTGAAGGTCGCGGCGCTCGCCAACTGCCACTGGACCAACGGCGCGCGGCTGGATCTCGCGGCCATCGGCGCCGCCTGCCGCGACGTCGGCGCCGCCCTGGTGCTGGACGCCACCCAGAGCCTCGGCGCCTTGCCGTTGGACCTCGAGGCCGTCGCGCCCGATTTCCTGGTGGCCGCCGGCTACAAGTGGCTGCTTACCCCCTACGGTTTCGGCCTGATGTACGTGGCCCCGGCCTGGCGCGAGGCGCGTCCGCTGGAGGAGACCTGGCTGGTCCGCGACAACGCCAGGGATTTCGCCAACCTGGTCCGCTACAGCGACGCCTACCGCCCCGGCGCGCGGCGCTTCGACGTGGGCGAGACCTGCGCCACCACCGTCCTTCCCGGCGCGCTGGCTGCCCTGGAACAGCTCCAGGCCTGGGGCGTGCCCGCCATCGCCGAGGCCCTGGGCGCGGTCAACGCCCAGATCGCCGAGCGCCTGGAGGCCCTGGGCTTCCCCCTGCCGCCGGCGGCCCAGCGCTGCCCGCACCTGTTCGGAGCGCGGATGCCGGAGGGGTTCTCAGGCGACCTCGTGGGCGCGCTGCGGGCGAAGAACGTGTTCGTCAGCCAGCGTGGGAGCTCGGTGAGGTTCGCGCCGCACCTGCATGTGACGGAGGCGGATGTGGAGCAGTTGCTTGAGGGGGTGGAGGCGGCGCTCGGTTGATATTCTTGCTTTGTTCACACCGCACCAAGGCGCCTATGCGCTGGCGTACCAAATCGCATGCAGCGTACCGATCCGAATCGCCAAGGCTCGCGTAATCGAGTCGGATCTCGTTCCGAGAACCGGCGGGCCAAAAACCCATGTCCGGTGGTCCCGTATATGGCTTATCGGCAGGGAGAACCGGGTCGAGCGGGCGGATTAGCCCCTCACTCTCCCGGCCGATACGTCCGCTCCGTCTTCCCCGTGAGCTGCTCCGGATAGAAGTAGACCTCCCGTAGCGCGCCCTGGCTGTAGCGCAGGGCTTGGTCGTTGAAGTGCTTGGACTTGGGATCGCCGCTCTCGCCGCCGGCGGTGATGGCGAAGGCTCTGACCTTGGGGCCGAACTCCACAGCGGCGACGAAGCTGTTCCCGCCGGTTCCGTAATAGCGCTTGGTGTTCGGGTAGCGCTTGGCGCCGAACGAGGCCAGCGAGCCCCACTGGGCCGAGGTGAAGGGCGCCGGGATGCTGGGGGCCGCGTCGTCGAAGGGCTGGACGATGTCGCCAGTCAGGCGCTGGAAGCGGTTGATCTCGCCCCAGGGGGTCTTCCACGAACCAAAGTCCTGGGTCAGCCGGTCGGCGGCCTTGGCCAGGGCCGCGAGCCTCTGCTCCGGGGTCGTGCGGGTGGCCATGTAGTCATAGACGTTGATCCCCGCGGCCTTGGCGGCCGGACCGGCCTCGGCCCAAAGCGCCTCGCCCCAGAACACCGCCAGGGACGTCTCCGTCGACGCCGCCGACCAGCGATAGTCCCAGGCGCGCAGGGCGGCGACCTGCTCGGCGAGCTTCACCTTCAACGGGTCGGCCGAGGGCGTGGCGTCATAGGCGTCCACCAGGGCCGGGATCAGGCGGGCGAAGGCCGGGAGGTAGGGGTCGTAGGCGGCTTCGATCAGGGTGGGCAGGGTGAAGTCCTTGCGCGCTGTCAGCACCAGGGCCGCGTGGGCGCCGCGCGGGTTCGGGCCGTTGGAATCCATGTAGCGCGGATAGTCGCCGCGTCGGGGGCTGTCAGGACCCGCCGCCGACCAGGGCCAGTCATTGGTGTTGAACAGCCAGCCGGTCTTGGGGTTGAGCAGGGCCGGCGCCTCGGAGAGCGCGTGCAGGGCCTTCCAGTCGGTCGCGGGGTCGGAGCCGTCCACCGGCCTGGTGTAGTCGAACCGGTCGTCGCGCCGGGGGATGAACTGCGGGTGCAGATAGGCGATCTGGCCCTTGGCGTCGGCGAAGATGGTGTTGTTGGAGGAGTTGCCCCGCAGCTCGGCCACCTTGAGGAAGCTGGCATGGTCCGTGGTCTTGGTGCGCAGGAACGACTGCTGCAGGGCCGCGACCGGCGTGTTCATCAGGGCCGTGGCGATCCACTTGCCCTCGGCCTCGCGGACGATGGGGCCGTGATGGGTGGCATAGGTGGTGAAGGTGCGGGTGGCCATGGTCCCATCGGCGGCCTTGTAGGACACGGCGATGGTCTTGACCGTCACCGGCCGGATCTCGGCGCCATAGCGGTAGCTGAGCTTGTCGCCTGAGCCCACGATGGTCTCGGCGAACTCGTCGACCACGTCGACGCCGCTGGAGGTGTGCATCCAGCCGGCGTGTTCGTTGAAGCCCTGATAGACGAAGAACTGGCCCCAGGTGACGGCGCCATAGGCGTTCAGCCCCTGGCCGCTGGTCACCTGCACCTCGGAGCGGAAGAAGAACGAGGTGTGCGGGTTGATCAGCAGCAGCGCCTTACCGTCCTTGGTGTTGCTAGGCGCGATGGCGAAGCCGTTGGAGCCGGTCGGCTCCTTGAACATGGCCCCTGGCTCATCGGCGGCCAGGGCCATGGTCTTCTTTCCGTAGAAGTCCTCGAGCTGGCTGAGCGACACCCGCTCGATGTCGCCGCCGATGCTGCCCTCGGAGAAGCTGAGCGCCATCCAGGGCTCGAAGCGCTTGATGACCCGCGGCGTCACGTTCGGATGGGTGGCGAGGTAGTAGTTCAGCCCGCCGGCCCAGGCGTCCATCAGCTTGCGCAGCCAGGCGGGGCTCCTGGCGTATTGCGCCTTCAACTCGGCGGGATCGATGAACAGCTTCATCCGCAGGTCCTGCCAGATGGCCGACTCGCCCTCGGCCTCGGCCAAGCGACCCATGGCGTTGATGTAGTTGGTCTCGACCCGGTTGAAGTCGTCCTCGGCCTGGGCGTAGACGAGGCCGAACACGGCGTCGGCGTCGGTCTTGCCGGTGATGTGGGCGATGCCCCAGTCGTCGCGGACGATGGTGACCTTGGCCGCCTGGTGCTTCCAGGCGGCGAGGTCGTCGGCGGCTTGGGCTTGGCCCGCGCTCGTCAGGACCAGCAACAGGATCAGGCCGAAGGTCCGCAAGGCGCGCTCTCCCAAACTCAGACCCCGCCGTGACACCATCCCCGGGGAGTCGAGTCCAGAGGCCTAGCGGCCGGTGAAGACCGGCGGGCGCTTCTCCAGGAAGCTCTTCACCCCCTCGCGGTGATCCTCGGTGGCGAACAGGCGATAGATGATCTCGATGGCCCAGCCGCCGATCTCGCGCGGGTCGCCGTGCGTGGTGCGGCGCAGGCCCTGTTTCATATAGCGCAGGGCCAGCGGCGGGTTGGCGGCGATGCGAGCGGCCATGGCCTCGGCGCGAGGCAGCAGGTCGTCGTGTGGTGTGGTGTCGGTGACCAGGCCGATGCGCTCAGCCTCCCGGGCGTCGATGGGGTCGCCGGTGAACAGCAGCTCGGCGGCCTTGGCGGGGCCGACGATGGCCGGCAGCAGCCAGAGACCGCCGACGTCGCAGATCAGGCCGCGCTTGATGAACAGCTCGGCGAACACCGCCTTCTCCGAGGCGATGCGGATGTCGGCATATAGGGCGAGCTCCATGCCCCAGCCGACGGCCGCGCCGTTGACCGCGGCGATCACCGGCTTCTCGCAGTCGATCACGGCCATGGCGGCCGGAGTGGGTTCGAACTTCACCCGCGGTGGTCGGGGCGGGCCGGAGGGCGCCTCGCCGGTCATCATCTCCTTGACGTCCTCGCCGGAGCAGAAGGCCGGATCGGCGCCAGTGACCAGGACGCAGCGGACCTCCGGGTCGGCGCTGGCGTGGCGGAAGGCGGCCTCGATCTCGGCATAGGCGCGCGGGTTCAGCGCGTTGCGCCGTTCAGGCCGGTTCAGGGTGATGCGGGCGATGTGGTCGTCCACGCCGTAGAGCACGTGGACGAAGTCGGCGGTCTCGATCAGGGCCATGAGGGTCCTCCCAGCACAGCCCAGGATGACCCCTTTTCGCGGCGTCAGCGAAGCCCCCTTGGCCCGCCGCCGGGGAAGGGGCGTAAGGTCGCCCGAAACCACATCGGAGAACGGGATGAGCGCGGATCCGGGGACGCCGAACCTGGGGGAGGTGAGAGCCGCCCATCGCCTGGACGAAGCCGCGCTGGACCTCTGGCTGGCGGTCAATGTCGAGGGCTATCGCGGTCCGCTGAGCATCAGCCAGTTCAAGGGCGGCGCGTCGAACCCCACCTACCTGCTGAGCGCCGGCGAGGCGCGCTATGTCCTGCGCAAGAAGCCGCCCGGCCTGCTGTTGGCCAGCGCCCACCAGGTGGACCGCGAATACCGGGTGATGAAGGCGCTGGGCGATGTGGGCTTCCCGGTCCCCCGGATGCGCGCGCTCTGCGAGGACGACGCCGTCATCGGTACCAGTTTCTATGTGATGGACTTCCTGGAGGGCCGGATCTTTCGCGACGCGCGGCTGCCGGGCCTGGAGCCCGCCGGGCGGACCGCGATCTATGATGAGCTGAACGCGGTCCTGGCGCGGCTGCACGCCGTCGATCCCGTGGCGGTGGGCCTAGGCGACTACGGCCGGCCGGGGAACTATTTCGAGCGGCAGATCGGGAGGTTCATCAAGCAGTACAGAGGCGCGGAGACCGAGGTCATCCCGGCCATGGAGGCGCTGATCGAACAGCTGCCGGGGCGCATCCCCGCCGAAGGCCCCGTGACCATCGCCCACGGCGACTACCGGCTGGAGAACGTCATGTTCCATCCGACCGAGCCCCGGATCATCGCGGTGCTGGATTGGGAGCTCTCGACCCTGGGCCATCCCCTGGCGGACCTGGCCTATACCTGCATCCTCTGGCACTCGCGCTCGGAGAGTTGGGGGACCCTGGATGGGATCGACCTGGCCGCGGCGGGCATTCCGACCGAGGAAGAGCACGTGGCGGCCTATTGCCGGCGCACGGGCCGCGACGGGATCGGGGATTTTCCGTTCTACCTCGCTTTCTCGCTATTCCGCCTGGCCTCGATCTCGCAGGGCGTGTTCAAGCGGAACCTGGACGGCATCGGGACCAGCGATCCGAGCACGGACAACAGCGGCGCCAGGACCCTGGCCGATACGGCCTTGGCGGTGCTGAACCGTTAGGGAGCCGGCCGCCCGCAGCGGATGCTGGACAACGCCCCGTTGGCTGACATCTTTGAGCCGGGGCGGCTCGACCGCCGTGGGAGAAACGATGTGGAAAGCCTGGTTCGCGGCGCCGCCGAGCCGCCGCTGCTCGACCTCACCATCGGCCAGGCTCTGGACGAGGCGGCCCGACAGTGGGGCGATCGCGAGGCGCTGGTCTGTCCCGCTCAAGGGGTGCGGCTGACCTGGGCGCAGCTCCATGCCCGTTGCGAGGCCTTCGCCGCCGGCCTGCTGGCCAGTGGGTTGGCGCCTGGTGACCGGTTGGGCATCTGGTCGCTGAACCGCGCGGAATGGGCGATCACCCAGTTCGCGGCCGCCAAGGCCGGATTGATCCTGGTCACGGTCAATCCCGCCTACCGGCTCTCGGAGCTGGAGTTCGTCCTGAACAAGGTGGGCTGCGCGGGGCTGGTGATCTCACCGCCGTTCAAGACCAGCGACTATCGCGCGATGATCCGCGCCCTGGCGCCGGAGCTGGATAGCAGCGAGCCCGGGGCGCTAAGGGCCGCGCGGCTGCCCGAGCTGCGCCTGCTGATCGAGATGGGCGGCAAGACCCTCCCCGGCGCCGTGGCCTTCGCCGACATCGAGGCGGCGGGCGCAGAGCTCGGCGCGTTGCGGGCGGCGGAAGCCGGGCTCTTGCCCTCCGACGCCATCAACATCCAGTTCACCAGCGGCACGACCGGCGCCCCTAAGGGCGTCACGCTCAGCCACCACAATATCCTCAACAACGGCTATCTGGTCGGCCGGGCCCTGAAGCTGACCCTGGACGACCGCATCTGCATCCCCGTGCCGCTTTACCATTGCTTCGGCATGGTGATGGGCGACCTGGCCGCGGTGACCCACGGCGCGGCCATGATCTATCCCGGCGAGGGCTTCGACCCCCTGACCACCCTGGAAACGGTGGCGGCCGAGCGCTGCACGGCGCTCTACGGGGTGCCGACCATGTTCATCGCTGAGCTCGACCACCCGCGCTTCTCCGAGTTCGACCTGAGCTCCCTGCGCACCGGGATCATGGCCGGCTCGCCGTGCCCGGTGGAGGTGATGCGCAAGGTCATCGCCCGCATGAACATGGCCGAGGTCACCATCTGCTACGGCATGACGGAGACCAGTCCCGTCAGCTTCCAGAGCAGCGTCGACGATCCAATCGAGCGCCGCGTCTCCACCGTCGGCCGGGTGCATCCGCACCTTGAGGTGAAGATCGTCGACGAGGCCGGGGACATCGTCCCGCGCGGGGTCTCGGGCGAACTCTGCACCCGGGGCTATTCGGTGATGCTGGGCTATTGGGACGAGCCCGGCCAGACCGCCGCGGTCAAGGACGCCGAGGGCTGGATGCACAGCGGCGACCTCGCCACCCTGGACGCCCAGGGCTACGGCAACATCGTCGGCCGCATCAAGGACATGGTGATCCGCGGTGGGGAGAACCTCTATCCCCGCGAGATCGAGGAGTACCTCTACCGCCACCCGGCGATCCAGGACGTCCAGGTGTTCGGGGTGCCCGACAGCCGCTACGGCGAGGAGCTCTGCGCCTGGGTGATCCTGGCGGCGGGACAGACGCTCACTGAGGCGGAATTGCGCGCCTTCTGCCAGGGTCAGATCGCCCATCAGAAGGTCCCGCGCCACGTGCGCTTCGTCGCCGAGTTCCCGATGACGGTGACCGGTAAGGTCCAGAAGTTCGTCATGCGCGAGGCGATGATGCGCGAACTGGGCGTGAGCGCCGAACAGACCGCCTAGGCTCGACAAGGCGCCTTGGGGATGGTGATCCTGCGCCCGGTCATTCAGCGGCGAAGAGGCGGGACAGCATGGCGTCGGAAGCTCAGTACTGGCTGGTGAAGTCCGAGCCGGACACCTATTCGTTCGACGACCTGGTGCGCGACGGCGGGACCGTCTGGGACGGGGTGCGCAACAACACCGCGGCGCTGAACCTGAAGGCCATGAAGGTGGGCGACCAGGTGCTGTTCTACCATTCGGGCGCGGGTCCGGCGGCGGTGGGCCTGGCCAAGGTGACCAAGCAGGCCTTCCCCGATCCCGGCGACGCCTCGGGGCGGTTCGTGGCGGTGGAGATCGCCCCGGTCGCGCGCCTCAAACGGCCGGTCACCTTGGCGGAGGTCAAGGCCCGCCCCGAGCTCGCGGAGATGAAGATCGTCCGCCAGTCGCGGCTCTCGGTGTCGCCCGTCACGGCCAAGGAATGGGCGACGTTGCTGGCCATGGCCGGATAGGCGCGTCAATCGCGGCGAAGAGGCTTCACATTGGAAGCGCGCGGTGGTCTTAGGGCGCGGAAGCTACGTCGCTTCCCTTAAGTCAACATCGCGGGCGAGAATGACCCAGTCCCTACCCGACCTGCTGCGCGCCAATGTCCGCTTCCTGGGACGCATCCTGGGCGACGTGATCCGCGCCGAGGACGGCGAGGCCGTGTTCAGCCAGATCGAGGAGATCCGCCAAGCCTCGGTTGGCTTCCACCGGGAGGGCACCGAGGCCGCCGCCAAGCTGATGGCCGACCGGCTGGGGGGTCTGAGCCCGCCGGACACCGTCCGCTTCGCCCACTCGTTCGCCTGCTTCCTGCAGATCACCAATATCGCCGAGGACCAGATCCAGCGCCGCCGTGGGCGCGGGGGCGACACGCGGTCCGACACCCTGGCTGGGGCGTTGCGGGTCCTGAAGGCCCAGGGGGTCGGCGTCGACGAGGTGATGGCCCTGCTGGAGGGCGCGCTGGTGGCGCCGGTGATCACCGCCCACCCGAGCGAGGTGCGGCGCAAGAGCATCCTCGACCGCCAGGGCGCCATCGCCGACGACCTCGACGCCTACGACCAGGCCCATGCCGACACCGACCGCGCGCGGCTCGAGCGAGACCTGATGCGCCAGGTGGCGATCTTTTGGCGCACCCGGCTGCTGCGGAACGTCAAGCTGGGGGTCGGCGACGAGATCGAGAACGCCGTCTCCTATTTCGAACGCAGCTTCCTGCCGGAGTTGCCCAGGCTCTACGCCCATTGGCTGGAGGTGCTGGGCGAGCCCGACCGCCTGCCGTCCTTCCTGCGGGTCGGGTCCTGGGTCGGCGGCGACCGCGACGGCAATCCCAATGTGACCGAGGCGGTGATGCGCCAGGCCATGGCGCGCCAGTCGCGCGCGGCGCTGCGGATGTACCTGGATCGGATCCACGAGCTGGGCGCGGAGCTTTCGATCTCCGCCAGCCTGGCCGGCGTCACCCCGGAGCTGCAGGCCCTCGCCGACGCTTCGCCCGACCCCTCGCCGCATCGGGCCGACGAGCCCTATCGGCGGGCGCTGACCAACATCTATGCGCGGCTGGCGGCCACCTATCCGCTGTTGACCGGGGAGCCGCCCGCGCGCCGCGCCGCCGGACCCGCCCAGCCCTATGACGGTCCCGACGCCCTGCGCGGTGATCTGCAGACCGTGCTGGACAGCCTGCTGACCCGCCATGGTCCGTCCTTCGCCCGCGGGCCGCTGCCGGACCTCATCCGCGCAGTGGAGATCTTCGGCTTCCACCTGGCCCGTCTCGACCTGCGCCAGAACTCGGCGGTGCACGCGCGGGTTGTCGCCGAACTTCTGAAGGGCGCTGCGGTCTGCGCGGACTATGAGGCCTTGGACGAGGAGGCGCGCTGCGACCTCCTGCTGGCGGAACTATCGCACGGCCGTCTGCTGCACACGCCCTTCGCCGACTACAGCGAGGAGACGCGGCGGGAGTACGACATCCTCACCGCCGCCGCCGACCTGAAGCATTTCTATGGCCGCGACGCGATCCGCGCCCACATCGTTTCCAACACCACCTCGATCTCGGACCTGCTGGAAGTCTATCTGCTGCTCAAGGAGGTCGGGCTGTTCACGCCGGGCGACCCGGCGCGGACCCAGGTGTTCGCCGAGCCGCTGTTCGAGACCATCGCCGACCTGCGCGCCGCGCCCGACATCATGCGCCGCTACCTGGCCCTGCCGCTGATCCGCCAGTTGGTCGGGCCGGTGGGCATCCAGGAGGTGATGATCGGCTATTCGGACTCCAACAAGGACGGCAGTTACCTGACTTCGACCTGGGAGTTGCACCAGGCTTCGCTGGCCCTGGCCGAGGTCATGCGCGACTCCGGCCTGCGCCTGCAGCTGTTCCACGGCCGCGGCGGGGCGGTGGGGCGCGGCGGTGGCTCCAGCTTCGACGCCCTGCTGGCCCAGCCCCAGGGCACCATCGCCGGCCGCATCCGCATCACCGAGCAGGGCGAGGTGGTGGCCAACAAATACGCCGACCCCGAGCTGGCGCGGCAGAGCTTGGAGACCCTGGCGGCCGGCGTGGTGCTGGCCTCCCTGCGCAAGCCGGCCAAGTCGGAACTGGCCGCGCCGCACGCCGGGATCATGGACGGCCTGGCGCGGGAGGCGATGTCGGCCTACCGCGCCCTGGTCTACGAGACGCCCGGCTTCGTGGACTATTTCTTCGCAGCCACCCCGATCAGCGAGATCGCCGACCTGAACATCGGCAGCCGGCCAACCTCGCGCCAGGCCAAGCGCAGCATCGAAGGGCTGCGGGCCATTCCCTGGGTGTTCTCCTGGTCGCAGTCGCGCGCGCTGCTGCCGGGCTGGTACGGCTTCGGCTCTGCTGTGGCTCGCTCGGGCGCGCCGATCGAGAAGCTGGCCGAGCTGCACGAGACCTGGCCGTTCTTCTCGTCGGCCCTGGCCAATATGGAGATGGTGCTGGCCAAGGGCGACATGGCCATCGCCGGCCGCTACGCCGGCCTGGTGGAGGATCGCGCCCTGGCCGACCGGGTGTTCGGCGAGATTCGCGCCGAGTGGGACCGCACGGTCGAGGCGGTGCTGGCGATCACCGGGCAGTCCGCCCTGCTGGAGAAGAACCCGGACCTGGCCGCGGTCATCCGCTCGCGCCTGCCCTATATCGATCCGCTGAACCACCTGCAGATCGAACTGATCCGCCGCCGGCGGAGCGGCGAGGACACCGAGGCGGTGCGCGACGGCATCCACCTGACCATCAACGGTATCGCCGCGGGGCTGCGCAACACGGGTTAGGCCCGGAGCTCCGCCTCGAAGGGCGACGCCTACCGCTCCCCGGCCATCGCCACCACGTTCTCGCGGTGCGTGGGCGCAGCCGGTTCGGCGATCGACGCCGGGATCCGCGAGGGGATGTAGAGGGCGCGCAGTTCCGGGTCGATGAGGCCGTGCTGGCGGTCGGTCGGCCAGTCCTCCCGATCGAACATCACCTGCACGGCCATGCCGGTGATCGTGGCCAGCACCCGCCGCGCCGCGTGCGCGCGGTCGACGCCGGCGACCAGTTCACCCCGGGCGTTCAGGTCGTCGAGAATCCTCAGGATGTTTCCGCGGGTGCGCAGGACGCAGTTGCGTTGCGCCGCGGCGATGTCCGGGTCCGAGACCGCCTTGGCCCAGAAGGCCAGCCAGATGCTCCATTCGGTGAGCCGGTCCTCGTCCAGCGGCATGATCTCGGCGAGAAAGGCCTTGAGGTCGCCGGTGGCGGCCAAGGCGGCCTCCGCCCGGCCGGTCGCCCGTTCTATGGCGGCCGTGTAGGTGACGTGCAGCAGCTCCTTCTTGTTGTGGAAATAGTGCGACACGATGGCGGTGCTGCAGCCCGCCGCCTCGGCCACGTCGCGCACCGTCACCGCATCCAAACCGGCCTTGGCGATGAGCTGCATGGCGACGTCGACGACCTGTTGTCGTCTAGCATGATGATGAACAGAAATTGGCATTGACGATTCCGTATAACGCTTGTTATATAACAACTGTAACATAACAAAAACACACAAGGGAGAACGTTCGAAGATGGCCTGCATCCCCAACTGATTCCGGAACGCCCCGCGACGCCATTGGTCGCGGCGCCCGACTCCGTTCCCCCAACCCCACCGAGGCCGGTCCCCGGCGCGGAAGCCTCTTCCGCGCGCTGGAGACCTGCGCCTAGCCAGAGCATTCGAGCCAGATCATGCGAGCGACCCGAGCCTTCCTGAAGACCATGGACGAATGGCCGCTGTCCCAGGCGGCGACCAACTTCCTGGTCGGCGGTGAGTTCGGCCACGTCATTGAGGGCGAGGTCGTCGCCTCCGCGTCAGGCGAGACCATGGCCCTCTACGATCCGGCCACGGGCCAGGAGTTCGCCCGCTGCGCGGCCGGCGGCGCCGAGGATGTGGATCGCGCCGTGCGCTCGGCGCGCCAGGCCTTCGAGGACGGTCGCTGGCGCAACCTTGACGCCCAGGAGAAGGAGCGCCGCCTACGGCGGCTCTCCGTGCTGCTCGGACAGAGTCGCGACCTCCTGTCGGACCTGGACGTCCTCGACGGCGGCGTGGTGCAGGCCTATTCGGCCTTCATCGTCCAGTTCGGCATCGACACGGTCGACTACTACGCCGGCTGGCCCACCAAGCTGCACGGCTCCATGCCGGCCGCGCCGCACGACGTGGTGGTGCAGCAGGTGCGCGAACCGGTCGGCGTCTGCGCCGTCATCTCGCCCTGGAACGGACCCTCGGCCGCGCCCTGCGGCATCGTCCCGGCGCTGGCCTGCGGCAACAGCGTGGTGCTGAAGCCCGCCGAACAGACACCGCTCACCGCCATCGTCGTCGCCAAGCTCTGCCTGGAGGCCGGCATTCCGCCGGGCGTGGTCAATGTGGTCCATGGGGTCGGCGAGATCGTCGGGGCGGCCCTGGTGGCCCACCCGCAGGTCGACGCGATCAGCTTCACGGGCTCTGGCGACACCGGCCGCAGAATCCAGGCCGCCGCGGCGCCGACCCTCAAGCGCCTGAGCATGGAGCTGGGCGGCAAGAGCCCGCAGATCGTGTTCGACGACGCCGACCTGGAGGCCGCGGCCGCCACCATCACCGGCGCCGCCTGGGGTCATTCGGGCCAGGTCTGCACCGCCGGGACCCGCGTCTTGATCCAGCGCGGAATCCACGACGAGCTCGTGGCCGCCATGGTCGAGAAGTCCCGGTCGATCAAGATCGGCTCCGGCTTCCGCCCCGACACCCAGATGGGCCCGCTGATCTCGCAGGAGCAGCTCGACCGCGTCAGCCGCTATGTGGGCCTGGGCCGGGCCGAAGGCGCCCATGTGGCCCTCGGCGGCGCTCGGCAGGGCGACGCCGGCTACTTCCACCAGCCGACCATCTTCACCGGCGTCGACAATCGCATGACCATCGCGCGGGAAGAGATCTTCGGCCCCGTGATGAGCGTCATCCCCTTCGACACCGAGGAGGAGGCGATCGCCATCGCCAACGACACCGAGTTCGGCCTGGCCGCCGGCGTCTGGACTCGGGACCTGTCGCGCGCCCACCGGGCCAGCCAGGCCCTGCGCGTCGGCACGGTCTGGGTGAACACCTATCAGCGGGTCAATCCATCCATCCCCTATGGCGGGGTCAAGCAGTCCGGTTACGGCCGCAGCCTCGGCGCGGCGTCGATCGACCACTACACCGAGCTGAAATCGGTGTGGCTCAAGATCAGATAAAGAACGAATTGAAGCCCTCGTAGAAGGGTCTCAAATCAGGGAGAGAAAGACGTGTCTTTGGAAAAGACGGTTCAGGAACTCAAGGACCGCGTCGACATACTTGAGACGATGTACGAGTATTGTCGGCACGCCGACAACCTCGATCCAGCGTCGATGGTGGCGTTGTTCGTCGACGACTGTGTCGCCAATTTCGTGCCCGGCAGCGACGAGTACACGCTCCGCGGCAAGGCGCAGCTCGGCAAGATGCTGAGCGACGCCCTGGGGGTCACCGTCAGCGGCAGCCACCACATCAGCAACGCCGAGATCCGGTTCGACACCCCCGACCAGGTCACTTTCCACAGCTACATGTACTCGTGGCAGCGCTTCACGGGCTTTCCGGCCACCGCCGACTGCCACCGCTGGGGGCGCTACGAGAACCGCTTCGTGCGCACGCCAGCCGGCTGGCGCATCTCGCGGCTGAAGCTGATCTCGGCCGGCGAATACGGCGGCGCCCGGATCGGCGAACAGCTCGGACGCCCATTCCCACCAACCTTCGACTAGCCGCGCGACCGCGGCGACCAACGAACACAAGAAAATTCAGGGGGAGGACACCACAATGACCCGCAACACAGGCGCCCAGCGCTCACGACTAGGTTCAATCGGCCGCGCCCAGGCGCTGCTGCTTTCGGCCTCGACCATCGCGGTCCTGGCGGCCAGTCCCGCCATGGCCCTCGCCGATGAAGCCCCGGCCGCCACCGCGCTCGAGGAGATCATCGTCACCGCCCGCAAGCGCGACGAGAACATCCAGAACATCCCGGTCGCGGTGACCGCCATCTCCGGCGAGCAGCTCGACCACTTCGCGCTGCGCTCCATCGAGGAGATCGCCGCGACCATGCCCCAGCTCTCGGTCACTCGCGGCAGCAGCGGCAGCGGCGCCACCATCAGCCTGCGCGGCATCGGCTCGTCCTTCACCAGCATCGGCATCGAGCAGTCGGTCGCGGTGAACGTGGACGGGGTCTATTATGGCCAGGGCCGGATCATCAACGAGGGCTTCTTCGACATGAAGCAGGTGGAGGTTCTGAAGGGACCTCAGGCCCTGTTCTTCGGCAAGAACGCCACCGCCGGCGTGCTGTCCTTCACCTCCGCCAATCCGGGGTCTGAGTTCGAGGCCCTCGGCCGCATCGGCTATGAATTCACCTCCAAGACGCCGTCCATCGAGGCCATTGTCTCGGGTCCGATCACCGACACGTTCGGCATGCGCCTGGCGGTCCGCGCGTCACGGATGCAGGGCGGTTACGTGGAGAACATCGCGCCCGCGACCACGCTCACCACTTTGAACGTCAACACCTTCGCGGCGACCAGCCACGTCGTCCCCAAGCCCCAGAAGGACGTTCCGGGCGAGGAGGATCTGGTGGCGCGGCTCACCGCCCAGTGGATTCCCAACGAACAGTTCAGCTTGACGCTCAAGGGGGCGGCGAGCCGCTACCGGGTCACCAATGCGACCTGGAACAACGAAATGGTGTCCTGCCCGCTGGGCACGGCGCAGGTGCAGCCCGGAGCGGCCTGCGACAAGAACTGGAAGATCCAGCAGAACGACGTGCCTGCCGACATCGCGGCCACCAATTCGCTGCTCGGCCGCCACGGCGGCCAGCTCTACCAGGACTACGACTCCTATTCCCTGACCGCGACGGCCGACTACTCCACAGACAACCTGTCCCTGACCGCCGTCACCGGCTTCCATCACTTCGTGAACTACTTCCTCGGGGACTACGACTTCACCGGCGCGGCCAATGGCGGGACCTGGGGTTCGGAGCGGTCCGAATACCGGGCGTTCTCCGAGGAAATCCGCGCCCAGACCCAACTGGACGGGCCGCTCAATTTCATGGCCGGCGTCTTCTATCAGAACACTAAGCTCAACTTCGACCAGCAGATCATCTTCCCTGGCGCCCTGGAGGATCCGACGGCCCCCGCCCAGCAGCGCTACATCACCTTGCGCAAGCTCTCGGAGACCGACGGCACCACCTTCGCCGGGTTTGGCCAGGCGATCTGGGAGATCACGGACACCTTCGAAGCCACCATCGGCGCGCGCTACACGCGTGAGACCAAAGACTCAATTTTCAACCAACCCTACGTGATCAGCCTCTATCGGGGCGTGTTCCGTCAGAACGCGCCGATCACGGGCGACCAGACCTTCGACAACTTCTCGCCCGAGGTGACCCTGACCTGGAAGCCCTCCGAGAACTGGATGGCGTTTGCGGCCTACAAGCAGGGCTTCAAGTCCGGCGGCTTCTCGATCAGCGCGCTGAACAGCGCGATCGGCAACACCACCGCCGCCGACCTGGCCTTCAATCCGGAGAAGCCCTCCGGTTTCGAAGGCGGGGTGCGGGCGACCTTGCTCGACGGCCGGGTGCGGTTCGCGGTCGACGCCTACCACTACGAATACACCGACTTCCAGATCGACTATTTCGACGCCACCAAGATCCAGTACATCACCAAGAACGCCGGGTCGGTCGTGACCAAGGGCATCGAATTCCAGGGCGAATGGGCGCCGGCGGCCGTGCGTGGACTGACCCTTCGCGGGACCGTGGCCTACAACAAGTCGAACTACGAGGACTTCGCCGGCGCCCCCTGCTACGGCGGCCAGACCATCGCCGAGGGCTGCACCATCGTCGCCGGTCGCACAGTCCAGGACCTCAGCGGCAAGGCCACCGCCAACGCGCCGAAATGGACCGGGGCGCTGCAGGCCGACTATGAGGGCCCGACGGTCAACGGCATGGTCTTCGGAGCCTCCGCCAACCTGCGCTACAGCAGCGACTATCTGGGCGGGCCGTTCGGCAATCCCAACGGCCGCCAGGACGCCTATACTGTCTTCGACGCCTCTCTGCGCATCGCCGACGAGGATGGAAAATGGGATCTGGCGTTGATCGGCAAGAACCTGACCGACGAGTACGTGGTCACCTCCATGGGGGATGCGCCGAGCTCGGGCAGCGGGACGGGCACGGCGGGCGGCAGACACTCCGACCTGGTCGGCACGCCCAATCCGCCGCGTACGATCGCGCTCCAGTTCACCCTCCGCCATTGATCCCTCCGGTCCTCGATCACCGTCAAATGGAGTAAGGCCATGTCCGACATCCTCGACGCCCCCCAAGCCGACGCGGTCACCGCCGACCAGGCCATGCGCTCTCTGGAACGCCGAACCGTCGCCCATTTGGCGGCGGGCGGGACCACGGACTGGGGAAATGCGCCCATGCGCATCTCGCCACGGGAATACACCGATCCCGTCCGTTTCGAAGCCGAGCGGCGCGAGCTGTTCGGCAAGGCCCCGCTGCTGGCCGGATTGTCTTGCGAGGTGGCCAAGCCCGGCGACGTCATGCTGTTCGACAGCGCCGGGCCGGCCATTGTCATCGTCCGCGCCCGGGACGGGACACTGAACGCCTTCCTCAACATGTGCACCCACCGCGCCGCGCGGCTGGTGGCTGACTGCAGCCGGCGCAACCTTCTGGTCTGTCCCTTCCACGCCTGGAGTTTCGACCTCGACGGGCGGCTGGTGGGGATGCCCGGAGAGGCCTCGTTCGAGGGGATCGACCGGGCCTCGCGCAACCTGATCCGCGTGCCGGTGGCCGAGTGGGGCGGGATGGTCTTCGTCAAGGCTCACGCCGGCGACGAGGCGATCGACGTCGAGGCTTGGCTGGGCGACATGGGCCCAGAGCTCCTGAACCTGGACCTGGCCGGCGCCAGCCTGATCAAGCACAGCCGCGTGGACGTCGACGCCAACTGGAAATACGCCCTGGACACCTATGGTGAGGGCTACCATTTCGGCGCCCTGCATCCGACCACCTTCGGCACGTCCTCCATCTCCAACGTGATCCTCTACGACAGCCTCGAGCCTCACTACCGCGTCTGCTTCACCAATGTCGGCTACCGCGACCTCGTGGGCGTGGACGAGGCCCAATGGCCGTCCGCGCCCTATGGCGCCAGCCACCTGGTGTTCCCCAACTCCATCGTCTATGGCGCGCCCATGGAGGGCGGTGGCCGCATGATCGGCATGTACCGCC
>NZ_JAUYOJ010000015.1 GCF_030697925.1 Phenylobacterium sp. | reverse complement strand
GCCCGGGCTCGTGGTCTCGCTCGACGTCGCCATCGGCCAGGAGGTCAAGACCGGCGAGCAGGTCGCCATCGTCGAGGCCATGAAGATGCAGAACATCATCCGCGCCGAGCGCGACGGAACCGTCAAGACTGTCGGAGCCGCGGCGGGGGACAGCGTGGCGGCCGACGAAGTCCTCGTGGAGTTCGCGTGAGCCCGGTCTATATTCGCCGCCTCGACCTACGGAACCTTGCGGCATGAACGGCCAGACCGACTGGGGCGCCCTGTTTTTCAACGCCCAGGGGCGCGTCGCGCGCACGCCCTTCCTGGTGGCCGCCGCCGTCCTGCTGGGCCTGGCGGCGCTCTATGAGTCGGTGATTGGGGTAACGGTAACGCTGCATTGGGTGACCGGCTGGTTCGTCTATCCGGCCCTGTTCTATTGCGGGGCCTGCGTGCTCTCCAAACGCCTGCATGACAGGGGCCGCTCGGGCTGGTGGGCGGCGGTGATCCTGTTCGGCACGGTGGCCATCTGGCCGCAGCCGGTGGGATTCTTTGACTTTTTGTTCGGCCTCGTGCTCGTTTGGGCCGCTGTGGAACTCGGGGTGATGGCTGGGGAGGCGGGAACCAACCGCTATGGGCCAAATCCGCTGAGGGCCGCATTGGCCTGATCTCGTCGTGGGGACGACATGTTCAGATTCTTGTTTAACCCGAACGGCCGTCTGCGCCGGGCGATCTACGGCCTGACGGGACTGGTCTATTTCGGCATCCTGAACCTGTTCCTGGGCGCCTATGTCTGGTCGACCTACGCTATGGGCGCGGGATGGTGGATGCGCAGTCTCAGCGGCATGATCCATGAGCCGCAGGCGACCGTGGGCCTGGCCCTGGGAGCCCTGCACTGGTCGATCTTGGGCTTCGCCGCGGTGATGCTGTTCGCGGGCTCCACGGCGGCCTTCCTGGCGCTCTCGAGCCGTAGGCTCCACGACATGGGCCAGACCGGCATGTGGACTCTGCTGGTGTTCCTGCCGGGGGTCGGGGCGCCGCTGCTGTTCGCCGCGCTCTGCGTATTTCCCGGCCAGCCGGGCGAGAATCGCTACGGCTGCGACCCGCGGCGTCCGGTTCCCGCCGCGAAACCCACCGCTAGAGCGGCGCCTCGGCGGGCGTAACCGCGCCGAAAACCTCGATAAAGCTGGCCTTCAGGGCCTCGTCGGCCTCGTCCATGGTCACCGGCAGGCCCAGATCGACCAGGCTGGTCACCCCGTGCTGCGTCTGCCCACAGGGCACGATGCCGTCGAAATGGCCAAGATCGGGTTCGACGTTCAGCGAAATCCCGTGGAACGAGACCCAGCGGCGCAGCTTCACCCCGATCGCGGCGATCTTGTCCTCGCGGGTCGGCAGGCCCGGCGCGCGGCGCTCCACCCAGACCCCGACCCGACCGTCTCGAATTTCGCCCTCGACGTTGAAATGGCCCAGCGCCCCGATGATCCAGGCCTCCAAGCTCGCGACGAATGCGCGCACGTCTCGGCCACGCTTGGTCAGGTCCAGCATCACATAGGCCACCCGCTGGCCGGGCCCATGATAGGTGTACTGGCCGCCCCGGCCGCTCTCGAACACCGGAAACCGGTCGGGTGCCAGCAGGTCGGCGGCCTTGGACGAGACCCCGGCGGTGTAAAGCGGCGGGTGCTCCAGCAGCCAGACCAGTTCCGGCGCCTCCCCAGCCGCTATGGCCGCGGCGCGGGCCTCCATGGCCGCCACGGCCTCGAGATAGCCGACCGGCCCGCGCGACACGGCCCAGCCGGCGGCCAGCCCATCTGGGCGGGCGAAAATCGGGGCGAGGTTTAACACGTGGTCAAGCATGTCGGCTCAATGTGGGGGCAGGTGGGAGCAACGCAAAGCCCGCCCTGTATCTTAGGGTTTCAAAGGTTTTCCGTCTTGAGTCAGGTCAACGCCGTTAATGTCGAGATCTCGGTCCTGCTGGGCCGCTCGACTCTTCCTATGCAGCAGCTCCTGCGCATGGGCCGCGGCGCGGTGATCCCGCTCGACGCCGGGGTGAACGAGGAAGTCTGGATCCTGGCCAACAACCATCCCGTCGCTCGCGGGGAGATTCAGATCAACGACGATCGCATCTCGATCGCCGTCACCCGTGCGGCCAATGTGTACGACTTCATGGCTGGCGGGCAGTAGGGCTTCCCAAAGCGTTGGAGGTTTGCTACCTGCCGCGCCTCACCACGAGCGGTCGTGGCGGAATTGGTAGACGCGCAGCGTTGAGGTCGCTGTGGGGCAACCCGTGGAAGTTCGAGTCTTCTCGACCGC
>NZ_JAUYOJ010000243.1 GCF_030697925.1 Phenylobacterium sp. | reverse complement strand
CTGGCCGCCCGCCCCGCCCTTGCCGGTGTCGTGCAGCAGCATGGCCAGGAACAGGGCCTCGCGGTCGTCGATCAGCGGCATGATCGCCGTCGACAGCGGATGGTCCTCGGCGAACTGGCCGTTGGCGATGTCGGCGATCACCCCCACCGCCCGCAGGGTGTGCTCGTCCACCGTATAGGAATGGTACATGTTGAACTGCATCTGGGCGACGATGCGGCCCCACTCCGGTACGAACCGCCCGAGCACGTCGGCCTCGTTCATCATCGACAGGGTGCGCTGCGGATTGCGGCCGTGGGCGAGGATGTCGAGGAACACCTTGGCCGCCTCGGGGTCGCGCCGCACCTTCGAGCCGATCATGGCCACGCCGCGGCTGGCGGCGGTGAAGGCGTCCGGGTGCAGGTCCAGGTCGCGGCGGTCGGCCAGGCGGAACAGCCGCAGCATGTTGATCGGATCGGTCTCGAAGACGTGCGGGCCATCGATGTTGAGACGCCCGCCCTCCTCGTGGAAGCCGGGGTCCAGCGGCTTCTTCTTCAGCCGGCCGCGCCCCGGGATCAGCCGCGAAAAGCCGCGCGGCTGCTGCTTGATCTGCTCGGCTTCCAGCTTGGCCGCGAAGACCCGGGTCAGCATGCCCACCTCCTTGGCGATCAGGAAGTAGCGGCGCATGAACCGCTCCACCGCCGGGGCGTCGCCGCGGTCGCCATAGCCCATCCGCCGGGCGATCTCCGGCTGCAGGTCGAAGGTCAGCCGCTCCTCGGGCCGGCCGGTGGCGAAGTGCAGGTGGCCGCGCACCGCCCACAGGAAGTCGAAGGCCCGGATGAAGGCCGCCACCTCGCGGCGCTCGAACATGTCGAGCTGGACGATGCCGTCCACCTGGGCCACCGGATGCAGGTACTGGGCGATCCAGAACAGGGTGTTGAGGTCGCGAAGCCCGCCCTTGCCCTCCTTGACGTTGGGCTCGACCAGGTAACGGCTGGCGCCGGCCCGGTCCTGGCGCTCGTCGCGTTCCTTCAGCTTGGCGGCGACGAACTGGGCGGCCGTGCCCTTGACCACCTCGGCGCGGAACCGGCGGGTCAGCTCGTCGGCCAGCTTCTCGTCGCCGGTCAGCCGCCGCGCCTCCAGGATCGAGGTGCGGATCGTGTAGTCCTCGCGGGAGAGCTTGATGCACTCCTCGATGGTCCGCGAAGCGTGGCCGACCTTGAAGCCCAGGTCCCACAGGGCATACAGCATGTACTCGATCACGCTCTCGGCGTGGGCGGTCTGCTTGTAGGGGCGCAGGAACAGCAGATCGAGATCGGAGAAGGGCGCCAGCGCGCCGCGGCCGTAGCCGCCGACCGCGATCAGGGCCAGGCGCTCGCCCTCGGTGGGGTTGCGGGCCCGGAACACGTGGACGGTGGTGAAGTCGTAGAGGGCTGTGACCACCTCGTCGGTGACCCCCGACAGCAGCCGGGCGGTCTCGATGCCGCCGGCGCCGTTCTCCAGCCGCTCCTTGGCGATCATCCGGCCGCGGAACAGGGCCTGCTTGAGGATCGCCAGCGCCCGGCGGCGCTGCTCGGCCTCGTCGCCCGCCGCATCCAGGGCCGCCGCCGAGAGCTGGGCGCGCAGCCGCACGCCGTCGACGACATATTCCAGGCGGGTGGGGCGAAGGCGCGGGGGCATGTCACCGCATATAGGGCAAGCCGCGCCCAAGCGGCAGGGGATACGAAAAAGGCCGGCGTTTCCGCCGGCCCTCGAACGCAACTATGGAAAGCCTTGGGTTAGTCGGCCGACTGCGCTTCGGCCAGCTTGGCCTGAGCGGTCTTCAGGGTGGCGCGGACGCAACGGCCGTAGGCGTTGGCGATCAGGCTCTCGCCGTAGGTTTCGCGCATGCAGACGGTGCGGGCGGCGCGGGTCAGGTCGGCGTCGATCTGGGCGGCGGATTTGCCCACCAGCGAAACGCGGACTTCGGCGGCCGAAGCGGGGGCGGCGAAGGCGATGGCGGCGACGGCGGTCAGGACGGCAATGCGGATCATTTCAAATTCTCCTTTGGCGCGGCGGGAGGAATGTCCGCGCTGACGGAGGCCTTTTCGACGCTGAAGATTAATTTGTGGTGCAGCGCGGTGGTTAATATTGTGCAATGCACAATACTCCGCGACCGGAGGGTTCAGAGCCCCGCCTGCGCCAGGGCGTCGGCCAGCCTCAGCTCGCCGGTCCAAAGGATCGCGTGCCAGCCGCAGGCGCGGGCGGCCTCCACATTGCGCAGGCTGTCGTCGATCAGCAGCAGCTCGTGCGGCGCGAAGCCGGTGCGCTCCTCCACCAGGCGGAAGAAGGCCGCATCGGGCTTCTTGCAGCCATAGTCGGCCGCGTAGTGCATGGCCTCGAACCGGACGTTCAGCCCGAGCGACTGCCACAGGTGCCGCGCGCGATGGTGCTCCTGCACCGTGGCCAGGTGGAGTTCCAGGCCCTCGGCGCGGTATGCGGCCAGGTCATCCAGCAGCACGTGGTCCAGATGGCCGTCCTGTTCGAACCAGTAGGCGGCGAGCCGGTCGCTGGTCAGGTGCGGGGCGATCTCGGCCAGGGCCGGGGCCAGGCGCTCGTGCAGGTCGGCGCGGCCGAGCACGATGTCCTCGAAATGCGGCGTGAAGAACGCCCGCTGCAGGTCGTCGGGGGAGAGGCCGAGATCGGCCTCCATGTCGGCGTCCCAGCGGCGGCCGTCGGGATGGCGGACGACCACCCCGTCGACATCCACCATCAGGCACCTAACCGCCATCTAGAGCAGGCCCTTCAGGCGATAGAGGGCGTCCATGGCTTCCCTTGGGCTCATGCTGTCGGGATCGAGGTCGCGCAGGGCGGTCTCCGCCGCGCTCGGTCCCCGGCGCTCGGGCTCAGGCGCGCTGGCGGCGAACAGCGGCAGGTCGTCCAGGTGAGCGGGGGCGCCGGCTTCCCGCTCCAGCCGGTCCAGCACCTCGCGGGCGCGAACCACCACGGCGGGCGGAACCCCGGCCAGCTTGGCCACCTGCACGCCATAGGACCGATCGGCCGGGCCGGGACCGGCCTCGTGCAGGAAGATCAGCTCGCCATTCCACTCCTTGGCCTTGAGCGACAGGTTGGCGACGAAGGCCAGTCGGCCCTCCAGCACGGCCAGCTCGTGATAGTGGGTGGCGAACAGGCCCCGGCAGCGGTTGGTCTCGTGCAGGGCTTCGGCGCAGGCCCAGGCGATGGCCAGGCCGTCATAGGTGGCCGTGCCGCGGCCGATCTCATCCAGGATCACCAGGGAGCGCGGCGTGGCCTGGGTCAGGATGGCGGCGGTCTCCACCATCTCGGCCATGAAGGTCGAGCGGCCGCGCGCCAGGTCGTCTCCCGCCCCCACCCGGCTGAACAGCCGGTCCACTACGCCCAGCCGCAGCCGCCTGGCGGGCACGAAGCAGCCGGCCTGGGCCAACACCGCCAAGAGCGCGTTCTGGCGCAGGAAGGTCGACTTGCCGGCCATGTTGGGCCCAGTGACGATGGAGAGCCTGGCCCCGGCCACGCCGGCCCCGTCCAGGCGGCAGTCGTTGGGGGTGAAGGGGTCGCCGGCCCGCTTGACCGCGGCCTCCACCACCGGATGGCGCGCCGCCTCGGCCTCGAACACCGTGGAGCGGTCCACCGTCGGGCGGCTGGCGCCCACATCGTCGGCCCACTCTGCGATTCCCGCGGCCACGTCGAGGGCCGCTGCGCCCTGCGCGGCGGCCTGGATGGCGGCGGCGACCGCGATGGCGCCCTCGCGCCAGGCCTCGAAGGTGGCGACCTCCATGGCCAGGGCCCGCTCGGCGGCCTGGGCGATGCGGGCGTCCAGCTCGGCCAGCTCCACGGTGGTGAAGCGCACCTGGTTGGCCAGGGTCTGGCGGTGGATGAAGATCGCGTTCAGCGGCGCGGTCATCAGTGGCTCGGCCGCCTTGACGGTGGTCTCGACGAAATAGCCCAGCACGGCGTTGTGGCGGACCTTCAGCGCCACCCCGCTCTCGGCCTGCAGCCGCGCCTCCAGTTGCAGGATCACCTTGCGGCTGTCATCGCGCAGGGCCCGGGCCTGGTCGAGTTCGGCGCGGACGCCAGCCGCCACGAAGCCGCCGTCGCGGGTCTGGGCCGGCAGCTCGGTCCCGAGGCCCTCGTCCAGCATCCGGCGGAACTCGGCAAGGTCCGCGGCGGCCAACGGATGCAGGGCCGCGAGCGCGCGGGCGATCTCGGCCGGCGGCGGCGGATCGAGCGGCTCGGGGTGGGTGAACAGGTTGGCGATGACCTCGCCGCCAGCCAGGCCGTCGCGCAGGCAGCCCAGGTCGCGCGGGCCGCCCCGGCCCAGGGCGAGGCGGGAAAGGGCGCGGGCCATGTCGCCCATGCCGCGCAGGGTCTCGCGCAGTTTCTGGCGCAATGGCCGGCGCTCGCAGAACCATTCCACCGCGTCCAGCCGCGCATCGATGGCTGCCGGGTCCAGCAGCGGGCGGGCCAGCCGCGCCGCCAGCATCCGGGCGCCCGGCGCGGTGATGGTGCGGTCGATGGCCCCGAGCAGCGAGCCGTCGCGGGCCCCCGACAGGCTCTTCTCGATCTCCAGGCTGGTCCGGGTGGCCGGGTCGATGGCCATGACGTCGGCCTCCCCTGCCCGCCGCGGGGCGGTCAGCGCCGGGAGGCGACCGGCCTGGGTGGTCTCCAGATGGGCGGCGATCAGGCCCAGCGCCGAAACCTCCGCGCCCGACAGCTCCCCGAACCCATCCAGGGTGTCGACCCCGTAGAGCCGCTTCAGCCGCGCCTCGGCGGCGGCGGGTTCGGCGAGCGCCGAAGCCATGGGCTGGATCAGGCCGCCGACGCTCTTGAAGGTCTCACGCAGGGTCTCGTCGGCGAACAGCCGGTCGGGGACCAGGATCTCGGAGGGGCCCAGCGAGGCGAGCGCCGAGGCCAGGCCGTCGCGGGAGAGCGTCATGCACTCCACCTCGCCGGTGGAGAGCTCCACACTGGCCACCGCCGCGGCCCCGGCCCGCACCGCTACGGCGGCCAGGCGATTGGACCCCCGGGCGTCCAACAAGCCGTCCTCGGTCAGGGTCCCGGGCGTCACCACCCGGACCACGTCGCGGCGGACGATGGACTTGCCGCCGCGCTTCTTGGCCTCGGCGGGGTCCTCCATCTGCTCGCAGACGGCGACCTTGAAGCCCGAGCGGATCAGCTTGGCCAGATAGGCCTCGGCGGCATGGACCGGCACGCCGCACATGGGGATTGGCGCCCCGCCGTGATTGCCCCGGGCGGTGAGGGTGATGCCCAGGGCGGCGGAGGCCCGCTCAGCGTCCTCGAAGAACAGCTCGTAGAAATCGCCCATGCGGAAGAAGACCAGGGCGTCGGGCTGGCGCGACTTGGCCTCGAAGAACTGGGCCATGACCGGCGTGGCGCCGGCGGCGTCGGGAAGGGCGGGGGTCTGGGCGTTCATGCGTCGCCGTGAGCCTAGCTGCGCCCGCCGCGTACGTCAGCCCCCGCAGACCCCTTGAACCGAGCCGCCGGACTCCCAAGCTGTGGTTTAGTGAGGAGCTGCGTTTGACCCACCTCATCTTCCCCGCCGGACCCGAGGACGCCGAGGACCTGGCCCGCATCCACGTGGCCTCCTGGCGCGAGACCTATCGCGGCCTCTTGCCCGACTCGTATCTGGCACGGCTGTCGCCCGGCGTGCACACCCGACGCTTCCGGATGAGCCTGCTGCGCCCCGGCGAGCACGAGGCGACCCTGGCCGCCGCCGATCGCCAGGGCCTGGTGGGCTATGTGGCCGGCGGGCCCTCCCGCGCCCGCCGGTTGGGTGAGGCGGAGATCACCACCCTCTACCTGCTCAAGACCGCGCAGGGCCAAGGGACCGGCCGGCGGCTGGTCTCGTCCATCGCCCGGGTGTTCGCGGCCAATGGCGCCACCTCCCTGCTGATCTCGGTGCTGCGCGACAACATCCCGGCGCGGGGCTTCTACGAGCACCTCGGTGGCCAGGCCGAGGCCCCCCGCCGCGAGGCCGGCCCCGGCGGCGTGACCTATGAGGTGAGCTACCGCTGGCCCGAGATCGGGGTGCTGCTGGACGACTGAGCCGGATTTCCGGATGATCAACGGCTGGCGCCTGACGCGCCATCCAAGGGCGGGGCGTTTCATGGGTGTTTCGCGTCGGGCTTTCCTTACCGCCTTGGGCCGCGTCGGCGGCTATGGCGCGGTCTTCACAGCCATGCAGGCCCTGGGTCTTCTGGCCGTCTCGCCGGCCTACGCGGGACCCCCGGACCTGCCGGCCGGCTCCGGGCGCGGGATCAAGGTGGCGGTCCTGGGCGGCGGGGTCGCGGGCCTGGTATCGGCGCTCGAGCTGCGCAAGGCCGGCTACGAGGTCACCGTCCTGGAAGCCCTGGACCGCCCCGGCGGTCGCAGCTGGACCATCCGCGGCGGCGACACCGTGCGTCAGCTCGGCCGCCCGGACCAGGTGGTCGACTGGACCCGCGAGCCCAATCACTATTTCAACGCCGGCCCCGGCCGCATCCCACAATCGCATCACGCCGTGCTGGCCTGTTGCCGCGACCTGGGCGTGCCGCTGGAGGTGATGGTCAACGCCAATCGCGCCGCCAAGCTAGACTTCAACGGCCAGGTGGTCACCAACGGCCAGGCGACCAACGACACGCGCGGCGCATTTTCCGAACTCCTGGCCAAGGCCATCGACCGCCGGGCCCTGGACCGGGAGCTGACCGGCGTCGATCGTGAGCGGCTGATGGCCTACCTGTCGGCCTACGGGGCGCTGGACCGCAACAAGACCTATGCCGGCTCCGACCGTGCGCAGTTCTCCACCCACCCCGGCGCCTATCTGCAGGCGCCAGTGAACGCGCCGCCCCTGCGCCTCAGCGACATGGCCCAGGCGAGGTTCTGGGGTGTCAGCCTGCTGTTTGAGGAATTCGCAGACATGCAGGCGACCATGCTGCAGCCGGTGGGCGGCATGGACCGGATCGCCTTTGCCCTCTACGAGCGCGTGAAGCCCGCCGTGCGGCTGGGCTGCCGGATCCAGGCCATCCGCCGGGCCGGCCCCGGCGCCAGGATCGTCTACACCGAGGGCGGGGCGGAGCGGGTCCTGGAGGCCGACCATGTCATCTGCACCCTACCCCTGCCGGTCCTGGCCAAGATCCCCTCGGATTTCTCGCCCCCGGTGAAGGCCGCCGTCGCCGACGGGGCGCGGGGCTATTTCAGCGGGACCAAGGTCGCCTTCGAGACCCGCCGGTTCTGGGAGCAGGACGACTTCCAGTTCGGCGGCCTGGGCTGGACCGACGAGATCAACGAGACGGTCTGGTATCCATCGGGCGGCCTCTCGGAGAAGACCGGCATCCTGGTGGGCGCCTATTCCATCGGCTTCTCGTCGCCGGACGCGCCCGGCAAGTTCGCCGCCCTGCCCTTCGAGGAACGCTTCGAGACCTGCCGCCGGGTGATCGAGAAGTTCCATCCCGGCCGCGGCCGCGAGCTGGCCAGGCCGGTCACGGTCTGCTGGGCCCAGACAGAGTTCGCCGAGGCCGCGGCGGTCGGGTGGCAGGAGGCCCAGCGGGCCGGCGCCTACGCCCTGCTCTGCAAGCCCGACGGCCCGTTCCTCTTCGCCGGCGAGCATATGAGCTATCTCAACGCCTGGCAGGAGGGCGCCGTGCTCTCGGCCCACGAAGCCATCAAGCTGATCCGCGCCCAGGTCGCGGCCTGATCGATCGTCTTGCGGACGACGGGAGGACGACGAGGCGGGGGATGCCCCGCTCAGACGCCTAGGACGCTATCCGCTCCGGAAGAGCCGGAGCGGCGCCCTAGGCTTTTGACTTGGCGCGCTTTCTGGCGACGAACCGGTCTCCACTTCGCCGGAAAGCGCCCTAGGCGCCGGTCACGTCTTCCCAGAAGCGCTTGGCCTTGCTGATGAAGTTGGCGGACTTGGGATGCTGCTGCTCGCCGGAAAGCTCGGCCAGTTCGCGCATCAGCTCCTTCTGGCGGGCGCTGAGCTTGCTCGGGGTCTCCACGAACAGCTCCACCACCAGGTCGCCGCGTTCGCGAGAGCGCAGGGACGGCATGCCCTTGCCCTTCAGGCGCACGGTGCGGCCGGTCTGGGAGCCCTCGGGCACCTTGACCTCGATGCGGCATTCGCCGTCACAGTTCTCGCCGCCCATCAGGCAGGGGGCCTCGATGTCGCCGCCGAGCGCCGCCACGTACATCGGCACCGGTACGGTGCAGAGCAGGTCCAGGCCGTCGCGGTCGAACAGTTCGTGCGGCTTCACCGACAGGAAGATGTAGAGGTCGCCGCGCGATCCGCCGCGCGCGCCCGCGTCGCCCTCGCCGGCCAGCCGGATCCGGGCGCCGTCGTCGACGCCGGCCGGGATGCGCACCTGCAGGATGCGTTCCTTCCGCACCTGGCCGTGGCCGTGGCAGTCCTCGCAGGGGTCCAGCACCAGGCGGCCGGAACCGCCGCAGCGCGGGCAGGCCCGCTCGATGGAGAAGAAGCCCTGGCTGGCGCGCACGCGGCCCGCGCCGCCGCAGCTGCCGCAGACCGTCGGGCTGGTGCCGGGCTTGGCGCCCGACCCTTCGCAGGTCTCGCAGGTGATGGAGGCCGGGACGGTGATCTCGACCTCGGAGCCCGCATAGGCCTGCTCGAGGGTGATCTCCAGGTCGTAGCGCAGGTCCTGGCCCCGGGCCGGACCGCCGCGCTGGCGGCCGCGACCGCCGAACATGTCGCCGAAGACGTCGCCGAACACCTCGTTGAAGATGTCGTTCACGTCGTGGAACTGGCCGTTTCCGCCGCCGCCGTTGGCGCCGTTCACTCCGGCGTGGCCGAAGCGGTCGTAGGCGGCGCGCTTCTGCGGATCGGAGAGGATCGAATAGGCCTCGTTGATCTCCTTGAACCGGCCCTCGGCCTCACCGCAGCCGCCGTTGCGGTCGGGGTGATGTTCCATGGCCAGCTTGCGGAAGGAGGCCTTCAGGGCCGCGTCGTCCGCGCCTCGGGCTACGCCCAGGATGTCGTAATAGTCCCGCATCTTATGTCAGGCGTTCAAATTGATCTGTGTGAATGAGGTGGGTGGGCGCGAGGTTCGCTGCAAGGTCTGTTCCAACCGAGCGCTCCGCGCAAATAGACGAACGCCCCATGGGCGCCTCCTCGCAAGGCCTGCGGAAGGCGCCCATGGGGCGAAACGTCACGCGGACTTCTTCTGGTCGTCGTCGTCGCCGACTTCCTCGAACTCGGCGTCGACCACGTCGTCGCCCGAGGCTTCCGGCTGGTCGTCGGCCGCGCCGCCGCCCTGCTGGGCCGCGTACATGGCCTCGCCCAGCTTCATCGAGGCCTGGATCAGGGTCTGGGTCTTGGCGGCGATCGCCTCGGCGTCGTCGCCCTCGCGCGCCGACTTCAGGTCGGTGAGCGCGGACTCGATGGCGTCCTTGTCCGGGCCGACGATCTTGTCGCCGTGCTCGGCGAGCGCCTTCTCGGTCGAGTGGATCACAGCCTCGGCCTGGTTCTTGGCTTCCACCAGGGCCTTGCGCTTCTCGTCCTCGGCCTTGTTGGACTCGGCTTCCTTGACCATCTTGTCGATGTCGGCGTCGGAGAGCCCGCCATTGGCCTGGATGCGGATCGACTGCTCCTTGGCCGTGGCCTTGTCGCGCGCCGAAACGTTCACGATGCCGTTGGCGTCGATGTCGAAGGTGACCTCGACCTGGGGCACGCCGCGCGGGGCCGGCGGGATGCCGACCAGGTCGAACTGACCCAGCATCTTGTTGTCGGCCGCCATGGGCCGCTCGCCCTGGAACACCCGGATCGTCACGGCCGACTGGTTGTCGTCGGCGGTGGAGAAGGTCTGGCTACGCTTGGTCGGGATGGTGGTGTTGCGTTCGATCAGCGGGGTGAAGACGCCGCCCAGGGTCTCGATGCCCAGGGTCAGCGGGGTCACGTCCAGCAGCAGCACGTCCTTGACGTCGCCCTGCAGCACGCCGGCCTGGACCGCGGCGCCCAGCGCCACGACCTCGTCCGGGTTCACGCCGGTGTGCGGCTCGCGGCCGAAGAAC
>NZ_JAUYOJ010000020.1 GCF_030697925.1 Phenylobacterium sp. | reverse complement strand
GCGAGGAATTCCTCGTTGGTCAGGGAGTAGCGCTCGCACGCCTCGTCCAGGGTGAGCAGGCCGCCGCGCACGGCGGCCACCACCTCGGCCTTGCGCCGAATGACCCAACGCCCGGTGTCGACCGGCGGCAGATCGCTCAGCGTCAGGGGCGCGCCCGTGGGGCCGATGACATAGGCCTCGCCGCGGCTGTTCGTGCGCGTTTGTTGTTGCTGCAACATGGCTTTACGCCCTTCCGACCATCACTGTTCGGATTGAATGTAACCACCGGGGCATAACATCCGGTGAATCACGATAGTAAAGGAAGGGTTGCGCATTCGATCCCCGTGTACGAATTTGATACAGTCTAAGTTGTCAACCAGTGTTAAGGGTGGTTAACGTCCATAATTACCGCTTGATGTTGATGAGTTCATCCAACATCTGATCAGCTGTGGTGATAATCTTGGAGCAGGCCGAGTAAGCTTTCTGAGTGGTGATCAGTCCTGTAAACTCCGCCGAGAGGTCGACCGTGGACGCTTCCAGGGTAGAGGCGGCGATTTCACCCGCTCCACCGACCCCCGGTTCCTTGATCACGAATTCGCCGGAGGGAATCGTCGGCCGATATGCATTGCCGCTGACCGGCGACAACCCATCCGGATTGGGGAAGGTGGCCAGGCCGATCTTGGCGATCTTGCGAACTTCAGAGTTGTCGAAGATGGCCGAGACGATGCCGTCCTCGGAAACTTCCACGCCGACGACGTTACCCACATTGGCGCCGTCCGAGTTCACCGCGTTCACGGTGGAGGTCGAGGCGTATTGGGTAAGCTTGGCCAGGTCGAGGTCGATGGAGGAAGCCGAGATGCCGAGCGTGTTGGCCCAGCGCGGCGTCGTGACCGCACCCGAAGCGGCGAAGTTCAGCTCGGCCGGAGAGCCCGCCACGCCGAACAGGGTGGTGTTGGCCAGGTCGAAGGCGCCGTCGGCGGTGAACATGGTCATGCCGGCGGCCACCTGGCCGGACGGACCGGCGGTCACGTCGGCGGCGGGGATGGCGTAGATCTCCGAGTGCCAGGAGTTCGGCGGGGTGTCGCTCTTGAGGAAGGACACGGCGAACTTGTGGGTCGCGCCCACGGAGTCGATGACGTTCATCTCAAGGGTGAAGTCCGGCTGGGTGCCGGTGGCCGGGTTCTGGTTGACGGCCCAGTCGGCCATGGAGCGGGTCGCGGCGTTGTAGGTCGCCTCGCCAGCCGAGATCGCCTGGGTCTTGTTGACATTGGCGTTGATCATCACGTTCTGGGTCGCCGCGACGGCCGCGCCCAGGTTCTTGACGTTGATCGACTCCATCAGGTTCAGGTCGGACGGGTTGACGTTGACCGTGCCGTCCGAGGCGTAGGGCCAGCCCTGCAGGTAGAGCTTGGCGTCGTTGACCATGTAGCCGTCGGCGTCGACGCTGAAGGAGCCCGAGCGCGTGAACTTGCGCGCGTCGGCCGAGGTGAGGCCCGGGCCCTTGTCGGTGACGATGAAGAAGCCGTCGCCCGAGATGCCCAGATCGGTCGGCGAGTTGGCGCTCTGGATCAGGCCCTGCTGGCTGACGAACTGTCGGGTCACCGCCTGCACGCCGCCGGCCGAGTAGCGGCCCTTGACCGCCTGGGCGGTCACCACGTTGGCGAAGTTCACCTGGTTGCGCTTGTAGGCTGTGGTGTTGACGTTGGCGATGTTGTCGGAGATCGCCGCCAAGGCCGAGGAGTTGGAGACCAGGCCGGACACGCCGGCGAGCATGGCGCTGTTGATGCTCATGGGTTCTTGCCTTCTTTCGTTGTCTTCAGGGGAGCCGGCGCGCCGCTAGGCGGCCAGCTCGGGTTCCGGAGTTGTGTCGGTGTCGGATTCGGTTTCGGCGGTCTCTTCCGGCTGCTTGATCGAGGTGACCTTCTCCCAGCCGATCTGGACGCCGTTGACGGTGATCAAGGTCTTGCCGTCCACCTGCTCGACGCCGGTGACGAGACCCTTGACGAAGACGGTCGACGGAACGTCCGCGCCTGTGCCGTCCTTGGCCGTGATGCGCAGGGTGTAGGTCCCGCCGTTGGGCAGCTGGGCGCCCGTGCGGTCCTTGCCGTTCCAGCTGAAGGTGTGGTCGCCGGCCTTGTTGTCGGTCGGCTTGACGACCTGGACGACCTTGCCCGAGCTGTTGAGCACCTCGACGGTGACGTCGGTGCCTTCGCGGTCGAGCTTATAGTTCCACTCGGCCTTGCCGGCGGCCAGCTTGGCGTCGGCGCTGACGGCGCGGACTTCGCGGCCGATCAGGCTGACGGCGGTCTGGATGCCCGAGCCGGTGTTGCTCACCAGCTTCTCCAGCAGATCGTTGGTCAGGAGCTGCTGCTCGACCCCGGTCATCTGCACGAGCTGCTGGGTGAACTGCGTGGAGTCCATCGGCGACAGCGGATCCTGGTTTTTGATCTGCGCGGTGAGCAGGTTCAGGAAGGTGTCGAAGCTCTCGGTCAGCCGGGTGCGGCCGGTGGCCGACGTCGATCCAGGGCTGGTGGCTGTTGTTGCGTCGACGGCCATGGCTGTCTCCTAGACTTTCACATCGACGCCGGAACGAGTCCGGCGTTGAGGATTGAGGGCGCTGGCCGCGGCGAGATCGGCCGCGTCGCCGGCTGTGCCCAGCACCGCCTGGAAGGCCCGGCCGCGCCCGGCGCCGTTGGCTTGCTGTTGTTGTTGCTGCTGCTGTTGGTCTGCCCAGGCCGAGCGGCCGTCGCCGGCGACATCGAAGGAGAGGCCGCCGGACACGTCGAACCCGGCCTGCTCCAGCGCGCGCTGCAGGTCGGCCGATCGGCCACGCAGCTCGTTGGCCGCGTGCTGGGTCTCGAAGGACAGGGCCGCGGTCATCTTGCCGTTGGCGGCGATCTCCACGGCGACGTTGACCTGGCCGAGGCCGATGGGATTGAGCTCGACGTCGAAGCGGGTCGAGCGGCCGTCCAGCTTCTGGATGATTTGCGCGGCGAGGTTGGCGACGGTCTCGGGCGAACCGCGGACCGCGGAATGGATCGAGGCGTGGACCTGAGCCTGGGCGGAGGCATGGGCCGGAGCGGCTGGTCCCGCCGCCTGGGCGTCGGCGGCGTTGGCCTTGGCCGGCTCGGGCTTGGCGCCAGGGGTCGCGGGCGTGGCGACATCGTCCTGGCTGGCGCTCGACGTGTCGTCGCCAAGGCTGGCGGCGTCGGCCGCGGCGACGACGGCGGTGGGTGCGTCAGGATCGGCGACCGGTGCTGCGGCGTTGGCGGCCGTGCCCTTGCGCGCCGACTCTGCGGCCTTGGCGCCGGAGGGCGCCTTCTCCTTGCCGGACTCGGTCACGGCCGCGAGTTCGGCGGCAGCTTCGGCCGCGGCGATTTCGGTCGGGACGGTCGTGGCCGCGGTGGCGATCGGCTGCGGCGGGACGGTTTTGGGTGCGTGCGCCAGGGCCTCCGCGGGCCTGGGCGTGGCGATGAGGCCGGTCGACGGCGGTGTCCGGCCGGGGTCGGCCTTGGTCTCCGGCTGGACCGGGGCCTTGGCCAAGGCCGGGGTCGCGACGTCTTCCGCGGCGAGGGCCGGCGCGAGCGGTTCGGCCAGGGCGGTTTCGGGCGCCTTGGTCGGCTTGTCGGTCGCCCTGGTGTCGAGTGTGGTCATCGTGGCCTGGTCATCGGCCGCCGGCGGCGGGATCGGGGCGAAGACGGGGACCGAGGCGGGCGGCTGGCCGACCGTGTCCGACGTCGACGGGGGCCCGGCCTGGGGCTGAGCTTGAACGGCCGGCGCGGCGAGTTGGGCGGCGAAGGCCAGGGCGTCGGCGTTGGCGCTGGGGACCAGGGAGGCGTCGGCGGGCGCGGCCTCGGCGGGCGCGGCCTCCTCCTTGGATCCGTCGGTCTCGCCAAACAGGCTGGTCGCGGCGTCGCCCTCGCCCTGGGCGCCGAAGAAGGCCGCCAGCAGGACCTGGAAACCCGCGGTCGCGCCCTGGGCCGAGGCGCCGGGCGCAGATGCGCCGGCGGCTCCGGCGGCCGGGCTGGCGAGGGGCAGGTTGAGCAGCGGCGCTGTCATGGCTTCCAGGGTCGGCCCAGAACAGGATGGGCCGTTATCGAAGGGAGCGCTTCCTGCGCCGCGTTCATTCGGCAGGTTCGGAGCAACCTTTGCGCCACATTGGTGATTTTCCGACAACATATTGAAACAACAGAGGAAAGTGTTTTCCGGAGACGAGGGGCGGTCAGGCCCTCGGGGCGCTTTTTGCCGGGCGCGAACGTCGCGATAGGTCGTCCCTGCCGCCCTGGAGCCTGGTCCGACGAACCTTGCCGGACGCCGCCTTCGCGATGTGGCGCCGGTCTTGCGCCGTGTTCCGCGAGATCATCGGACCCCGAAAGGGACGGCATTGAAAAATTTGTACTTTTTGCGGGTCCTCGCGCGGGCGTTCACCAATGTCCCGGCAGATTCCGCCGGGTCGAGTGACAGCCTTTGCCGAGGCGAGGGTTAAGCCATGTCGCTGACGACCGTTCTCAAGACCGCTTCATCGGGCATGCTGGCCTCGCAGGTCAGCCTGCGCGCTGTCTCCGACAACATCGCCAACGTCAACACTCCCGGGTACGTCCGCAAGACGGTCGACCAGCAGCCGCTGGTGGTCGGCGGCATGGGGATGGGCGTCGAGATATCCGGCGTCAAACGCGTTACCGACCAGTACCTGCAGATGGCGACGCTCACGGCCTCGTCGGACGCCAACCGCTGGGACGTGGTCTCGCAGTACCTGGACAACGCCCAGAGCCTGTTCGGCGACCCCTCGGGCGAAAGCTTCTTCTTCAGCCGCCTGGACGACGTGTTCAGCGCCTTCTCCCAGGCCGCCGACGACCCGTCTTCGTCGCTGCTCCGAAGCCAGGCGCTGTCGAAGGTCCAGGACATGATGAACGAGGGCGCCCGGATCGGCGGCCAGTTCAGCGACCTCGGCAAGACCGTAGACGCCCAGGTCAAGGCCCACGTGGATCGCGCCAACGACCTGCTGGAAACCATCAACCGCCTGAACTCCGACATCAGCCGCGCCAAGCTGGCCAACGCCGACTCCTCGGGCTCGGAGAACATCCAGAGCCAGCTGGTCGACGAGCTAGCCACCATGATGAACATCCAGGTGGGTCAGAAGGCCATCGGCGGGGTCACCATCCGCTCGGCCGAGGGCCTGATGCTGGCCGGGGACGGCCAGGCCGCCAAGCTCAGCTACAACCGGACCGACGCCACCAAGGGCTATATCGCCGTCGAGCCGTCGAACGGGCTCGGCTTCGCCCAGCCGATCCAGATGACCGCCGGCCGTATCCGCGGCCTGATGGATCTGCGCGACGACATCCTGCCGGGCATGCAGGACCAGCTGGGCGAGTTCATTAGCCACGCGGCCGAGCAGATCAACGCCGCCCACAACAAGTCGGCCGCCATTCCGCCGCCGAAGCTGATGACCGGACGCAACACCGGCCTGGACCTGCCGACCGCAATCGGCGGCTTCACGGGCCAGACGCAGATCGCCATCCTGAACCAGTCCGGCGTCGCGCAGAGTTCGGTGAGCATCGACTTTGACACCATGACCATGGCGCCCGGCGGCGCCTTCACCCCCGCGACGTTCTTGGCGAGCCTGAACGGCGCCCTTGGCGGGGCGGCGACGGCGACCTTCACCAACGGAGTCCTGAGCCTCACGGCGGCCGGAACCAACGGCCTGGCCATCGACGAGGGCACGTCGAACAAGTCGGGGCGAGCCTTCTCGCACTTCTTCGGCCTCAATGACCTGATCCGCACCGACGGGACGGGCACCTACGACACCAGCCTGGCCAGCACCGACCCGCATGGCTTCACCGCCGGCGACACCATCAGCTTCCGCCTGGCTCAGGAAGACGGCAAGCCGGTCCGCGACGTCTCCGTCGCCGTGCCGGCCGGGACCACCATGGCCAACCTGCTGACCGCGCTCAACGATCCCACCACAGGCGTTGGGCTCTATGGGTCATTCTCCCTGGACAGCAAGGGCGCGCTGTCCTTCGCCGGATCGGCTCCGCTGAACGCCAATCTTTCTGTGACCCAGGACCTGACGGAGCGCGGCGCCGGCGGGCCGTCCATGAGCCAGCTCTTCGGCTTGGGCACGGTGGAGCGCGCCGGCCGCGCGGGCCGCTACAAGGTCGATCCGGCGCTGACTTCAAATCCGATGAAACTCAGCCTGGCCACCCTCGATCTCTCGGTGGCCGTTGGCCAGCCGGCGGTCACCGCCGGCGATGGCCGCGGCGCACGCCTGATCGCCGCAGCCGGTGACGTGACCACCGACTTCAGCGCCGCGGGCGAGCTCGGCAAGGTGACCATGACCGTGTCGCGCTACGCCTCGGAGTTCGGCGGCTCGATCGGCCGCCAGGCCCAGGGCGCGGAGACCCGCAAGCAGAGCGCCGAGTCGGTTTCCAACGAGGCCACGGCGCGCCGCCAGTCCGTGGAGGGCGTCAACATCGACGAAGAGCTCGTCCGCCTGACCACCTATCAACAAGCCTTCAACGCCTCGGCCCGGATGATCCAGGCCGCCAAGGACATGTTCGATGTCCTGACCAACATGATCTAGGGCCAACGCCATGAACCGCGTTTCCACGACCGGCAACTACAACCAGGTGCTCTCCAACATCATGGCCGCCCAGCAGCGGCAGATGGAGGCGGGCAACCAGGTCGCGACCCAGAAGAAGGGCAGCGACCTCAAGGATTTCTCGCGCAACGCCGACATGCTGACCGCCATGCGGTCCATCGATGTGCGCCTGGGTGGCTATCTGGAGCAGAACAAGCTGATCGCCGACAAGCTGACCACCCAGGACTTCGGCCTCAACCAGGTGGCCGAGTCGGCCGACGGGGTCCGCCAGGCCATCGCCGAGTCGCTGGCCTCCGGACGCGCCGATACCCTGATGCAGGACATCCGGGGCTATTTCCGCAACGGCGTCGAGGGGATGAACGCCCGCTACGGCGGCAAATATCTGTTCGCCGGCGGCAAGATCGACACCCTGCCGGTCACCGCCACCGCGATGGCGGACCTGACCAATCCCGGCACGCCCCTGATCTCGGACTTCTTCCAGAACGACGATTTCATCACCCAGGCCAAGATCGACGACTCCACCACGGTCAATACCGGCCTGCTGGCCGATGATATCGGCACCGACCTGCTGCAGGCCTTCAAGGACATCCAGGTGTTTGAGGAAGGCGGCTCGGGGCCGTTCACCGGCGAACTGACCACCGCCCAGCAGACCTTCCTGGAGGGCATTCTTGCGACCTGGGACACGGTCCACAAGGACATCATCAACCAAACCGCGCGCAACGGCATGGTCCAGAAGCGGGTAGAGTCCGTGAAGAAGGATCTGGTCTCGCGCCAGGACAGCCTGCAGGGGATGATGGGCGAGATCACAGACGCCGACATGACGCTGGCGATCAGCGCCCTGGAACAGGCCCAGCTATCGGTCCAGGCCGCATCACAGGTCTTCCTGACCTTGCAGAACAGCTCGCTGCTGAACGTGCTGCAGCCGTAAGGCTGCTACAGATTGAACTCCGCGCCGAGGCGGGCGACCAAGCGTTCGCCGGTCCAGACCTCGACGGCGCAATTGTCCTGCCGCAGGGTGTCAGCCTGGGCAAGCGCGGCTTCGTCGTCGCAAAACTGCAATTCTCGCGCGTCCCAAACGCGTTCTTGCGGACCTAGGACATAGAGGCGGTACGAATTCATTGGCGCATCCCTTCCAGAAAACAGGTGGGAGCACAGCTCTCAGTCGTCGGTGGTCCTGACCGCTACTCTCCGACGACTTGCCGATCATACACCCAGGTAAGAGTGATGACGATCACGCTTTCGCCATGACTTTCGGTCGGCCGGCCGACACTTCACTGTCCAGGCGCATCTCGCAAAGCCGACCGGCAGCGTCTACATAGCAGCCTATGAACGCCCCCTTCGCCGACAGCGCCGTCGAAGCCGCCCGGGCCGCCGTGGGCCTGCCCGCCGGCGCGCGCGTGGTCGCGGCCATGTCCGGCGGGGTGGACTCCACAGTGACAGCGGCGCTGCTGGCGCGGGCGGGCTACGACGTTGTCGGCGTCACCCTGCAGCTCTACGACCACGGGGCGGCGGTGCAGAAGAAGGGCGCCTGCTGCGCGGGCCAGGACATCCACGATGCGCGCACGGCCGCCGACGCGCTGAATATCCCCCATTACGTCCTCGACTACGAAAGCCGCTTCAAGCAGCAGGTGATCGAGGATTTCGCCGACGCCTATCTGCGCGGGGAGACCCCGGTCCCCTGCATCCGTTGCAATCAGACGGTGAAGTTCCGCGACCTGCTGGACGTCGCGCGCGAGCTGGGCGCGCAGGCCATGGCCACCGGACACTATGTGCGCCGCGCGCAGGGCGTGGACGGGCCGGAGCTGCGCCGCGCCTTCGATCCCGCGCGCGACCAGAGCTACTTTCTGTTCGCCACCACCCGCGACCAGCTGGACTTCCTGCGCTTCCCGCTGGGCGGACTGCCGAAGCCGGAGGTGCGCCGGGTGGCCGCCGAACTGGGCCTGGCCGCCGCCGACAAGCCCGACAGCCAGGACATCTGTTTCGTGCCGGAAGGCCGCTACACGACGGTGATCGACCGCCTGCGACCGCACGGCGCCGAGCCCGGCGACGTGGTGCACATGGACGGCCGGGTCCTGGGCCGCCATGAGGGCGTCACCCGCTACACCATCGGCCAGCGCCGGGGCCTGAACATCGCCGTGGGCGACCCGCTCTTCGTCGTGAAGATCGACGCCGAGCAGCGCCAGGTGGTGGTCGGCCCGCGCGAGGCGCTGCTGACCCGGGCGCTGACTCTCAAGGAAACCAACTGGCTGGGCGAGACCGGCACGATCGGCGAGGCCGCCGGCCGCCCGGTCCTGGCCCGGGTGCGCTCCACCCGCGAGCCGGTTCCCGGCCACCTGACCTTCGAAGGCGGCGTGGCCGGCGTGGCGCTCAGCGAGCCGGAGGAGGGGGTCGCCCCCGGCCAGGCCTGCGTGCTCTATGCGCCGGAGGCCCCTGATCGGGTGCTGGGCGGCGGCTTCATCGAGAGCACCGTCCGGGCGCTCTGAACAGGGCGTTTGCTTCCGTGGCGGGCTTGAACTCGCCCGTTGTGCGGCGCACATGAGCCAGGAACATTCCTGGAGCCCGCCCATGTCCGCCGCTGATCCCGTCGTCATCGCCTCCTACGCCCGCACGCCCATCGGCGGCTTCCAGGGGGTGCTTTCCCCGGTCAAGGCCACGGACCTGGGCGCGGCGGCGGTGAAGGCTGCGGTGCAGCGGGCGGGGCTCAGCCCCGACGCGGTGCAGCAGATCATCATGGGCTGCGTCCTGCCGGGCGGCCTGGGCCAGGCCCCGGCCCGCCAGGCGGCGCTGGGCGCGGGCCTGCCCAAGTCGGTGGAGGCCGTGACCATCAACAAGATGTGCGGCTCGGGCATGCAGGCCGCCATCATGGCGCATGACGCGCTGGCCGCTGGCTCGGTGGACATCGTCATCGCCGGGGGCATGGAGAGCATGACCAACGCCCCCTACCTGCTGACCAAGCATCGCGGCGGGGCCCGCATCGGTCACGACACCATCTCGGATTCCATGTACCTCGACGGCCTGGAGGACGCCTATGACCCCGGCCGGCTGATGGGCTCCTTCGCCGACGAGACCGCCAAGGCCTACCAGTTCACGCGCGAGGCCATGGACGAGTACGCCATCTCCTCGCTGACCCGCGCCAAGGCGGCCACGGAGAGCGGCGCCTTCGCCCGCGAGATCACCCCGGTGCAGGTGACAAGCCGCAAGGGGACCGAGACGGTCTCAGCCGACGAACAGCCCCTGAAGGCCGACCCCGCCAAGATCCCGACGCTGAAGCCCGCCTTCGGCAAGGACGGAGCGATCACCGCGGCCAACGCCAGCTCCATCAGCGACGGCGCCGCCGCCCTGGTCCTGACCCGGGCCTCGGTGGCTGAGAAGCTGGGCCTCAAGGTCGTCGCACGGGTGGTCAGCCATGCCGGCCATGCCCATGAACCCGGCCTGTTCACCACCGCTCCCGTTCCGGCCATGCAGAAGGCGCTGGCCAAGGCCGGCTGGAGCGCCAAGGACGTTGACCTCTGGGAGGTCAACGAGGCCTTCGCCGTGGTGGCGATGATCGCCGAGCGCGACCTCGGCATCGACCGGGGCCAGCTCAACGTCAATGGCGGCGCCTGCGCGCTCGGCCACCCCATCGGCGCCTCGGGCGCGCGGATCCTGGCGACCCTGCTCTCGGCGCTGGAGGCCCGCGGCGGCAAGAAGGGCGTCGCCAGCCTCTGCATCGGGGGTGGGGAAGCGACCGCGATGGCGGTGGAGCTGGTCTGACCAACCCCCAATTCCGTTCATCCCCGCGAAAGCGGGGACCCAGGTTTCTTCGTTCTTCCGGCGCTGGCACATACAAAAACGCCTGGGTCCCCGCTTTCGCGGGGATGAACGGTGATGGAGGGGGAACTACTGCGCCTTCGTCGGCTTCTTCGCCGTCATCGCCTGCGAGATCGGCACGGCGTTGTCGTTGAAGTTCACCGGCCCGACCTGTTTCAGGGTGCTCTCGTCGGGCTTGGGCTTCAGGCCCTCGATCCACATGTCGCCGGGTTGGTAGGGGACCGGGCAGGCCTCCTGGTACTTGGAGTCGATGGCCACCGCCCGCGTCCCATTGGCGGTCTTCAGCAGGGCGCCCGTGGTGGTCTGGGTCCCGCGCACCATGAAGCGGTGGATGAAGTCGCCATAGACCACGCCCTTGGTGACCACCACGCCATTGGTCCCCATGTCGCAGGTCGAGGTGAAGTCCCAGCCGCCGTCCTCGCGGCCCTTGAACGTGTGGGCCTTGCAGGTCCCGCGGTTCATCTGGACGCCCCACCAGTCGGCGGTCTTGGCGACCTTGTCGTCGAGGCAGACATTGGTGACCTTGGCCAGCGGGCCGACCCGGACGCTCTGCTCCCACAGGCCCGGCTGGCGGTTCGGCGGAATGTCGGCAGCGCCGCAGGCGGCGAGCCCTATCCCGACAGAGCCGGCGAGCAAGAGATGGCGCAGGCCGAACATGTGTCCCCTCCCTGGCCCCGCCGGAAGCCGTGGGGGACGGTTCCTGTGGCCGAGCTTGGATGACTTGAGCATGAACGCCCTGAGAAACCGTGAAGCTCCCTCGGTCCGGCCTATTTTTTCGCCGCCGCCGCGGCGGCGCCCATGGCCAGCATGTTCATCTTCATGCCGTTGGGCATCTCCATGTCGCCGGGCTTGAAGTCGGCGGGGCAGGGGCCCTGCCAGGCCGCTTCCATGACCATCTTGCGCGCGCCGTTCATCTGCGGCGCCCCGGCCCCCTCGGTGGTGGAGTCGGCCTCCATCCGGTACTTGGAGTTGAAGTCGCCGCTGATCACCCCGGTGGTGGTGGTCTTGCCGCCCGAGCCCATGTCGCAGGTCGATGAGAAGCTCCAGCCGCCGCCCAGCTTGGGGGTCATGGCGGTCTGGCTGCAGGCCTCCTGGCTCATCTGGCCGCCGACCACGGAGAGCTTGGCCTCGGCCGCCTCGTCCAGGCAGATGCGAGTGGTCTGGCTGAAGCCTTCCATGGACACGGTCTGGCTCCAGAGGCCGGGCTTGCGCCTGGGCGTGGCGGCGGGGCCCGGGGCCGGAGCGGTGGCGGCGGCCGGCGCCGCGTCGCCCATGGCGGCGACCTTGTCGTCCTTCTTGCCGCAGGCCGCCAGCGCCAGAACCGCGACCGCCATCGTCAAAGCCCGCCGAACCATCGCCGCTCTCCCTGCAAGTGTGTTGATGCACGCTAGCCGGGATCGAAGGACCGAAGGAAGGGGTTATAATGGCGTCATGAGCGAGCTTCGAAACAACACCGACGAGCAGCGCTACGAGATGGACGAGAACGGGATGACCTCCTGGGCCAACTACCGTCTCGTGGACGACCGGATCTATATCGACCACGTGGAGGCGCCGATCCCATTGCGGGGCACGGGCGCCGCGGGTCGGCTGATGGCGGCGCTGGCCGCCGACATCCGCGCCCAGGGCCTGAAGATCACCCCGATCTGCGGCTATGCGGCCGCCTGGCTGCGCCGGAGCCACGAGTTCAGGGATCTGGTTTCGTAATTCCCTTCTCCCCTTGCGGGAGAAGGCGGCCCTTCCGGGGGGATGGGACCAGGCGGACCACGCTGCTTGTCTATCCTGCCGGCACGCCAGAAGCGTGGGCTGGATGGGGCTGCGCGCCCGTCCGTCGGGCGGACCCGACACCTTCTCCCGCAAGGGGAGAGGGGTAAGCTACGCAACCAACACAACAGTCCCGTGGCGCCCTAGCGCCCGGCGATGGCTCGGATGGTCATCAGCTTGGTGTCGCAGTCCTGGGCCAGGCGTCGCGCCAGGTCGCGCACGCCGGCGGGATAGGCCTCGCCGCCGTCGGCGATCTCGAAGGCCAGTTGCTCGACCTTGAGGATGGCCTCGTCCAGGGCGCCGATATGCTCGCGGGCCAGGCCCATGGCCTCGGCCTGCAGGCGGCGGACGCGCTCGGAGACGCTCTCACGGGGCGCCAGGGCGACCTCGCGCGGACCGCCGGAAACACGGGTGGGGGCGACGTCGGACACCACGGTCAGGGCCGCCAGGGCTTGAACTCGATCGACCATCTACCTGCTCCATTGCAGCACACTCACGGAGCTAGGCAGCAGGAAAGGCGCCAACCGAAGGAACGCGTTATGTTAGGGGGCGCCCCAAGATGCTCCCCCGGTGGGCTACGGGATTCACACAACTGCGTCGGCCCTTGCGATGACGAAGCCTGTGAGGGTTGCTGTGAAGCGTTCCCAGCCTTTGGCCATGGTCTTTGGGCCGGGGGGCTTGCCGTAGCAGGTCCAGCCGCCGTAGCGGGCGACGACCCAGGCGATCCAGGCGAGCGAGCCCTCTGGATGGGGATTCCTCTGCCGCTGCGCGCCGCCTTCGCGCGATCGGCTGAGGGCGGCGACCGCCTCGGTGAAGCCACTGTCGAGCACGT
>NZ_JAUYOJ010000222.1 GCF_030697925.1 Phenylobacterium sp. | reverse complement strand
CGATCGAAGCGTGCGTAAGGCTCGTGCCCGGCGTCCTCGGCCAGGCGGAGAGCTTGAGTGAAGAGAGTTTCGAGGACGGGCTCCTGGAGCATCCGCAGTACACGCGACCGCGGACGTTCGAAGGGCTCGACATTCCCGATGTGCTGCTTTCAGGCCACCACGCCGAGGTTCGGAAGTGGCGGCAGGCCCAGCGGGAAGAGACCACGCGGGAACGGCGTCCGGACCTCTGGGCGCGGCGTCCCGCCAAATAACAGGCAAAGGGCGATCAAGCCCGAAAGGATCAGACCGATGAACATCATTCAGCAGCTCGAAAAAGAAGAGCGCGACCGCCTGCTGGCCACCCGCGCCATTCCGGACTTCCAGCCGGGCGACACCGTCCGGGTCAATGTGAAGATCAAGGAAGGCGAGCGCGAGCGCGTCCAGGCCTACGAAGGCGTCTGCATCGCCCGTCAGGGCGGCGGCATCAACGAGAGCTTCACCGTCCGCAAGATCTCCTTCGGCGAGGGCGTGGAACGGGTGTTCCCGATCCACTCGCCGAACATCGACTCCATCGAGGTGAAGCGTCGTGGCGTCGTCCGTCGCGCCAAGCTCTATTACCTGCGCGACCGTCGCGGGAAGTCGGCCCGGATCGCCGAGCGCCAAATGGGCGCCAAGGTCGACAAGGCCGAAGCGGCTGTGGAAGCCGCCGAAGACTAGACCCTTCGGATCCTACGATCTTCCAGCGGCGGCCGTGGCGACACGGCCGCCGCTTTCGTTTCCGCTCGGCGCGGGTCCTATTGACAAGGCCCAACTGATCTTATCAGTTCTCCACATGTTGAACTATCAACATCGAGACCTTGACCGCGTCTTCGCCGCCCTGGTCGATCCCACGCGGCGGGCGATCCTGACGCGGCTTGAGCAAAGCGAACCTCTCTCGATCACGGCGCTCGCCGAGCCGTTTCCCATCAAGCTCCCGGCGGTGATGAAGCACCTCGATGTGTTGTCGGAGGCCGGTCTGATCTCGCGCTCCAAGCAGGGGCGCACGGTGGCGGTCCGCCTTTCGCCCGAGCCGCTTCGCGAGGCGCGCGACTGGTTGAGCCGATATGAGCGGTTCTGGTCGCCGGCCCTGGACCGCCTCACGGCATACGCGGAATCCAAGGAGGCCTTGGCCAGGGTCGAAGGCGAATGACCACCAGCCTGACCCTGGTGCGGCGTATTCGCGCCCGCCCCGCCATCGTCTTCGACGCCCTGACGACAGCCGAAGGCGTCGGCGCGTGGTGGGGACCTGACGACCTGCCTGTGATCCTGGCCGAGGTCGACGCCCGGGTCGGCGGGTCGTTCCGCGTCCGCTTCCAGACGCTGGACGGGCAGGAGCACGAGGTCTGCGGGGAATATCTGGAAGTCGTCCCGCCGCACCGCGTCGCCATGACCTGGCGCTATGTTTTCGGCGGCGAGCCCGAGGAGTTTGGGCGCGTGTCGCGCATCGAATGCGACCTGGCGCCTATCGCGGGGGGGACCGAACTCACCTTCACCCACGCCGGCCTCAGGAATGAAGCCTCGCTTGCGAGCCATGAGCAGGGCTGGACCGGATCGATGACCAAGCTCGTTGGCCGGCTCGGCCAGCTTTGATGGCGCTCCATCTCAACCATCCTACGGGGATATTGAAGACGATGCGGACAATTGGTTCTCGGGCTCGCGCGGCGACCGCCAGCGCGGTCCTCATCCTGGCGGGCGCGCCTTCCGCCGGCGGGCTCGCCCATGCCCAATCCAAGGCGGGCCCCTACCCCGCGATGGCCCCGCTCAGCGCCTATCGGACCCAGAGCCGGGCCGAAGAGATCGCCATGGCGCGCAGCGCCGCGCCGGCGTCGGTCTCCGACAAGGCCGAGGTGCTGGTGCTGGGCGACAAGGGCTATGAGACCGCGGCCAAGGGGTCGAACGGGTTCACCTGCATCGTCCAGCGGTCCTGGGCCAACGACTTTGGCGCCGCCGAGTTCTGGAACCCAAAGGCCCGAGCGCCGATCTGCTTCAATCCCGCCTCGGCTCGCACCGTGCTGCCGACCTATCTGATGCGCACGGCCTGGGTGCTGTCGGGGATATCGGTCGAGGAGATGGCGTCCAAGACCAAGGACGCACTGGCCAGCGGCGCCATCCCGCCGCCCGAGCCGGGGGCCATGTGCTACATGATGTCGAAGCATGGCTACACTGACGACGCCGCCGCCGGACCTTGGCGCGCCCACCTGATGTTCTACGTGCCCCGCGCCCAGCCCGAGACTTGGGGTGCGAACCTCCCAGGCAGCCCGGTTATCGGCGGCGCCAGCAGCGTCGAGCCGCTGTCGGTCTTTATCGTGCCGGTGCCGAATTGGTCGGACGGGTCGCCGGACCACGGGCACTGAGCCAAGCACCACGGCATGGCGCACCCTGAGCCCGGGAAGCCGGGCTCCTTTCCAACACAAAGGATATCGAATGAGGTTTCTCTGCCTCGGCTACTACGATGCGGCCAAGATGGACGCGCTCCCCAGACCCGAGATCGACGCCATCATGGCGCAGTGCCGCCCGCACCTCGATGATCTCCACGCGACCGGACAGGTGCTCGTCGACCTCGGTCTCGAGGTCGAAACCAGATCCGTCCGCAGGGTGGATGGCGTCGCGCGCGTCACCCAGGGCCGCGTGATCGAGTCCCAAGCGCTCATCGGAAACGCCTTCGTCATCGAGGCCCGCGACTTTGAAGAGGCCATCGCCGTAGCCTCCAAACACCCCAGCACTCAGGTGTCCGCCGGCGAACAGTTCGGCTGGGCGGTCGAGATTCGCCCCATTCACACCTACCGCGCCCAGACGACCGCCGGCCGCTAAAGGCCCGAGCCAACGCGCGCGCTCGCCCGCACATGCGGCGGGTGAAAAAGCCTGCTTGCCATCACGTCGAAAATAGTCACTCTTATTATTATAGTTACTAGCGAGCTGTCTATGAATCCCGAAGATTCTCCCCCTATCCGCGCGCCAGATGCGCCGATCGGCGCCTCCGGGCGCTGCCCTCCCCGCTGAGACACCCCCCATGCGCGCCAAGTCCTTTTCCGGAATGACCTGCTCCATCGCCGGGGCCATGGAGGCCATCGGCGACAAGTGGGGCATGCTGCTGCTGCGCGACCTGCTGCTGGGCGTTTCGCGCTACGACGAGCTGCAGATTTCCACCGGCATGCCCACGACCACCCTGGCCGAGCGGCTGAAGCGCCTGGAGGCCGCCGGCATCGTCGAGCGCCGCGCCTACCGGCAGCGGCCCCCGCGGTTTGAATACCTGCTCACCCCCAGAGGCCGTGACCTCTGGAAGGTGACCACCGCCCTGCGCGAATGGGGCGACCGCTGGGATACGAACGGGCTCGGCGCCCCGACCGTGGTCCTGGTCGACCGCGAGACCGGCCACCCCCTGGAACTCGCCCTGGTCGACTCCGAGACCGGCGCGCCGGTCCCCCGCCCCCGCGCCGAGCTTCGCCCCGGCCCCGGCGCCGACGATCTGGTCCGCGCCCGCTTCGCCCAGTCCCCTCGCAAGGAGCCCGCGCCATGAGCGCCACCCTGTTCTTCTTCGACTTCCGCAGTCCCTACAGCTACCTGGCGCACAGCCAGTTCCCCGGCCTGCCCGGCGAGATCGTCTTCAAACCCATGGACGTCCTCGAGGTGATGAAGCGGGTGGGCAATGTGCCCACCACAATCATCTGCAAGCCCAAGCAGGCCTATGCCCGCGCCGACCTGGGTCGCTGGGCCGCGCTCTACGGCGTGCCCCTGTCGCCCAACCCCGCCATGAGCCAGATCGACGGCCGGCGGCTGCTGCGCGCCGTGATCGCCGCCGGTCCGAAGGCGGCCGACGCCGTGGCGCGAGTCTTCCCCGCCATGTGGGCCGGCGACGCGGCCCTGGCCACCGCCGAGGACCTCGCCGCCCTGCTGGACGGCCTGGGCGTCACCCCCGCCATGATCGAGAGCCCGGCCGCCGAGGCCGCCCTGAACGCCAATGTCGCCGAGGCCGAGGCCCGCGGGGTGTTCGGCGCGCCCACCTTCATGGTCGGCGAGCAGATGTTCTTCGGCAACGACCGCCTCGATTTCCTCCGCCAAGCCCTGAAGGTCGCCGCATGAAGCCGCTCGCCATCGTCACCGGGGTCGGCCCCGGAACCGGCGCCGCCATCGCCCGCCGCTTCGCCCAGGGCGGCTACCGCGTCGCCATGCTGGCCCGCACCGTCGAGCGGCTGACGGCATTGGAGGCCGAGCTGGAGGACAGCCTCGCCGTTCCCTGCGACGTCTCCGATCCGGCCGCCCTCACCGCCGCCGTGACCGATCTGATGGACCGCTTCGGGGCGCCCAAGGCCGTGGTGCACAACGCCGTCGGCGGCGCCTTCGGGACCTTCCGGGACATCGACCCCAAGGTCCTGGAGACCAATTTCCAGGTCAATGTCATGGCCCTGCTGCACCTGGCGCGGCTGACGACGCCCGCCATGATCGAGGCCGGGGGCGGATCGCTGATCGTCACCGGCAACACCTCGGCCCAGCGCGGCAAGGCCGGCTTCGCGGGGTTCGCCCCCACCAAGGCCGCTCAGCGCATCCTGGCCGAATCCATCGCCCGCGACGTAGGCCCCAAGGGGGTGCACGTGGCCTATCTGGTGATCGACGCGGTGATCGACGTGCCCTGGACCCGCGAGCGGTTCAAGGACGCCCCGGACGACCACTTCATCGCCCCGGCCGACATCGCCGGCGAGGTCTTCCACCTCAGCCAGCAGCCGCGGAGCGCCTGGAGCTTCCTGGCCGAGGTGCGGCCGTTCGCGGAGACCTGGTAGGGCGCCAAGCCCCACCCAATTTCGTCATCCCCGGGCTTGTCCCGGGGACCCATATACGCGAGCCGTCGAGGGCAAATCACCGACTTCGGAGTCTATGGGTGGCCGGCACAAGGCCGGCCATGACGAGCCGGGGGACGGTTGGCACGAGGCCCGCGAGCTAACCTTCGCAAATCTCCCGCCAGCGACGCGCCACCGGCATGATGTCCTCGGGAACCGTCTCATAGAGCAGCGTGCCCTCCGGAAAGCCGAGCCAGGGCGCCTTGCTGCGCAGGTAGTAGGCCGCCGCCGGCTGCACCCAGCCGGCCTCGTCGAGGGTGCCGGCTCGCACCGTCACTGTCTGCGGGCCCCAATAGGGCTCGCTGTAGAGCCGCACCCCGCAATGGGCACAGATGTTCTGCGGAATCTCGTTCCCAGCCTCTGACCTCCGGATCCAGGTGGCGACTTCGCCCTTGGTAATTCTGAAATGCTCGCGCATCACCGCCATGGCCAGGCTAAAGCCCGATCCGGTCAGGGTCTGGCAGTCGTTGCAGCAGCAAGCGAAGGTAACGGGTGGCGTCGCCAGGACTTCATAGCGCACGGCGCCGCAGGCGCAGCCGCCGGTCACCGGGAAGCTCGGCAGCCGGCTCATACTGAAGGCCTCGGGTCGACCTCGCGGTTGGCCTCCGTGGAGAAGGCGCTGAGGCCCTCCACCAGGTGATCGAACATCAGCCGCATGCGTTTGCTGCCCTTCAGGTTCTCATGCATGGCGATCCAGATCTCGAGCTTGAAGGCGAAGGTCCCGGGCAGGACCTGGACGAGGCCGCCCATCCGGCCGAGCCGGTGCTGGCAGACCCCGATCCCGTAGCCGGCCCGCAGGAAGGCCAACTGAGCGTTGTCGTTGTCGCTGCGTAGGGCGAACATCTCGCGGCTGATCGGGCGGCCGATGTCTAGTCCCCCGGGCACGGTCACGTCGCGCTTGTCGTAGCCGATGAGGGTGTGGGCATCGAGGTCATCGAGCGACTTGGGGACCCCGCACCGCTCCAGATAGTCGGCGGTGGCGTAGAAGCCGAAATGCAGTTCGCCCACCCGGCGCGCGACCAGCGTGTTCTGCGTCGGACGGGCCATGCGCACGGCGATGTCCGCGTCGCGCCGCGACAGGTCCTCGTTGCGGTTGGTCAACACCAGTTCGAGATCGATGGTCGGATGGGCGATGCGGAACTCGGTGAGGATCCGCGGCATGGCCTCCACGCCCATGATCTCGCTGGCCGTGACCCGCACCGTGCCGCCCACCCCGTCGGCGCCCGAGGCGTCGCGCAGGGCCGCCGCGGCGGCCGACGACATGTCCTCCAGGTGGGGCCGAAGCTCATTGGCCAGGTCGGTGGCGATCAGGCCCCGCGGACTGCGCAGGAACAGCGGCGCGCCCAGCCGCCGTTCCAGCTCGTCGATGTGACGGCCAAGGGTCGGCTGGGTCAGCCCGCGCGCGCGGGCCGCTGCGGAGAGCGAGCCGGCCTCAAGGACGGAGTGCAGGGTCTGGAACAGGTCCCAGTCGGTTGATGCCATGCCCGCATGAATAACCGATCCGGCTCGCTCGGCAATTGCCGCTGCTGGACTTTGGGCGCCTCACGGAACTAGATGCCGCTCATGGTTGGAAAGACGCTTTACGACAAGATCTGGGACTCTCACGTGGTCGACGAGACCGACGGCGAGGCGATCCTCTATATCGATCTGCACCTGATCCACGAGGTGACCACCCCGCAAGCCTTCGCAGGCCTGCGCGCGGCCCACCGTCCGGTGCGCCGGCCCGACCGCACCCTGGCGGTCGCCGACCACAATATCCCGACCGAAGGCCAGGGCCTGGGCGTCGACGCCGTGGCCGATGAGGAAGCCCGTCTGCAGCTTCAGACGCTCTATCGGAACGTCAAGGACAACGGCATCGAGTTTTTCCCGATGGGCGACATCCGCAACGGGATCGTCCACGTGGTGGGTCCCGAGCAGGGCCGCACCCAACCGGGCATGACCATTGTCTGCGGCGACAGCCACACCTCCACCCACGGCGCCTTCGGGGCGCTGGCCCAGGGGATCGGCACATCGGAGGTCGAGCATGTGCTGGCCACCCAGACCCTGCGCCAGAAGAAGTCGAAGAACCTGCGGGTGACCATCGACGGGACCCCGGCGCCCGGCGTCGGCGCGAAAGACTTCGCTTTGGCGGTCATCGGCGCGATCGGCACCGCCGGCGGCACCGGCTCGGTCATCGAGTTCGCCGGCGAGGCCATTCGCGGGCTGTCGATGGAAGGCCGCATGACGCTCTGCAACCTGACCATCGAGGGCGGCGCCCGCGCCGGACTGGTGGCCCCGGACCAGAAGACCTTTGACTACATCATGGGCCGCCCGGCCGCGCCCAAGGGCGGCGCCTGGGAGATGGCGCTGTCCTACTGGAAGACGCTCTATACCGACGACGACGCGGTGTTCGACCGCGAAGTGCGGCTGGACGCGGGCAAGATCGCCCCCCTGGTCACCTGGGGCACCAGCCCCGAGGACGTCATCGCCGTGACCGACGCGGTCCCCGCGCCCGAGAGCTTCGCCAGCCCCGACAAGCGCGCCTCGGCCGAACGGGCGCTGGACTATATGGGCCTGGCCGCCGGCCAGCCGATCAGCGACGCCAAGATCGATGTGGTGTTCATCGGCTCGTGCACCAACAGCCGCATCGAGGACCTGCGCGCCGCCGCGGCGATCGTGCAGCACGCCTTCCTCCACGGCCGCCTGGTGGCGCCGCACGTCCGCGCCATGGTGGTGCCGGGCTCCGGCCTGGTGAAGGCCCAGGCCGAGGAAGAAGGCCTCGACGCCATCTTCAAGGCCGCGGGCTTCGACTGGCGCGAGCCGGGCTGCTCCATGTGCCTGGGCATGAACCCCGACCGCCTGGCGCCGGGCGAACGCTGCGCCTCGACCTCCAACCGCAATTTCGAGGGCCGTCAGGGCCGGGGCGGACGCACCCACCTGATGAGCCCGGCCATGGCCGCCGCCGCCGCCATCGCCGGCCATATCGTCGACGTCCGGGAGTTCCTCTGACATGGATCCGCGAGCCCGGTTTCTGCTCTGGTTCGGACTTCCGGTGCTCAGCGCGGGCCTCGGCGCGGCCATCGCCATCCTCACCGGGATCGTCGAGGGCTTCGACGTCGGCGGCTTGCGGCTGACGCCGCTGCTCGCCGTTGGGCTCTATGTGGCCGGCGCGGGCCTGGTCGCGGTGATCGTCCGCATGCGTCAGAGTCAGCTGGCCCTGGGCGAGCGCGAGCGGTTCGAACGCCCCCTGGAGGCGGCGCTGGTGGCCATGTGCGCGCCGTTCATCATCGCCGGGCTGTGGGCGTTCGGCGCGAACCTGTTCAACGACTTCGGCAGCGTGAAGAAGGCGAGCGGCGAGATCGAGCGGGTGGAGGCCATCGGCGGCCTGCGCGCCCGCTACGCGCTCACACTCGACAACGCCGTCCAGCCCTATGTCCTGCCCTGCTACGGCCGGCCCAATTGTGGCCAGGCCGTCCCCCTGATGCGGCTGCCGAAGGGCGCGAAGGCCGACCTATACCTCTCGCGCAACGAGGTCATCGGCATGACCGTCAACGGCAAGAACGTGTTGAAGCCCTTCGGCCAGCGCGCCTGGCGGATCGTGGTCGACGGTGCGCTCCTGGTGCTGATGATCCTCTACACCACCGCCTTCCTATATGCGGCGGCCAGCCTTCTGTGGCCGGACGACGAGGAAGAGGAAGAGAACGAGGCCGCCTACGGCGGCTATCCGGGACCCAACAGGTGATCACCGGCCTCGACCATATCGCACTCGCGGTCACCGATCTCGACGCCGCGGTCGCCGGCTACACCGCCCTGCTGGGCCGTTCGCCCAACTGGATCGGCGGCGACGGCGGCGCGCGCCACGCCTGGTTCCAGCTCGGCAACATGGCGCTGGACGTGATATCGCCGGCCGGTGAAGGCGCCTTCGGCGGCGTCATCGCCCGGCACATCGAGACCCATGGCGAGGGGATCTGGGCCATGGCCTTCACGGTGGCGGACGCTGAGGCCGCCCACGCCCTGGTTACCCGGCGCGGGATCGGGGCGGTGAAGCCGCACTCCACCCGCTCGACCCATGACGACGGCCGCAAGCGCTACTGGACGAACTTCTCACTCGACGCCGCCGACACCGGCGGCCTGAACATCCTGCTGGTGGGTCCGGCTCGGGACGGTTCGACCTGGCCGCTGTCGGAGTCGGTAGGTGACGAGGCCGCCGCTTCGCCACTGCTCGACCACGTGGTGGTCCACACCGCCAATCCGGAGCGCGCCGTCGCGGTCTATGCCGGCCGGCTGGGCCTCGACCTGCGGCTCGACCGCTCCAACCCCGACTGGGGCGTTCGCCAGCTCTTCTTCCGCGCCGGGTCCGCCGTGGTGGAGATGGGCGCCAGCCTCAAGGCTCCGGTCTCCGACGCTCCCGACCGCTGCGGCGGCCTGGCCTGGCGGGTGACCGACGCCGACGCCGCCCAGGCTCGCATCGCCGCCGCCGGCTTCGACGTCTCCGAGGTCCGCGCCGGCCGCAAGCCGGGCACCAAGGTGTTCACCGTCCGCTCGGGCGTGCCGGCCGCCCCCGCCCTGATGATCCAGCAAAACGCCGAGACGACCGACCGATGAAAGCCTTCACCCGCCTCGACGCCAAGATCGCCCCCCTGCCCCTGGCCAATATCGACACCGACCAGATCATCCCGAAACAGTTCCTCAAGACCGTGGAGCGCGAGGGGTTGAGCAAAGGCCTGTTCTACGACCTGCGCTTCGACGAGCAGGGCCGCGAGAAGCCGGACTTCGTCCTCAACCGCCCTGAGTACAAGGGCGCGGGCGTGCTGGTGGCCGGCGACAATTTCGGCTGCGGCTCGTCGCGCGAGCACGCCCCCTGGGCCCTGATGGACTTCGGGATCGACTGCGTGATCTCGTCCAGCTTCGCCGACATCTTCTACAACAACTGCTTCCAGAACGGCCTGCTGCCCGTGGTGCTCAAGCCCGACGAGGTCCAGGACCTGATGGAGGAGGCCAAGGGCGGCAACCACATGGTCACGGTGGACCTGCAGCAGCAGACGGTGATCTCCCCTTCGGGCAAGACCTTCGCCTTCCAGATCGATCCGCAGCGCAAGGAGAAGATGCTGAAGGGCCTCGACGCCATCGGCGAGACCCTCCAGAAGGCGCCCTCCATCGACGTCTATGAAGGCCGGCGCGCCATCAGCCAGCCCTGGCTGGAAAAGGCATGAGCGTCATCATCGCCGGCACGGTCCGGATCCCGTCGGAGAACCTGGAGCGGTTCAGGCCGCACATGCTGGCCATGCTGGCCGCCAGCCGCGCCGAGGACGGCTGCCTTGAATATTCCTACGCCCAGGACGTGGCCGACCCCGGCCTGGTGCGGGTCTACGAGGCCTGGCGCGACCAGGCCTGCCTCGACGCCCACTTCCAGACGCCGCACATGGCGACCTGGCGGAGCTACTGGCCGGAGTTCGGCGTCTCCGACCGCCGGCTCACCCTCTATGAGACGGCCTCCGAGCGCGCGCTTTAGCCCAGCAGCAGGCCGGCCAGGCGCTCGGCCGAGCCGGGGGCCAGGCCCATCAGCAGGTTGGGCTCAATGACTTCCAGCTCCATCAGCAGCGGGCCCTTGGCCGAAGGCACGATGTCCACCCGCGCATAGGCCACGGGCTCGCCGACGGCCTCCAGCACCCGGCGGCCGAAGCCGAGCTCCTCGGCGCTCGGCCGATGCAGGACCGAGGCGGAATAGTCGATGCCGAAGGCCGACTTCAGGAAAGCGTGGCTGAAACTTCCGCCCAGGAAGACCAGGGAGCGCTCGCGCTCGGTCTCCACCGCGGCGAGATAGGGCTGGATCATGGCCTCGCGGGTTTCCGTCAGCCCCGCCAGATGGGCGGTCGCCTCGCCGGGGATCTGGCCCGCGGCGAAACGCTTGGTTCCGAAAGCGCCGCCGGAGATGGTCGGCTTGACCACCAGCTCGTCCCAGCCCCGGTCCGAGCAAAGGGCGGCGAGGTCCACGGTCTCGCCCTGGCGGACGAAGACGGTGGGGACTACGGCGACGCCGCGGGCCTCCAGATCGGCCAGGTAGCGCTTGTCCATGTTCCAGCGCAGCACCCGGTGGGCGTTGACCAGCCGGGTCTGTGACGCGGCCAGGTCCAGCCAGGCGGCGAATTCCGCGATCCGATGGAAGTAGTCCCAGGTCGAGCGGATCACGCTCACCGGCGCGGCCGACCAGTCGACCGCCGGGTCGCTCCAAACCGCGAACCGCACCCGCGCGCCGGTGGCGCTCAGGGCCTGGGCCAGGAGTTGATCGTCGGTCCCGCCGTCCGGCAGGGTTTCATAGGTGACCAGGGTCACATCGAAGGACATCGGCGAGCCTCATTGATATAATGATATAAGCATATCTTTATATGATTAACGGTCAAGCCGTGTTGTCTCGTCGGGCTTCCCGTCGGCCCTTCCATCCCCTAGGACGTCGCCTCGCAACGCGACCGCCAGACAAGGGCCCTCCTCATGACCGACCTGCTTCTCCTGCCCGGCGATGGCATCGGCCCCGAAGTGACCGCCCAGGTGCGGCGCGTGGCCGAGGCGCTCACGCCGGAACTCGTGATTGAGGAGCGGTTGTTCGGCGGCTGCAGCTATGACGCCCACGGCGTCCCGCTCACCGACGAGGCGCTCGCCGCGGCCAAGGCGGCAAAGGCCGTGCTGATGGGCGCCGTGGGCGGTCCGAAGTGGGCCGGGACCCCGCGCGACAAGCGTCCCGAGGCCGGGCTGCTCAACCTGCGCGCCGGCATGGAGGTGTTCGCCAACCTGCGCCCGGCCCTGTGCTTCAACGCCCTGGCCGACGCCTCGACCCTCAAGCGCGAGGTGGTCGAGGGCCTGGACATGATGATCGTCCGCGAGCTGACCGGCGGCATCTATTTCGGCTCGCCGCGCTTCATCGAGGACCTCCCCGGCGGCGGCAAGCGCGCCGTCGACACCCAGGTCTACACCACCATGGAGATCGAGCGGGTCGCCCGGGTGGCCTTCGAGCTGGCCCGCGGCCGCCGCAACAAGGTCCACTCGGCGGAGAAGTCCAATGTGATGGATTCCGGCCTGCTGTGGCGCGAGGTGGTCACCGACCTGCACAGGCGCGAATTCGGCGATGTGCAGCTGGAGCACATCCTGGCCGACAACGCGGCCATGCAGATCGTCAAGAACCCCAAGCAGTTCGACGTCATGGTCACCGACAACCTGTTCGGCGACATCCTCTCGGACGCCGCGGCCCAGCTCACCGGTTCGCTCGGCATGCTGCCCTCGGCGGCGCTCGGCCTGCCCGGCAAACCCGGCCTCTATGAGCCCATCCACGGCTCGGCGCCCGACATCGCCGGTCAGAACCTGGCCAACCCCTTGGCCGCCATCCTATCCTTCGAGATGGCCCTGCGCTGGTCGCTCGGCCGCGCCGAGGCCGCCGACCGGCTCTATGCGGCGGTGGTGAAGGCCCTGGAGGCCGGCGCCCGCACCCGCGACCTGGGCGGCGCTCTCACCACCACCGAGATGGGCGACGCGGTGCTGGCGGCGCTCTAGATCAGCCTTATGACGACTTGCATCGGCGCCACACGGCGGCGCGCGACGACGGAACGCACCCGGCAGCGGTTGCAATTTCGCGCCGAATGTCACATGTCAGCGCCCGCATGAGAGACTTGAAGAACAACCGTTTCGACGAACGCGCCGCCGCCTCCCTCGAGGCCAAGAAGGCCCTCCTGGCGAAGATGAAGGTCAAGCCGACCGTCACCGCCCCCGTCGCCCCCGACCGCGCCGCCCAAAAGGCCGCCGAACTGGCCGAACTGCGCGCCAAACGCGAGGCCGAACGTTCAGAGAAGCGCCGGATCGCCGCCGAGGCCGAGGCCCGCAAGGCCGTGATCGAGGCCTTCGTCAGCGAGTCCCGCGATCTGGAGACGCGCGCCGCCCATAAGGCCGCTCTCGACGCCCGCTACGCGGCCCGCAAGCAGAAGCGTCGCTAGGCTCCTGACCTAGTCGGGGTGGTCGGCCGCCGAGGCCGGCGCCACGTGCGGCGGGAAGGCCTTGGCCAGCGGCTCATAGCGGGCCCTGGCCGCCTCCAGCCGTGCGCGCATCTCCACGGCCGCTTCGGGGAAGTTCAGCGCCACGCTGTAGTTCTCACCGGGATCGACATCCATGTCGAACAGCAGCGGATAGCGGTCCAGCGGGACGTCGTGGGTCCGGTAATAGGACCGCGCCACATACTTCCAGCGCGCAGTGCGCACGGCCGCCACATGGGCGTTGTCGAACAGCACGATCTCCTCGTGCGGCGAGGCCGCGCCGGCCGTCAGCACGCCCGAGATATCCCGCCCGTCCAGTTCGCGATCGCCCACCGGCGCCCGCCCGGCCATAGCCAGCAAGGTCGGCAGCAGGTCGAGATTGCTGGAGAGCGCCGAGCTGACGGCGCCTGCCGGCAGGGTTCCGGGCTGGCGGGCGATAAACGGGACCCGGAAGCCGCCGTCCCAGGCGCCGCCGCCCTTGCGGTCGCGGAACGGTCCCGACGAGCCCTCGAACCAGGGGCCGTTGTCGGAGGTGAAGACCACCATCGTGTCCTCGTCGAGCCCGAGCGCCTTCAGGCGGTCCAGCAGGCGCCCGACATTGAGGTCGATCTCCTCGACCACCTCGCCATAGGCGCCGCCCGGCGAGCCGGTCAGGTCGTCGGGATTGGGCCTCAGGGGAATGTGCGGCGCGGTGAGCGCCAGCAGGACGAAGAATGGCGTCTCGCGGTTCTGCTCCACGAAGGCGGTGGCCTGGCCGAAGAACCATTCGGTGAGCTTTGCGAAGTCGGCCTTGCTCTCGGTCATGGGTGACGTGGCGTTGTCAAACAGCGCCAGCAGTTTCATATCGTGGCTATAGGGCAGGCCGTAGAAGCGGTCGAAGCCGTAGACCATGGGCGGCCAATGCGGCGCGGCGTGCCCCAGGTGCCACTTCCCGATCAGGGCGCTGACGTAGCCCTCGCCCAGGGCCTTGGGGATGGTGAGCGCGTCCACCGGCAGGCCGGTGGTGTCGGCCGGCTGGATCACCTCGTGGGCCAGGCCGTTGCGGATGGCGTACTGGCCGGTCAGCAGCCCCGCCCGCGACGGCGTGCAGACATTGGCCGAGGCGTAGAAGTCGGTGAGCCGCACCCCCTGCGCCGCCATGCGGTCCAGGTTGGGCGTGCGGATCACCGTGCCGCCGTCGCAGCCGAGATCGCCGTAGCCGAGGTCGTCGGCCAGGATGACGATGAAGTTGGGCGGCCTCATGAGCGGGATCCTCTAGAGTGGGACCGCCACCTCGCCCGCTCGACGCCGGGGCCGTCAAGCCTCCCCTACAGCTTCAGCACCCAGGTCTCGCCGATCAGGTCGACGCCGATCGTGTTGTGCGGCGTGGAATCCACCAGCTCGAAGCCGGCGGCGGCGTAGATGCCCCGCGCGGCGGTGAGGATGCTCTGGGTCCACAGCGTGATCTCGCCATAACCGGCCTGCCGCGCGAAGGCGACGCACTCGGCCACCAGGCGCTTGCCGAGACCCAGCCCCCGGGCGGACGGCTCCACCAGCAGCAGGCGCAGCTTGGCCTGGTCGCCGTCGCCCTTGACCAGCAAGACCGAGCCGACGATCTCGCCGCCCCGCTCGGCGATCCAGCACCGCTCGCGCGCCGGGTCGAAGTTCTCGATGAAGTCGGCTGCGATTCTGGCCACCAAGGCCTCGAAGGCGTCGCCCCAACCATATCCGCGGGCATAGAAGATCGCGTGGCGCCAGGTCACCCAGCCCATGTCGCCGACCCGATGGGGCCGCAGGATCACCTCGCCGGGCGGCGGGGCGCCCAGCAGGCCCTCGATCTCGCGCATGGCGTCGACCAGCCGCGCCCGCTCCGGGGTGGCCAGGCCGCCGAGGATCCCTTCGACCGCCCCCTCCGCCGTCTGGCGCAGGCCGTTATAGGCCGCGATGCCAGCCGAGGTCAGCCAGATGGAGACGCTGCGGCCATCCTTGCGCGAGGTTTCGCGGACCATCAGTCCCTCCCCCTCGAACCGCTTGAGGATGCGGCTGAGATAGCCGGCGTCCAGGCCGGAGGCGGCGGCCAGGGCCTTGGGGGTCACGCCGGTGGGCGACTGGGCGACCTCGTACAGCACCCGGCCCTCGGCCAGGCTGTAGGGCGATCCCAGATGCGCCTCGTCCAGGGCGCCGATCCGGCGGGTGTAGAAACGGTTGAACCGGCGCACGGCCGGGACCGGGTCCTGAAGCAGCATGGCGGGCCTCCCGCCGACAGTTCGCCCGAGTTAATTGACAGAGTCAACTATCCTTCGACAAGGTCCACAAACCCTTACGGGCTAGGGCTTGGCCGTGGCCGTCGCGCGCTTGCGCAGCAGGCTCAGCAGCTCGCCGCCGATCTCCAGCCAGGTCGGCGACAGACCCGCGCCCAAGCTCTCCGCCCAGGCGGCACGGCGCCTTTCCGCCTCCGCATGAGCCGTCGATCCGGCCTCCGTGAGGCGCGCCAGCTTGGCGCGGGCGTGACCGGGATTGTCCTGGAAGGCGACGAAACCGGCGGTCGCCAGATCGTCGGTCAGCCGCTGCACGCCCTGCCGGGCGACGCCGAGGACGCGGGCCAGTTGGGACACCGTCCGCGGCCCATCCTGCTCCGCCAGAGCCGCCAGGACGCGCGCCCGGGCGTGGCTGAGGCCGAGATCTGACAACAACTTGTCGTCCGCACTGACCAGGGCGTCGTGGGCCCGATGAGTGGCCGCGATGAGGCGCGAGACGGGATCGTTCAGCATGATGATGCGAGGCTGCGCGCACGACATAACGTTGTCAAATAGGTTCGCGCTTGGCTTCCGCGACGGGCGGTCGATACGATCGAAGCCATGCAAGCCTTCCTATTCCGCGCAGCCTACGACCGCATCGCCGATCGGCTGCCCGCCGTCGCACCCGATCTCGATGTGGTGGTGTTGGAGCCCGATGGCGCCCTCAGCCTCAACGGCGCGGCCTTCGACCCGGCCGATCTCAAGCCCGAGGTCTGGTGGCTGAGCCTGGAAGCCTTCGGCCCCCAGCGCCGGGAGTATTTCGGCCGGCTGCGCGACAGCGCCGACGCCCGCTGGGTGCAGACGGTGTTCGCCGGCGTCGAGCATCCCAGCTTCAAGCCCCTGGCCCGCGACGGCCTGAGGGTGACCAATTCCAGCGCCCAAGCCCCGGCCATCGCCGAATATGTGGTGATCCATGCGCTGAGCCTGCTGCATCCCATCGACGCCCAGGCCCGCCGCCAGGCGGCCCATGACTGGAAGCCGGTGGACTTTCGCGAGGTGGGCCAGAGCCGCTGGCTGATCGTCGGCTTCGGCAATATCGGCCGCGAGATCGCCGCCCGCGCCAAGGCCTTTGGAGCCCACGTCGAGGCGGTGCGCCGCTCGCCCGGCGCCGAGGGCCTGGCCGACGCGGTGTCGACGATCGCCGACCTGCCGTCGCGCCTGTCCCAGGCCGATGTCGTGGTCCTGGCCTGCGCGCTCAACGACGAGACCCGCGACCTGGCGAACGCCAGCTTCTTCGCCGCCATGAAGCCGGGCTCGATCCTGATCAATATCGGCCGCGGCGGACTGCTGGACGAGGACGCCCTGCGCGCCGGTCTCGACGCCGATAAGCCCGGCCATGCGGTGCTGGACGTCTTCAAGACCGAGCCCCTGCCCGCGGACTCCTGGATTTGGGACCACCCGAAAATCCGCGTCACCCCCCACGCCTCCAACCGCGGCGCACTCACGAGCGCGCGGGGCGAAGCGCTGTTCCTGGAGAATCTAGGCCGCTACGTCCGCGGCGAGCCGCTGCTGAACCCGGTCAAACCGGCGGACATCGGGGTCGGCTAGTCGGCGATCGTCATCTGGGTCTGCAGGACCAGGCACAGCAGCTTGCCGTCGACGTTGGTGATCCTCGTCTGCCAGACGCTGGAGCGGCGGCCGATATGCAGGGGCGTAGCCTCGCCCTGCACCGAGGTCCCGACCTTGGCGGAGCCCAGGAAGTTGGTCTTGGACTCGAGCGTCGTGGTCCGCGCGCCGGGAGCCAGGTTCATGACCCCGCCGATGGCGCCGAGCGCATCGGCGAAGGCCATATAGGCCCCGCCGTGCAGGATGCCGTCGGCGGTGCAGAGGTCCTCGCGGACCGTCAGCCGGCCGACCACCCTCGCCTTCGTACGTTCCACGATCTCCACCCCCATGAGGTTGGAGAACGGCATGCCGGTGTCCGCGGTCATCGCGCGCTCCTGGGCCGAGGTCAGCCGTTAGCGGAGGGCTCCTGAAGCGGCGGGTCAATGACCTCGTCGGTAACGGGGACGACCGGCGGGTTCTCGGCGAGTTCGACCGGCGGAGGCGTCTCCTCCACGACAGGCGGAGCAGGCGGTTCCACGACCGGCGGGGGTGGCGTGGCGCCGAGCGCCAGGGCCAGCTCGGCCACGGTGACCTTGCCATCCCCGTCGCCGTCCAGGCGGTCGAAGGCGCGCTCGGCGTGAGCGGCGCGGCCCTTGGCCTGGCCGGACTTGCCCGGCAGGGCGTCCTTCAGTTCGTCGAGGCTGAAGGCGCCGTCGTCGTCGCCGTCGACGGCCGCAACCAGCTTCTCGGCGAGGCTCTCGGGGGTGGGGACGGTCTGGTTCTTGATCAGGGCGTCCAGGGTCTTGGGACCGAAGCGGCGGCCAGCGGGAGGCTCGGCCGACATGGCCGCGGGCTCGGCCGAAGTCGCCTGGGCGGCAAGAATCGCCTGGGCGGGGCGACCATTCTTGCCGTGCCCGCCCTTTTCCAGCTTGGCGAGCTCGGCGACGCTTAGAGCGCCGTCCCCGTTGGTGTCCAGCTTGGCCGCGATCCGTTGCTGGGCAACGGCTGTAGGATCCCCGCTCTTGGCCGGCTTGCGGTCCGGGAGGGGCGCGATCTGCGCCATGGCGAGCTTTCCGTGCGAGAGGCCGTTGACGGACATGGCTGTCCTCCGGTTGATGTCGCCAACTCCGACGCAACCGCCGTGCCAAGCGGAGACGGGCGCACTATCTAAGCCCTTGGAAGCCTTCGTCTTGCGCCCGGGAACCACAGGGCGTAACGGGACGCTCCGCGACAAGTCATCTAGAGGAGACCGCCATGGGCTATCGGGTAGCCGTGGTCGGCGCCACGGGCAATGTGGGCCGCGAGATGTTGAACATCCTCGAGGAAGTGAACTTCCCCGTCGACAAGATCCACGCGATCGCCAGCCGCAAGTCCATCGGGGTCGAGGTCTCCTTCGGCGACAAGATCGTCAAATGCGAGGACGTCGAGCAGTTCGATTTCACCACTGTCGACCTGGTGCTGATGAGCGTCTCGGGCACGTTCTCGAAGGAATGGGCGCCGAAGATCGGCGCCCAGGGCCCCATCGTCATCGACAATTCCTCGGCCTGGCGGATGGACCCCGACGTGCCGCTGATCGTCCCGGAAGTGAACCCGGACGATGTCAGCTATGCCGCCAAGAAGAACATCATCGCCAACCCCAATTGCTCGACGGCCCAGCTGGTCGTGGCGCTGAAGCCCCTGCACGACCGGGCCCGTATCAAGCGGGTGGTGGTCTCGACCTACCAGTCGGTCTCCGGCGCGGGCAAGGAAGGCATGGACGAGCTGTGGGACCAGACCAAGGGCATCTTCGTCCTGGGCGCGCCCGAGCCCAAGAAGTTCCCCAAGCAGATCGCCTTCAACGTCATCCCCTTCATCGGCGCGTTCAACGAGGACGGCTACACCGACGAAGAGGCCAAGATGTGGATGGAGACCCACAAGATGATCGACCCGTCGATCAAGCTGACGGTCACCTGCGTCCGCGTGCCGGTGATGGTCGGCCACTCCGAGGCCGTGAACATCGAGTTCCATGACCCCATTGACGAGGACGAGGCCCGCGACCTGCTGCGCGAGAGCCCGGGCGTCATCGTCATCGATCAGCGGCACGACAAGGGCTACATGACCCCCAAGGAGGCCCAGGGCGAGTTCCCGGTCTTCATCAGCCGCATCCGCAACGACACCACGGTCGAACACGGGCTGAACATGTGGGTCGTGGCCGACAACCTGCGCAAGGGCGCGGCGCTCAACGCGGTGCAGATCGCCGAGCTGCTGCACGAGCGCGGCCTGATCAAGATGAAGGCGATCGCCTAGGCCCAGTCGGCAGCCCAGTCCGTCAGCGGCTTCAGCGCGGCCAGGAGTTCCCGGCCGCGCGGAGTCAGGGCGTAGCCCTCGTCCGCGCCCACCACGCCCGCCTCCCGCAACTCCTTCAGCCGCGCGTTGAGCGTGCCGGGCGGCAGCTCGGCGGCGACGCTCAGCGCGCGGAAGGTCAGGGCATCGCCGCGCAGCTCCCACAGGATGCGCAGGGCCCCACGCCGGCCCAGCAGGTCCAGCGCCGCCATGATCGGCCGGCCAGTGGACGAGCCGCGCACCTTGCGGCCCGGCGCGGGTGCTACAGTTTTCATAGCAATTGGATCTCCGCTGCGCTACAGTCCCTGTAGCAAGCATCGGGAGTCCCGTCATGCCACGTATCGCGCCCGCCGCCGAACCCTTCCCCGAAGCCGTCCAACGCCGACTGGCCAAGCTGACACCGCTCAACGGCCAGCACCTGCTGCTGTTCCGCACCCTGGCCCGCGACGAGCGGCTGTTCGCCCGCTTCATGGACGGCGGCCTGCTGGATCGCGGCCACCTCTCCTTGCGGGAGCGGGAGCTCACCATCCTGCGAGTCTGCGCGCTCAACCGGTCGGACTACGAGTGGGGCGTCCACGTGGCCTATTTCGCCGAACGGGCCGGCTTCACCCAGGCCGAAGTGGCCGCCACGGCCGCGCCTTTCGAGGCCCATCCCTGGACCGGCCGCGACGCCCTGATCCTGCGCCTCTGCGACGCCCTGCAGGACCGCTGCGAGCTGGCCGACGATTTGTGGTCCGAAACCCGCCGAATATTCTCGGAAATGGCCTTGCTGGAAATCCTGATGCTCATAGGTAAGTACCGTCAGGTCTGCATCCTCACCAACGCCCTGCGGCTGGAACGGGAGGCCGACACGCCCCGCCTTCCCTGAGCCCCCAGAAAGTCTCGCCTTGGCCAAGACGCCCGCCAACACCGCGCTCACGGCGGGCATCGCCTGCTACCTGATCTGGGGATTCGTCCCCCTGGCCATCCAGGTGATCGGCGCCTTCGGGGTGGGGTCGTGGGAAATCCTGGCCCACCGCATCGTCTGGAGCGCGCCGACCGCGCTGATCTTCGTGCTGCTGGCCCACCAGTGGCGCCAGGTGGTCGCCGTCTTCCGTCAGCCCAAGGTGCTGGCTTGGCTCGCCCTCTCGTCGGCCCTGGTGACCGCCAACTGGATCGTGTTCATCTGGGCGGTAAACTCCGGCCGAGTGCTGGAAACCAGCCTCGGTTACTACATCAATCCGTTGGTCAACATGGCCTGCGGGGCGCTGCTGTTCCGCGAACGGATCGACAGGATCGGCAAGGCCGCCATCGCCCTGGCCGTTGTCGGCGTGACCGTCCAGGCCTTCGCCCTGGGTCACCTGCCGCTGGTCTCGCTGGCGCTGGCCTTCTCGTTCGGCGGCTACGGCGTGGTGCGCAAACAGGTGGCCGCCGACGCCCAGACCGGCCTTTTCATCGAATGCCTGATCCTGGGCCTGCCCAGCCTCGCCTTCATCCTGTGGCGGGAGCAGCAGGGCGGCGGGCACTTCCTCGGAAACCCCGCGACCACCGCCTGGCTGCTGGCCTCGGGGCCGATCACCGCCGTGCCACTGGTGCTGTTCTCCTGGGCGGCGCGACGCCTGCCGCTGTCGGCCATCGGCTTCCTGCAGTTCATCGCCCCCACCATCAGCTTCGCCATCGGGGTCGCCCAGGGCGAGGCCTTCACGCCGTTGCGGGCGCTCTCCTTTGTGTTCATCTGGGGCGGGGCGTCGGTGTTCGCCTATGGCGCATGGCGCCGCGCGCGGGCGCTCAGCGCGGTCGCATGACGAAGGCTTAACTAGGCCGCCGCGCCAGGACGGGCTTAGCCTCGGCGCGGGAGGCTGGCATGATCCGAACCATCCTGATGCTCTGCGTCCTGGCCCTGGCGAGCCCGGGCCTGGCCGCGCCCCTGACACCGGCCCAGGTCTTCGCCCGCCAGACCTACGCTGTCGCCCCCCACATCTGGCTGATCGCTAAGCCCGCGGTCACCGACCCGCCCTTCGAGGGCAATGTGGTGGTGATCGAACAGGCCAGGGGCCTGGTGGTGGTCGACGCCGGCGGGGCGCCGGTCTCGGGCCAGGCCGTGGTGGCCGAGATCCGCAAGCTGACGGGCAAGCCGGTGACCTGGCTGGTCTACACCCACTATCATGGCGACCATAACCTGGGGGCCGGCGCCATCCGCGCCGCCTGGCCGGGCGTCCAGATCGTCTCCAGCACCCGCACCCGGGAGAACATGACCGGGCCGCCCATGGCCTATGTGGCCACCTATGCGAAGTCCTATGGCGACATGGCCGCCTTCGCCGCCGCCCGGGCCGAAGACGCCAAGCTGCCCCAGGCCCTGCGCGACGGCTGGCGGCGCACGGCGCAGGCGGGCCCGGCCATGGTCGAGGCCTATTCCGACCTCAAGCCCCATCCCGCCGACCTCACCTTCGAGAGCCGCATCAATCTCGCCGACGAGATCGCGCCGGTGGAGATCGCCTATCTCGGCCGCGCCAACACAGACGGTGACGTAGTGGTCTGGGCGCCGAGGCAGCGGGTGCTGGCCGCCGGCGACATCGTGGTCGCCCCGATCCCCTACGCCGCCCATACCTTTCCGGGCGACTGGGTCGAGGTGCTGCGCAAGCTGAAGGCCTACGACTTCAAGGTCCTGGTCCCCGGCCACGGGGCGCCCCAGACCGATCGGGCCTATCTCGACCGGCTGATCGCCGCCCTGGAGCGCGTCCGCGCCCAGGTCGCGCTCCTGGCCAAGGCCGGCGTACCTCTGGAAGAGGTGCGCAAACGCCTCGACCTTGAGCCGATCCGCAAGGCCTTCGCGGGCGACGATCCCTGGCTGCGTTTCGTGCTGGCCGTGGTGTTCACCGGCGACCTGATCTCCAATGCCTATAAGGAGGCGCGGGGCGAAACCGTGGTCCAGGGGAAGGGATGACAGCGCACTGTCAAAGTGCCCGGTAGGCCGCTTCGATCAGCCGCTTGGGGCGGCCGTCGCCCAGCAGGTCGGTGGACTGCTTATTCATCACATAGGCGCCCGCCAGCTTCGCCTTCGGATCGGCGAAGGCGCAGGAACCACCCCAGCCGGAGTGGCCGAAGGTTTCCTCGCCCGGTCCCCAGACCTTGACCGGCGCATTGCGCATGAAGCCCGCCCCCCAGCTCATCTCGAAGGGCAGGACCAGATCCTGGCCGCGGACGCGTTCGCGCGCCGCCTCGGCGATCAGGGCGGGCGACAGGATCACCTCGCCGTCGAGCCAGCCGTCATTGGCCAGCGCCCCCATCAACCGCGCCAGCGCCGGCGCGGTGGCGTGACCGTTGGCCGACGGGATCTCGATCCGACGCCATTCGGCCTGGCCGCGGCCGGCCGGCGAGGACCAGGGGGTGAGGAAGGCGGCGCGGGTGGCCTCGTTCACCTCGCCGAAGTTCGGGAGGCCGCTCGGCCGTTGCAGGTCGGCGGCGCGATCGTGCTCGGAATCGGGCAGGCCGATCCAGACGTCCAGGCCGAAGGGCTCGGCCAGGTCCTGGCGCAAGGCCGCGCCCATGGTTCGGCCGTCGACCCGCCGGAAGATCTCGCCCGCCAGATAGCCGAAGGTGATCGGGTGGTAGCCGCTGGCGGTTCCAGGGGGCCAGAGCGGCGCCATGGCGGCGAGCCGGGCGCAGATGGCGTCCCAGTCGAACCAGAGGGCCGGGTCCATCTCGTCCGGGAAGCCAGAGAGGCCCTCCTGGTGGCTCATGACCTGTTCGACGGTGATGGCGGCCTTACCCGCCTGGGCGAACGCCGGCCACACCTCGGCGACGGGCTGGTCGTACCAGAGCTTGCCGGCGTCCACGAGGCGGGCGATCAGCAGGGCGGCCACCGCCTTGGTGGTGGAGAACACCGGCGTCAGGGTCTTCTCGTCAAAGGGCTTCGTGCGCTTGCGGTCGGCGTGGCCGGCCCAGAGATCGACCACGGTCTCGCCGGCCCTGACCAGGGTGAAGCGCGCGCCCAGCTCCTGGCCGGATTCGAAATTGGCGGCGAAGGCGTCGCGCACGGCGTCGAAGCCGTCCGTTGCGTAGCCGTGAATTTCAACCATGGGCGCTCCGCGTCAGACGAGGGGTTCTATACGCAGGTCCGCCTGCGGGCGCATCAGCCGCGCGCCCAGGGCGACGATGGGCAGTTCGACCGCGCCCCAGTCCCGCGCGGCCTCCACCGCCATGGCCGCGGCGCGGGCGGCGCGCTCGGCGGCGGCGGGGCCCGGGAGCCCTTCGACCAGACCGGCGGCGAACAGGGCCGTCACCAGGTCGCCGGTCCCATTGGGCACGCCGTCGCGGCGCGCGTGGGCGAACAGGGTCGATCCCGCAGGCTCGCTGAAGACCATGGCGATCTCGCCCTCGCCGGCCGGGACGGAGGTGACCAGGGCGCGCTTGCCGAGCGCCCGCACCGCCTCGATCGCGCCGGCCGCATCGGCGATCTCGCGGCCGGTGAGATGGGAGAGCTCCCAGAGGTTGGGCGTGATCCAGTCGGCCAGGGGAACAAGGTCTTCGGCCACTGCCTTGGCGACCTCCGGTTTCACATAGAGGCCCTTGGTCATGTCCCCAAGAACGGGGTCGACCACCACGATGGGCGTCGGCCGATAGGCGCCGGCGCGGCCTGCGGCGCGGACCCGGGCGATGGTCTCGCAAGCGAGCGCCACCTGCTCCGGGCTGGAGAAATGGCCGGAGATCACCAGGTCGGCCAGGCCGAACAGGCCCTCGGCTTCCACACCGTTCAGCAGGTCGTGGAAGAGGTCGGGCTCCACCGCCTTGCCCCGGCCACCCTTGGCGGGGCTGCGGCCGAACAGGACGGTGGGGACCAGCACCGGATCGATCCCGCAGGCGCAGAGCGCGAATTGCTGCGCCCCGCCGCCGATCCGGTCGGCGGCGACATAGGAGGAGAGGATCAGCGCGAGCGGCATCCTCTCCCCTTACATCATCCTAGTAGCGGTAGTGATCCGGCTTGAACGGGCCGGTTTCCGGCACGCCGATATAGTCGGCCTGTTCCTTGGAGAGCTTGGTCAGCTTCGCGCCCAGCTTGCCGAGGTGCAGCATGGCCACCTTCTCGTCGAGGTGCTTGGGCAGGGTGTAGACCTTGGTCTCGTACTTGGTCGCGTTGGTCCAGAGCTCGATCTGGGCCAGGGTCTGGTTGGTGAAGCTGGCGCTCATCACGAAGCTGGGGTGGCCGGTGGCGTTGCCCAGGTTCACCAGGCGGCCCTCGGACAGGACGATGATCTTCTTGCCGTCCGGGAATTCCACGTGGTGGACCTGCGGCTTGATCTCGTCCCACTTGAAGTTCTTCAGGCCGGCGATCTGAATTTCAGAATCGAAGTGGCCGATATTGGCGACGATGGCGTTGTTCTTCATCCGACGCATGTGGTCGACGGTGAGCACGTCCTTGTTGCCGGTGGCGGTGACGAAGATGTCGGCCTTGTCGGCCACGTCGTCCATGGTTTGGACCTCGTAGCCCTCCATGGCCGCCTGCAGGGCGCAGATCGGGTCGATCTCGGTGACGATGACCCG